>JAEUJS010000362.1 GCA_016792935.1 Archangium sp. | reverse complement strand
TGCTTCGAGACGACGCGCGTGAGCGGGTAGAGACGCGTGCCGGATCCACCGGCGAGGACGATGCCTTTCATGACTTCCCTTTGACCTCGGCGTGCAGTCGATCGAGCGCGGCCTCGAGCGACCACGGGCGGGCCGTGAGTGATTCTGAAGTGCGACTGACGTCGAGCCCGCTCTTCGCGGGCCTCGGGCTGGGCAGGTTCACGTCAGCCATGCGGCTCGGTTGCACCAGTGCCCTGTCGAAGCCGAAACGTTCACAGAGGCGGTGACCGAAGGTGACGCGGTCGACGACCTCGGCTCCGGCGATGTGCCAGATGCCGGGCAACCGTCGGGTCGCGAGCTCAGCGGCCATCTCGGCGGCGTTCAACGCGTGCGTGGGCGAAACCCACTGATCCGAGAAGAGCTTCACGGGCTTGCCGGACCCAAGCGCGTCGACCAACCAGGAGCCGAAGTTGTTCTTTCCGGCGACCGCAGGCCAGCCATACACGACCGCGGGGCGCGCGATGGCGAAGCGCTCTTTCGGAGCGACCGCCCGAATCGCCTGCTCACCGCCGTGTTTGGTGATGGCGTAGATGCCGCGCGGGTTGGGCACGTCGTCGGGTCGATAGCCGCCGCGATCTCCGTCGAAGACGTAGTCGCTCGAGAGGTGCACCAGGTGGCAGTCGTGGGTGCGCACGTAGCGGGCGAGGGTGGCCGGTGCTTCGGCGTTCACGGCCCAGGCGGCCGACGGCTCGCGTTCGCAGCCATCGACGTCGGTCATCGCGGCGCAGTTGATGATCGCGTCGGGCTTCGCTGCGCTGAGCGCGTCGGTGAACGCCGCAGCATTGACCATGTCGACCGCGAGCTCAGACCCCGACCGATCGAGACCAATCGCGGTGTGCCCCGCGCTCGAGAGGAGCTTGATGAGGCGGCTGCCCACGAGCCCACTGGCACCGGTGACGAGGACTCGCATCGCTTCAGGTCTTCAGGCGCGCGGCGTACTGGGTGTCGAAGTAGCTCTTGTAGGCGCCCGACGTGATGCGTTCCCACCACGGGCGGTGCTCGAGGTACCAGGTGACGGTTGCGGCGAGAGCCTTCTCGAACACGTGAGAGGGCGACCAGCCGAGCTCGCGTTTGATCTTCGAGGCGTCGATGGCGTAGCGCTTGTCGTGGCCCGGGCGATCGGTGACGTACTTGATGAGCGATTCCGGTTTGCCGACGGCGGACAGGATCGCTTTGACGATCTGGATGTTCTGGCGCTCGGAGTTCCCGCCGATGTTGTACACGCCGCCCTTCTCGCCCTTCTCGAGCGCGAGGGTCAGCGCGGCGCAGTGATCTTCGACGTGCAGCCAGTCGCGCACGTTCGTTCCGTCGCCGTACACGGGCAGCGGCTTGTCGTTGATGGCGTTGGCGACCATCAGCGGGATCAACTTCTCGGGGAACTGGTACGGGCCGTAGTTGTTCGAGCAGCGCGTCACGACGACGTCGAGGCCGAACGTGCGCTCGTAGGCGAGCGTGATCAGATCGGCGGCGGCCTTCGATGACGAGTAGGGCGACGAAGGGTCGAGCGGGGTGGTCTCGGTGAAGAGGCCGGTGGGGCCGAGCGAGCCGTACACCTCGTCGGTCGAGACCATCAGGAAGCGCGACAACTTCGCGTGGCGCGCGGCCTCGAGGAGCACGTTGGTGCCGAGCACGTTGGCGGTGATGAACACCTCGGGCCCGAGGATCGATCGATCGACGTGGCTCTCGGCCGCGAGGTGCATGATCGCGTCGATCTTCTCGGTGCGGATCACGTGATCGACGAGCTCGCGGTTGCCGATGTCGCCGCGAATGAAGATGTGCTTCGGGTCGCCCTCGAGGTCCTTGAGGTTTTCGAGGTTTCCGGCGTAGGTGAGCTTGTCGAAGTTGACGACCTTCCACTCCGGGCGGTTCTTTCGCAGGTACTTCACGAGGTTGGAGCCGATGAATCCGCAGCCCCCTGTCACCAACACGTTCATGGGCGTCC
>JAEUJS010000359.1 GCA_016792935.1 Archangium sp. | reverse complement strand
CTCAGGTGGTGGCCTGCTAGCGGGCTCTCCGGCGACTACCCGCGCGGGACTCTCACCCGCTGGTGAAGTGCGGCGTGACTCTGCGCACGCAGTCGATCGCTCGGCTGCTCGCTTTGAGTCGTCACGACGCACCATGCGCGGGAAACTACGCCCCGAGTGAATTCCGAAAAAAGGAAATCCGGGCCTCGGAACTACTGATAGCTCCACTCCTATGAAATCCACGCCGGTCGGCTCACTCGTGGTCGCTTCGCTCGCAGTGGTCCTCGCCTTCTCGGCGTGCCCGGTGACGCCCGGGCCCGACGGAGGCACTGGTGGTGGTGGCGGCGGCGGTGGTGGCGGCATGGACGCGGGCTACGTGAACTATCTCCCCGAGGTGTTCGAGAGCGCCTACGGCCGCGCCATCGCGGTGCACGGCGGCAAGCTCTACGTCGCGGGCAACGGCATTCGCGAAGACGCCGGCACCAACAACGACTTCTTCGTGGCGCGCTTCAACTTCGACTTCACGCGCGACACCACGTTCGGTACCGACGGCGTCGCGGTCGCTGCATACGACGGCGGAGTGGCCGGCGGTGGAACCTTGCCGCTCAACAACGACACGCCGATGGCGCTCACGTTCGACGGCGACAAGATCGTCCTCGCCGGCGGAGCGCGCGCCTTCACCGCCGGCACCGGCGACCCTGCCCTCGCGCGCTTCAACGCCGACGGCACGCCCGACACCACGTTCGGCACCAGCGGTCTGCGCCTCGACGACTACGGCGACACGTTCCCCGCGATGTTCACCACGGTGCAGGTGTTGCCGACGGGTGAGCTCTTCGCCGCGGGCGGTCTCTCCAACGGAGGCGGCCGCAACGAAGACATCATCCTCCTCAAGTACACGGCGGCCGGAGCGGTCGACACGTCGTTCTCGCTCACCGACGCCGGAGCGGGCGCGATCCTCGACCTGGGCTTCGGCAACGCCGAGCAGGCGCGCGGACTCTTCGTGCAGAGCAGCAACAACATCGTGGTCGGCGGTGGCTACGGCTTCCCGATGGCGCGCTTCCTTCCGGGCGGCGGGCTCGATCTCGCGTTCGGTCCGAACGGCACTGGCGTTGAGACGAACGGAAATGGAGAGGCCCGCAAAGTCCTCCAGCGCGCTGACGGCACGTTCTGGCTCATCGGCGGCATTGAGCTCAACGAAGACGGAGGCCCCGGCACCGAGCGCTACTTCATGAAGCAGGTCCGCGTGGACGCCAACGGAGCGGCCATCACCGGCTTCGGAAACAGCGGCGACGGTCGCCTCATCTCGCGCGTGAACGAGTGGGGCTCGCTGCGCGGCGCGGCGCTCCAGGCCGATGGGAAGCTCGTCATCTATTACACGTACATTCTCCAGGGCCGCGTGACGCGTCTGAACGTCGACGGCAGCGTGGACACCACGTTCGGAACCAACGGCGTGAAGACGGTCGACATCGTGCTCCCGCTGCTCGAGGGTGGGTCGGGCTCGGGCAACCAGCTCACCATCGACGGCAACACCGCGTACATCACGGACATCAACCTGGTGCAGGCGACTCCGTCGCGCACGCGGCAGATTCTCGGGCTCGTCAAAGTCTCGCTCTGATCAGACACTGGCTCCTTCTCCCGCCCCTGCGGGAGGGTCGGGGTGAGGGGAAGTCATGCTTCTGCGTTCGTGGGTCGCGCTCTTCTTCGTCGCATGCTCGTCACCGACGCCGTCGAACGATGCGGGCACGTCGAGCGACGCAGGCACTGACGGTGGCACCGCAACAGGCGGTGGCACTGGTGGGAACGGTGGCGGAGGCGGAGGCGGCACCACCGACGCAGGCCCAGGTGAGCCGACGCTCTCGAGCTCCGTGCTCTTCCGCGACGACTTCGACGGCTACGCAGATCTGTTCGCCCTGCGCGCCGAGTATCCGGAGATCCGCGAAGTCGGCGGCGTCATCGCGCTCGAGAAAGACGGCGGCAGCGGCGCGCTCCGTGTCGACTACTTCACGAACGACGCGGGCGCGTGCGGCAGGAGCGACGTGCACGTCGGAAAAATCGTCTCGGGCAACGTGCCGACGGTGATGGTGACGTGGAAGTTCCTGCGCCCCATCGGCTTCACCACCTGCGGAGATGCCGGCGTCGAAGAAGACTTCGCGCTCGATCGCCCGTCGACGCGCACGACCTTCGAGCGCAGCGGCGACCTGTGGCGTGTCAGCGCGGGCACCGCGGTCTTCGCACAACATCTGCGGCTCGGAACGCACACGCCTTCGCAGCTCGCTGACGGCGCGTGGCATCGCGTGACGTTGTTGATGACGCGGCAGACGACTCCTTCGATCACCGATGGAGTCGTTCAGGCGTGGGTCGATGGCGCGCTGATCATCGATCTCACCGGAGCGACCGGCACGGCGCCGTTCTCGCTCGCGACGTGGCCGGGCGGGTTGTGGAACGAGACGGTGCAGAGCCGCTTCGTTGATGATCTCGCGATCTCAACGCCATGAAGTGAGTTCACTTCACGAAGCTGAGCATCTGATCGACCTTGATCGGCACCTGCTGCGCGCCCGACTGCATCTGCGCGTTGAAGGTGACCTGCGCATTTCCACCGCGCACCGCGTTCACCACCGCTCCAGCCGCCGAGATGAAGTTCACCGTCACCGGCACCGAAACGACTTTCGTGCCCGTCACATCACCGAGCGCCGGAGTCGAGACCGTTCCAACGTTGGAGCCCGCGATGGCGAGGTTGCCCGAGATGACGCCGAGCGGAATCGCGTACGTGTTCTTGCTCGTGACCTGCATCGGGAACTCGATGGTCGCTCCGGTGAGGTTGATGTTGGTCACCTTCGGATTCTGGAACTGCACCGCCGGAATCTTCGGCACCTCGAACGTGTCTTCCTTCGACATCGGCAGCTTGATGACACCGATCGGCGTCTGCACACCGATGGAACCTTCCGCCTTCCACTTCGCGCGATCTTTGGTGAGGAACGTCTCGACGACCTGGGCGACATCCTGGAACTTGATGTTCGCGGGGAAGTGCAGATTGCTCGCGCCGTTCGCGCCAATCTGCAGCCCGTTCTGCGGCTGACCGGCGACGACCTGCTTGTCTTCGATGAAGAGCGCGTAGTCGATCGACGCCAGCGAGATGCCGACGTTGTTCGGGTTGTTGAGCTCCCAGACCGTGTCGAGATCGAGCCCGCCGAGCGTGATGTGCTCGAGGTTGGCCGTCTTGAACGTGAACGTGGGCTGGTTGAACAACCCAGCACCCTGCGCGCCCTTGAGGAACTCAGCGAGGTACGCGCAACCCGACAAACCAGCGATGACCGCGACGAGGATGATTCGTTTCATGCGTGGCGCACCATGCACCACCCACGGCCACGAGTGCTCACCTATTCACGAGGCATCACGGCAAGAAGCCATCGACGGACAGGTACCGCTCTCCCGTGTCGTAGGTCACCGCGAGCACCTTCGCGCCCGGCGGAAGATCCGGCAGCTTCTGCTTCACCGCCTGCAGCGACGCGCCTGACGACGCTCCGATGAAGAGACCTTCTTCACGCGCCGCGCGCCGCGCCATCTCGAACGCGTCGGTGTGCTCGACCTGAATCACACCATCGAGCAATTCCTTCTTCAGGTTCTTCGGAATGAAGCCCGCACCAATTCCCTGAATGGGATGCGGCGACGGCTGCCCACCCGAGATGACCGGAGACTTCGCCGGCTCGACCGCGAAGACCTTCAGCTTCGGCCACTTCGGCTTCAGCACTTCGCAGAACGCGGTGATGTGACCACCAGTGCCGACGCCCGTGATGATCGCGTCGAGCCCTTCCGGGAAATCGTTGAGGACTTCGATGGCAGTCGTCTTGCGATGCACCTCGATGTTCGCCTCGTTCTCGAACTGCTGCGGCATCCACGAGTTCGGAGTCGACGCGATCAATTCCTGCGCGCGCGCGATGGCGCCCTTCATCCCCTTCTCACGCGGCGTGAGATCGAACTTCGCGCCATACGCCGCCATCACGCGACGCCGCTCGATGGACATGCTCTCCGGCATCACGAGCACCAGCTGGTAGCCCTTCACCGCCGCCACCATCGCGAGCCCGATGCCCGTGTTGCCCGACGTCGGCTCGATGATGACCGAGTCCTTCTTGAGCAGGCCCTTCGCTTCCGCGTCTTCGATCATCGAGAGCGCGATGCGGTCCTTGATGCTCGCTCCGGGGTTGGCGCGTTCCAACTTCACCCACACCTCTGCTCCCGGAAACAGTCGGTGCGTCCGCACGTGAGGAGTGTTGCCGATGGTCTCGAGAATCGAATTTGCCCGCATAGATGGATGTATCCCTCAAGGAATCCGGCCTACTGGATGATTATCCGTTATAACGGACTCAGATCACCCAGTCGAGATCTTCGAACACGGCGCCCTGCACGCGCGGCCTGACTTCGCTCTTCCGCGTGACGACGGAGTTCGCCGGCACCGATTGGGTCAAGAACGCGTTGCCGGCGATGACGGAGTGGTGGCCCACCACGGTCGTGCCTCCGAGGATCGTCGCGCCGGCGTAGATGACGACCTCGTCTTCGATGGTGGGATGCCGTTTGCGATCCGCCAGCGCCTTCTCGACCGTGTGTGCGCCGAGCGTGACGCCCTGGTACAGCTTCACGCCGTCGCCGATGCGCGTGGTCTCTCCGACGACGATGCCGGTGCCGTGGTCGATGCAGAACCGCTTTCCGATCGTCGCGCCGGGGTGGATGTCGATGCCCGTCTTCTCGTGCGCGAACTCCGTCATGAAGCGCGGCAACAACGGCAGCCCGAGCTCGAACAACAGGTGCGCGATGCGGAACACGGCGATGGCGTAGAAGCCCGGGTACGTCAGCACGACCTCGTCGTAGCTCTTCGCCGCGGGGTCTCCGTCGAGGATGGCCTGCGCGTCGGCTTCCAACGTCGCGTGCACTTCACCCAAGCGCGCGAGGAAGTCGTCGACCAGCTTTCCGTTCACCGGAGCCGTCGGCTGCAGCACCAGAATCGCCTTCTCCAACGCCGCGAGCCGCTCGGCGATGTCGTTCAGCTCCGCGCGCACCGCCGCTTCACCGGGAATCAGCGCGCCATGAAAGTGGGGAAACAGCACGCCCAACACGAACGGGCCGAACGCCTGAGCGAGCGGGCGCAGCTCCGGAGGCACGGCGTGCTTCTGCCGCGTGGCCACCAGACGGTCGACGAGCTGAGGAGGCAGCGAAGGCATGCGAGACAGCGGCCTCTTTACCCATAGATTGGGCGCATGGCGGTGAAGAAGAAGACCCAGAAGAAGCTGACCGGCTCCGAGCGAATGCGCCTGTCCCTCGATGGCCTCAGCGTGGGCGACGCTTTCGGTGAGCGCTTCTTCGGGCCGCCAGAAGCCGTCGTGCCGGCCATCAGAGCGCGGAAAGTTCCGGCGCGCGCTCCGTGGAAGTGGACCGACGACACTGCGATGGCCTTGAGCGTCGTCGAGACACTCGAGACACACGGGAAGATCGATCAACGCCACCTCGCGAAGCAGTTCGGAGCACGCTGGGCCAAAGAGCCAGCTCGCGGCTACGGCACCGGAGCGCACCAGGTGCTCGAGCTCCTCTCGCGCGACGCAGACTGGGAGCACTCCGCGAAGCAGCTCTTCAACGGCCAGGGCAGCAAAGGAAATGGAGCCGCGATGCGGGTCGCTCCACTCGGCGCGTTCTTCGTCGATCAACCGCTCTCGCGCGTGGTCGAAGAAGCGCACGCCCAGGCCGCCGTCACGCACGCGCACCCCGACGGGCAAGCCGGAGCCGTCGCTGTCGCCGTCGCCGCCTGGTGTCTCTCCAAACCCGAGCCCATCGCCCTCGTCTGGACACACGTCCTCGCGCGAACGCCGCATGGACCGACGCGCGACGCGCTCGAGAAGGCCTCACACCTCGGCTTCGACCTGAGCAGTGAAGAGGTCGCCCGGCGCCTCGGCAGCGGCGGCAAGGTGCTCAGCGAAGACACCGTTCCGTTCTCACTGTGGTGTGCGCTGAGGCATCACGACGACTACGAAGAGGCACTCTGGAACACGGTCGCAGGCCTCGGTGATCGCGACACCACGTGCGCCATCGTCGGAGGTCTCGTGGCACTGAACTCGAAGGTGCCTCCGAAGTGGCTGGAAGCGCGTGAGCCTTTGTCCGCGTGACCGGTTTCCGGCATTCCGTTCGTCTGCGGAAGGTGTTCCGGCGCATCGGCGTGAAGCTTTTGAACGTCCCGGGCACTGGCGCCTCGGTGTCCGATGGATCAGCCGGCAAGCCGGCTGGAGGATACGGATCAGCAGTCCGTCGGCCACTCAGTGTGAGGGGTCGATGTAGGACAACCCGGCCATTGGCTTACGGAGTTCGGTGGCAGTAGCTTTTCGCGGTCTCGTGAAAATCCTGAGGAGGGACGGATGAAGCGCTCAGCAATGATCGCAGTGCTGGTGGTGGCGGCTGGTTGCACGACTGAAAAACGGGACGATCCATCGACTCCCGACAACCCGAACAACACGCCTTCGCAGACTCAGCAGCCGCTGAGCGCGTTCCGGCCTGTCGTCGGTGGACACCTGTCGATGACGGCTGACGCACGTCGAGTGCTCCTCGCTGATCCCGAAGCAGAGCGTCTGCGCATCATCGACGCCGCGACGGGTGCGGTGATCGAAGACGTCACCTTCGCCGCCGGCTCGTGGCCGACGCGCGCGATTGAAGTCTCCGATGGCAACTTCCAGGTGCTGCTGCGCGGAACGGGTTCGATCGCGACCGTGACGCTCAACACCGGAGCGGCCGCTTCCGTCACCACCACCGCCGTCTGCCCCGAGCCGCGCAGCCTCACGCGCGACGCCGCCAGGGGCGAGACGCTGGTCGCGTGCGCCGGTGGCGAGCTCGTTCACGTCGGCGCGACGCAGACCACCGACCTCACCGGCGTCGAGCTGCGTGACGTCGTCATCGCGCCCACGGGCCTCGTCGCCACGTCGTTCCGCGCCGCCGAGTTGATCGACCTCTCCACCGCGACGCCGACGCGCACCAAGCTCGCGACGCAGCGCATCTCCAGCGAGCTCAACCCGGTCGTCCACGTCCCGCAGGTCGCGTGGAAGATGACGCGCGGTAACGGAGCGTCGTTCGTGGTGCACCAGCTCCACGCTGATCAGATCAACCTGACCACCAGCACCACGCCGAACCCGATTCCCAACCAGGGCAGCAGCAGCCCGTACGGTGGTGGCCCGCAGATTCCGATTCCGGGCATCCCGGCCCCGTGCAGCGCTTCGGCGGTCGTCACCGGCGTCACGCGCATGCTCGACGACGGCACCAGGTTCACCGCGCACACCAACGACATCCTCCCGGTCGACGCGGCGGTCTCGCCTGACGGCAGCATGCTCGCCATCGTGGGCGCCGGCGGCACCGGCCTCTCGGTGTACCCGACCAGCCTCGTCGCCGGCACCGACAGCTGCATGACGCCCACGGGCGGCGTCGGCGGTCTGGCGCTCAACTCCGTCACCTGGCTCTCGAACACCAGGCTCGTGGTGCTCGAGACGCTTCACTCGACGCCGATGGTGTTCGACCTCTCGACGGGTCTCGCCAAGCCGCTCGGCACGTCCGACAAGGCGCTCTCGTCGCCGGCCCACACGCTCTTCCACAACTCGCCTCGCGGCGGCGCGGCGCTCGCCTGCGCCTCGTGCCACCCCGAAGGTGGAGAAGACGGACACCTGTGGATCATCGACGGTCAGTTCCGCCGCACGCAGACCCTCTCGGGTGGCGTGATGCAGCGCGCGCCGTTCCACTGGCGTGGCGACCTCAACAACCTGAGCGCGCTGATGACCGACACGTTCGTCAAGCGCATGGGCGCGGCTCCGGTCGCCTCGACGGAAGTCGCTGGCCTCGGCTCGTGGCTCGACACCATTCCGGGTCCGAAGCCGTCGCGCACCCTCTCGGCGCTGCAGCGTGACGAAGGCATCGCCGCGTTCAACAAGGCCGGCTGCGCGTCTTGCCACTTGAGCAACGGCACCGCGGAAGGTCCGGAAGCCGACATCGGCACGGGTGAAGCGGTGCGTTCGCCGAACCTCAAGGGCGTCGCGGCGCGCGCTCCGTATCTCCACACCGGTGAAATTCCCGACCTGCGCAGCCGCATCACGGGCTCGCTGCACCCGAACCACGGCAACCTCTCCGTCCTCGCCATCAGCGAGAAGGAGAGCCTCATCGCCTACCTCGAATCGCTCTGAGTTCGCTGAGGGCCGTGCTTTCGTAGTCGCAGCATGAGCACGGTTCACCACCCAACGACGTCGCCCCACGGGGCTTCGGTTCTCCTCGCAGGGTCGTCGCATCCACAACTCGCCGCTTCGCTCGCCACCGAGCTGGGTCTTCCGATTGGACCTTGCTCGGTGAAGCGTTTTCCGGACGGTGAGCTCGACGTGTGCGTCGACGCCGATGTGCGCGGCGCTGACGTCTTCGTCGTCCAGGGCCTGCACGCGCCCGCCGGAGAGCACCTGCTCGAGCTCTCGCTCATCACCGATGCCTGCCAGCGCGCGGGAGCGTCTTCCGTCACCGCGGTGATTCCGTATCTCGGTTACGCGCGCCACGACCGCCGCGTCTCGGGCCGTGAGCCGCTCGGAGCGCGCGTCGTCGCGGAGCTCCTCGCTGCCGGTCGCGTCGATCGCGTGGTGTGTCTCGATCTCCACTCACGCGCAGTCGAAGGCTGCTTCCCTCGGCCCGTGGAGCACGCCGACGCGGTGCCGCTGCTCATCGAGCACGTGCGCGCGACGATTCAGACGCCGGCCGTCGTCGTGTCGCCTGACCTCGGAGCCGTGAAGCGCGCCGAGTCGTTCGCGCGGCCGCTCGGTCTGCCCGTCGCGGTCGTGCACAAGCAGCGTCTCAGCGGAGAGCAGGTCAAAGCGCAGGGCGTGGTCGGTGATGTCGAAGGCCGGCATGTGGTCGTGGTGGACGACATGATCTCCACCGGCGGCACGTTGTCGGAAGCGGTGAAGACCGTCATCGCGCACGGAGCGAAATCGCCCGTCACCGTCGTCGCGTCACACGGCCTCTTCGTCGGGCCGGCGAACGAGCGGCTGTCGGCATTGCCGCTCGCGCGCGTGGTGGTGACCGACTCGGTGCCCGCGGTTCCGAACCTCACCTTCCCGCTGGAGCGCGTGGCGTCAGCGAAGGCCATCGCGCCGGTGATTCGGCGCCTCATCGCCTGAGCCGCGCGCGGTACAGTCTCGCGCACCATGGTCAAAGGCATCGAAGGCCTCACGGTCGAGCAGGTGCAGGAAGAGATTTCCCGTGGCGGGAAGTTCGTCCACTTCACCTACTGCATGTCGTTTCTGATCATCACGCTCAAGCGGCCGAGCGAGGTGCACTTCATTCGCGCCGGTCAGGGCACGTTCGGAGCGTCACTCCCGTACACGATTCTCTCGCTCTTCCTCGGGTGGTGGGGCTTCCCCTGGGGCCTCATCTACACGCCGATGGCCATCATCACGAACTTGTCTGGTGGCACCGACGTCACGGCACTCTTCATGAACCAGCTGGGAATCAGCGGCGCGCGTCAGGGCCTGGCCGACGTTCAGGTGAAGTGAAATTTCGCCTGATTCACCCTTCGTCGACGTACTCATCTTCATGCTCACACTCCTCACTGCTCTCGTGGCTTCGCAGGTTCAGGTGCAGATCAACCTGCCGACCATCACGTTCAACGCGCCGCCTCCGGTGGTGGTGGTCGAGCCGGGAATTCAGGTCGTCGAGGACAACGACGATGAGATCTTCTTCGTGAACAACGTGTACTGGGTGCGCCGTGGTCCGCATTGGTACCGGGCGAACGACCACCGCGGTGGCTGGGTGCTCGTCGATGGTCCGAACGTTCCGCCGACCCTGGTGCGCGTGCCCGCTGGCAAGTACCGCCGCTACAAGCACGGCAAGGCCGTGGTCATCGACCCGCCGGGTCCCGGTAAGGTGAAGATCAAGGGCGGCAAGGGGAAGTGGAAGTAACCAGCGCGTGAGCCAGTCGAGGCGAAGCCGAGAGCACGCGGCTTCAGCGGCGTGAGGCGAACGAGCGCATGGAAACAGTCACTCGAGCGGGCGCGGCGCAGCGACTTCCAGCGCCGCCTTCTCGTTCGACTTGTTCCCCGCCGCGTCGAAGAGCTCGAAGGTGAGCTTGTACGCGCGGCCGTCGTCGAAGCCGAAGCCACCGCTGCACGCGTCGTGACCGATGGTGAGTGTGTCTCCTTCGAGCGCCACCGGGTACTGCTGCCGCGCTGAACCACCGCGCGCACGCTGCAACGTCACCAGGAACCACGCGGGGCCCTGCTCTTCCACCAGCGCGCGCAGGCGCAGCTGACGACGCAGGCCATCGGGGGTCTTCACGTAGAAGCCTTCCGACGACGCGGGCTTCTGCTTGTAGCGCGGCGCCTTCACGTCAGGCCCGGTTCCCGCCAGCCACCGCAGCGAGCCATCACCGAGCACGTCGTTGAGCAACCGCACGCCCGCCATGTCGCGCGGCAACGCGAGCGTGTACTCGACGTTCGGCGTGAGCGACTTGAGCGGTCGCAGCCGCAACGCGACGCGCGCCATCTGCGAGACGAAGCCCTTCTCGGCCTTCACCGGAATCGGGTCTTGTCCCTCAGCGAGGAGCGCGATGTCGCTGGCGAGCAGTTCCTGCACGCGCGCCTGGCCTTCGCCCGCGCCCTCGATGATGAACTGCACGTTGGTCGGCACCACCGCGCCCGGAGCGGGAAACAGCAGGATGCCGTCCTTCTCACACGGCTTCTCTGAAGCCAGCGCGGAGCCGGCCACGAGCAACGCGGTGAAGAAGGAGAGACGCACCATGGAAACTCAGTGTACCGGGGTGCCGGGGTCCGTCACTTCGATGGGCCCGAACTTCTGTTCGAACTTCGCCACGTTGTCCTGGATCGCCATCATCAACCGCTTCATGTGCTTGGGGTTGGTGATGATGCGCGAGAGCACCTTCGCGCGCGGCTGCTGCGGCTGCACGTAGATGAAGTCGAGCGTGAACTCGGTCTCGGTGTGATTCACCAGCGCCATGTTCACGTACTGACCATTGGCGACGGCGTCATCGAGCTGAATCTGGAGCTGCACTTCCGGCGGCTTCTGTTCGGACATGAGGGCTGACTACTACAAAGAGTCGATTCCAAAACGGCGATCGCGGCCCGGGCCGTAGTAGCTTGTGACGTTAGGTGGAGCAGCGACACGACGAGACGAAGACCGC
>JAEUJS010000350.1 GCA_016792935.1 Archangium sp. | reverse complement strand
TCCCGCCCCTCATCCATGACCTTCGTCGAAGCAGTCATTCTGGGCATCGTGCAGGGGCTCACCGAGTTCCTGCCCATCTCGTCCACCGCGCACCTGCGCATCGTGCCTGCGCTGCTCGGGTGGAATGATCCCGGCGCCGCGTACTCGGCCGTCATTCAGCTCGGCACGGTCGCCGCGGTGCTCGTCTACTTCGCGAAGGATCTGGTGAAACTGACGAAGGCGTTCGTCACCGGGCTCAAAGAACGCAAGCCGTTCGGCACCGAAGACTCGCGGCTCGCGTGGTTCGTGGGCCTGGGCACCATTCCGATCTCGGTGTGCGGGTTGTTGTTCAAGAAGGCGATCAAGAACGACCTGCGCTCGCTGCACGTCATCGCGGGCTCGCTCATCGTGCTGGCCATCGTGTTGTTCATCGTCGAGCGCGTGGCGTCGCAGAAACGCACGTTGGCCGAGATGTCGCTCAAGGACGGCATCATCGTCGGGCTGTGGCAGGCGCTGGCGTTGATCCCCGGTTCGTCACGGAGCGGCACCACCATCACCGGTGCGCTCTCGCTCGGTCTCAAGCGTGAAGATGCGGCGCGCTATTCATTCTTATTGTCGATTCCGGCGACGACCCTCGCCGGGCTGCTCGAGGCGAAGGACTTGTTCGAGGCGACCGAGCGGCCGTCGCTCGGCATCATCATCACCGGCGTCGTCGTCTCGTTCGCGGCGGGGCTGGCGGCGATCGGCGGGCTGCTTCGCTTCGTGCGCACGCGCTCGATGCTGGTGTTCGTGATCTACCGCATCGCGCTCGGAGGAGCGTTGCTCGCGCTCCTCGCCGCCGGTGTGCTGCAGGCGTGAGACGGTCGATCACCCTTACGGTATTGCTGAGTTTGCTGGGCATCACAGTGCTCGTGTTCCTGCGCAACGGACCGTCGGTGCAGGCGAACAGCGAGCCGCTGCCGTGGGTGAGCGCGCCTCCGCTCGAGGGCTACCGGGAGATCGACTTCACCTGCGGACTGTCGGTGAACTTTCCGAACGTCATCGACGGCTCTCCTGTGCGGCTCGATCGTGGAGAGGAGTTCATCTCGTTCGCTCCGGCGACGGCAGTCGCGATGGCGCGTGAGGGAGATACGGTGCTCGCCGCCGGTGACAACGCGGGGCTCGTGGCAGCGAAGGCCGAGGTGTACGTCTTCGCGAGCTTCGATCGCTGCAAGACGTTCGAGCGGCTCGCGGTGTTGCCGACCTCTCACGCGGGAATGAGCGCGACGAAGGTCGTCGTCACCGGAGACGAGTTCCGCATCGAAGTGCACAACGCCGAACGCCGAGCCGCGCCGGATGCGTTCGTGTGGAAGCCGCTGCGTGGACTTCCGTGGCCGTTTCATCGGCACGGCGGCGCGTACCTCTCACGCAATCGTGGTCGCACCTGGTCGATGGAATGAGGCTCGACCCGTGAGGCTCGCGATCGTCGCCGCGGTGTTGGTCGTGCTGGGTGCGGCCATCCTCGTGTACTTCGTGCAGCGGGGAGCGACCGTGGTCGCCACTCCGAAGAACCTCATGTGGTCGCGCGGCGAGCCTGATGGCGGTGAACGCGAGCTCGTCGCCACCTGGTTCGGCGTGGAGTTTTTGCGCATCGACGATGCTGACGAGCCGGCGCTGTCGAACGGCGTGCTCCACCGCGGCGATGAATGGATGGTGCTCGAGGAATGCAATTGCTTCGACCAATTCGCTCCGGTCGATGGTGGCGTGTGGGTGATGGGAGAGTGGTGCACCGAGGGCGGCGGTCCCTCGGCCGAGATTCTGTTTCTGAGCGTCGATGGCGGCGTGCAGCACATCGTCACGCTGCCCAAGCCGGTCTACTGGGCGACGCTGCGAGACTTCACGGTGACTGGCGACACGTTGAGCATCCGCATCGAGGCTGACACTGGAGAAGGACCCATCGCCTTGCCCGACGAGTGGGTGTTGCCGCCCTGGCGCGTCGAGCCGCTGACCCGTTTTCGCCCCGGCGCTGGCCCGTGGATCACCATCACCTCGAAGAATGGCGGGCGCTCGTGGCGAATGGACCGCTACGCGACGTCGGGGAATCGTGACGCGCCGCCGCCGTGAGCCAGTTACATTCCTCCTCGTGGAGATGCAGACGTTCTTCTCAGCCTTGCGAGATCACCTGCAGCGCGAGCCATCGAAGACCTTCGAGGCGCCGGGGCTGGAGCTGAAAGAGGCAGCGGTGCTCGCTCCTTTGTATTGGCGTGACGGTGAGCCGTTCGCGCTGATGACGAAGCGCCCGATGACGCTGCGCAAACACCCCGGACAAATCTCGTTTCCCGGCGGCGGGAGAGAGCACGGCGATTTGACGCCGCTCCACACCGCATTGCGTGAGACGGAAGAAGAGCTCGGCATCGATCCCGCTCAAGTCGACGTGCTCGGGCTGCTCGGCGCGATGCCGACCGTCACCTCGTACTGGGTGACGCCGTTCGTCGGCGTGGTGCCCGAGACCGTGACGCTCAAGCCGAACCCCGGAGAGATTGCCGAAGTGATTCACGCTCCGCTGTGGCGGCTGCGACGCGAGAAGCGGGAAATCTACCAGGCCGATCGCGACGTCTTCGTGTGGGACGACGCCAAACACGTCGTCTGGGGCGCGACGTGGCGAATGCTCGACCAGCTGCTCGATCACGTCGAAGCGGTGCGCCGAGTCGCATAACCTCCCGCGCGTGCCCGACTTTGATCTGCTGGTGATTGGTGGTGGCGCCGCCGGAGAAAAGGGCGCGGTGCAGGCCGCGTTCTTCGGCAAGAAGGTCGCCCTCGTCGAGAAAGAGCCACACCTCGGCGGAGCGATGGTCAACACCGGCACGCTCCCCTCGAAGACGCTGCGCGAGACGGCGCTGTACCTCTCCGGCTTCCGGCAGCGCGGACTCCACGGCGCGTCGATGGAGCTGGGCCGCAAGGCGAACGTGGACGACTTCCTCTTCCGCTTGAAGCGTGTGACCGAAGCCGAGCGCGCGCGCATGCAGAAGAACCTCGAGCGCCACGGCGTGCAGGTGTTTCACGGCGCCGCGAAGTTCGTCGATCCGCACACCGTCGATGTCGGCGGCGGAAAGCTCGTCACTGCGTCGAACGTGTTGATCGCCACCGGCAGCCGACCGCACCGGCCCGACTCGTTCCCGTTCGAACATCCCAACGTCTACGACTCCGACGAGATCGTGCGCGTGCACGCGATGCCTTCGTCGATGGTCGTCGTCGGAGGTGGCGTCATCGGCTGCGAGTACGCGTGTCTGTTCGCGGCGCTGGGCACCAGGGTGACGGTCATCGACAGCAAGCCCACCATTCTCGGCTTCCTCGACACCGAGGTCGTCGGGTGGCTCACCGAGCGCATGAAGGCGCTGGGTGTGCAGTTCCGCTTCGAGTGCCAGGTCGCCGGCTGCGACGCGAACGACCACGATGGGCCGAGCGTGAGGATGTCGCTGTCGAACGGCGAGAAGCTCGAGGCCGACGTGGCGTTGATCTGCGCCGGCCGCAACGCGAACACCGACACGCTCGCGCTCGACAAGGCGGGCGTCGTGCCCGGCAAGCGCGGTCAGCTCGACGTCGATCCGAAGACGTTCCGCACCAGGGTGCCGCACATCGCGGCGGTCGGTGACGTGATTGGTTTTCCCGCGCTCGCTTCGACGTCGATGGAGCAGGCCCGCGTGGCCGTCGTCGACATGTTCGACCTCAAGTACAAGACGCGGGTCGCTCCGCTGTTTCCGTACGGCATCTTCACCATTCCCGAAGTGTCGATGTGTGGAGAGACCGAGGAGTCGCTCGAGGCCGCGAAGATTCCGTACGCGCGCGGCGTGGCGCAGCTCTCGGAGAACGCGCGCGGTCAGATGACGGGAGAGTCGGGCGCGCTCAAGCTGCTGTACCGCATCGATGATCGTCGCCTCGTCGGCGTGCACTGCATCGGCGAAGGCGCGACCGAGCTGGTGCACATCGGGCTCTCGGCGATGTTGAGCGGAGCGACCACCGATCACTTCATCGATGCCTGCTTCAACTACCCGACGCTGTCCGAGGCGTACAAATACGCGACCTACGACGCACTCGGAAGGATCGAGCAGACGCACGGGCAGAAGTCGCGCGCCGTTTCATCCGATGGCTGGGATCAGGATCTCTTCAAGCGTGTGTTGGATTTCGCGGCGAAGGCGCATGGCTCGCAGCAGGTGCCGGGCTCCGGTGCGCCGTACGTGGTGCACCTCGTGAAGGTGGCCAGTGAGCTGTTGCGCGCGCACGTGAGCGCTCCGTTCGACATCAACTTCGCGATGCAGTGCGCGTTGCTGCACGACTCCGCGGAAGACGCGGGCGTGAAGCACGAGACCCTCAGCGCCGAGTTCGGAGCGCGCGTCGCCGATGGCGTGTTTGCCTTGACGAAGAACGACAGCCTTCCGAAGGCCGAGCAGATGGCGGACAGCCTGCAGCGCATCAAGGCGCAGCCGCGCGAGGTGTGGATGGTGAAGCTGGCCGATCGCATCACCAACCTCGAGCCGGCTCCGCCGCATTGGACTGCTGAGAAGCGCACCAAGTACCGCGTCGAGGCGCAGGCCATTCACGACGCGCTCCAGGAAGCCCACGCCGGTCTGGCAGCGCGCATTCGCGAGAAGATTTCTCAGTACGCATGAGCGTCACCGCGATCGAAGCGGGGTTGCGCGAGAAGCCCGACGATTGGCCGGCGTGGCAGGTCTACGCAGATCACCTCACGACCGAAGGTGACGTTCGCGGTGAGCTCATTCGCCTCGAGCACGAGCGCGCGATCAGATCAGCCGACCAGTCGGCTGGGGCCGTGGCTGCGGTGCGTGACAACGCGCGCTCGCGGCGACTGCACAACGAAACGCGCGCGCTGACCAAGCAGCACGAAGAGCAGTGGCGCGAGGGGCTCGACCACGCGGTCGTCGTGAGCTGGCTGCATGGCTTCGTCAGTTCGGTGCAGCTCACCTGGAGTCTCGAGTCAGTGGCCTCGCTCGAGAAGTTCCTCGCGACGCCCAACGCGCGTTTTCTCACCCGCGTCGGATTTCCGGAGCGCGGGGTTTCTGCGGAATCGCTCTCCGTGGTGGAGGCCGTCGCGAAGCTCGAGCTGCCGCTCCTGCGTTGCTTCAGTCTCGCGTACACCGCGCTCGGTGGTCCGGCGGTGCGCGCCGCGCGCCGTGCGAAGTGGTTCTCGTCGTTGGTTGAGCTCGATCTCCGGTACTGCGCGTTGCGCGATGAAGGCGTCGGCGAGCTGCGGGGTGCGGAACTGCCGCGCCTCCACGCGCTGCGGCTGCAGAAGAACGAGCTGAGCGCCGCGGGTGTTCGCGCTCTCGGGACGATGACGGCCCCGGCGTTGCGCGTGTTGGACCTTCGCTACAACCCGCTCGGTGATGACGGCGCGCGCGCGTTCGCCGAGCTGCCTTTCGTTCCGGCGCTGACCGACGTGCTGATTCGCGAGCGCGATGTCGCTGGTTCGGCCATGGCTGGGCTTCCGTTGGCCGCGCCGCTGCGTCGCTATTGGAATGCGCGCTGACTTACGGGCACGCCGGGTCTTTTGGAGCGCGCCCGCAGTCGACCAACCGCGAGACACCACTCAGGGGCTCGATCGTCAGCAGGTACGGCGCGGTCTCTTCGGCGAGATCGAAGCGCACGGTGGTGACGGCCGCAGCGCTCTGATGACACGAGGGCCCTCGCGGCGCCCCGGTGCTCCCGAGAAAGCACACGTTGAGGCCCGTCACGGTGATGCCTGGTGGCAGCGTCACGTCGCCGGACATCTGGTCGCACACGCACCCGCCGCCGCAGCTGGTGGTGCTGGTGCACGCGCTCGAAGGGCACGCACGCCCCCATGGGTCTCCACAGGGCAGGCGTCCCCAGCGCACGCGGGTTCCTGCGGGCGCGGCGAGCACCTCGACGCGCACGGGCTGATTGCGCGCGCGCGCCTCGGCCCGGGCTTCGCCGAGGAGCATCGCGACCTCGCGCATGCCACCCACCTGTCGCTGGACGCGCGTGAGGCGACCGAAGCCGTAGATCGAGAGACTGCTCATCACTCCGATGATGGCCACCGTCACCATCAGCTCCACCAACGTCGTTCCGTGGCGCTTCACTGGAAACCCTCGAGGAGCGCGAAGTTGCGCGGCGTCGCCTGAAACACCACGCGTCTGCGGTCGTAGCCGTCGAGCGGAAGACCGTTCGCGTCGAGCGCGAAGAGGGTGCCCACGCGGCGGATCTTCGCGGCATCGAACGTGGTCGAGCGTGAAGTGAGCGTCACCTCGATGCCCCGGATGCGACGGTTGAGCTGCGCCTGCAGCGCACCGACGGTGCTCAGACCGACGGACAGCGCGAGGTCTCGCGCATCGGTGCCGCCCGGGACACCACAGCCCGGCGTCGTCGGCGTGCAGAGATCGAGCGCCGGACGTCCAGCAGTCGCATCGGGAAACCACGAGAACGTCCCGGGATTGGTGAGGTCGTCGATCATCACGCGCACCTGCAGTCGTTCGACGTCCCACAACACGTCGACGTACGGCGCGCTGCCATAGGGGCCATCGGCGTCGAGCTGCAGCCGCGGCCGCTGTGGACCTCCGGGGGTGGTGGGCTTCCAGTTGATGCGCAGCGAGACCGCGTCGAGTTCCATCGCGTAGCCGCCGCTGGTGCACCAGAAGCTCGACGTGTCAGCGCACACGTCGCCGAGGCCGAACGCGCCCAGTGCGCCGAGGCCCGCGCTGCTCACCAACAAGTTCGTGGCGGGCAGCGACGTCAGGCGATGCGCGCAGGCGACGCCGAGAGTGGGGTTCACGTAGACCACGTTCGAGCCCGTAATGAACTCGGGCGGCGCCGTCACCGCGGTGCACGTCGAGCCGCCGTTGCGCAGGCTGCAGCTCCCGCCGCAGGTGCCGATGCCGGGACAACACTCGAGCTGCACCATCGCCGAGGTGCGCCCCGAGAAGATGAGCAGCGAGTCGCTGGGAAACGCCGCATACGCACCGAGCGGCAACTCGAAGGTCGAGTCGCTGGTGAAGGCGTCGGCGGACGCCACGGTGATGGTGTTGCGCGTCGTCGAGCCGCCGAGACCGAGGCGCGCGTTGCCGATGCCGGAGCCGGCCTTCTCGAGCTCGAGTGAGATGAGATCGGCGGCCGAGCGGAGCGACTGCTGCGCGCCCATCACCTGCTGCAGCCGTCCCGAGGTGGCCTGCATGGCCATGCTGGCGCTCACCACTCCGGCGATCACCACCAGGCCGATCGACGCCGACACCATGAGCTCGATCAACGTCATGCCGCGGCGGCTCATGGCGACATCCTCGTCTGGAGCACCGCGGCCTGCCGCGGTCCACGCGCTTCCACCCAGCTGACGCTGACGCGCACGTTGACCACCGAGCCGCGTCCGCTCGCGCCATCAAGCGGGCGTTCGATCACCGGTGAGCCTCGCTCCGCGCCCTCGTAGGGAGGGTCGACGTCGACGTCGACGCGGAACGCTCGCAGAGAGGGGTCAGGCGTCGTCGGCGCGGCGGTGGTCAGCCCGCTGTCGACGCTCAGCCACACCGTCGAGGTGCGGCCGTCGAGCGCCATGATGTTGCCGCAGAACGCTGCAGGGTCGGGGTTGCAGCCCAGCGCGGCGATGCGCTCGAGCTCGCGACGCGCGACCTCGGTGGCCTGTTGCCGCGTCTGCGTTCGCCGCACCACGGTGCTCGACGCCACCACCAGGCTCGCGACGCCCGAGACGCCGATCGCCGCGATCGCCATCGAGACCATCGCTTCCAACATCGTCACGCCACCCGTCTTCACGGCAGCCTCCCGGGCGGCAAGGCTTCCCAAATCAGGCTGCGGCGGCGCGCGACCGAGCTGGCCGACGGCGCGTTGTTCCACCTGCCCGAGCCGGCCGACATCAGCTTGCCGTTGGCCGTCGTGAAGATGAACTGCTCGTCGTAGACGATGCCGGGCGCGACCGACGGCGGGATCACCGGCGCGCCCGACGGCGCGGGCGTGAAGGCGAGCGGTGGCGTGGGCACGATGGTCGGCAGCGTGTACAGCCGCCCCTGCTCGTTCGCCGAGAGGTTGCACGCGTGGGCGGCGCTGCCCACCGCAGTCGCAGCGACGACGTCGGTCGCGCCGAGGCTCACGCCGCCCCACACTTCTTGCCCGGCGTTGAGCTGCTGCTGCCAGCGTGGAGCGGCTCCGCAAGCGCCGGTCGGTGTCTCGTCTTCGAAGGCGAGCACGAAGTAGTTGGTCGCCTGTGCGTCACCGGGGTCGTCCGGGTCGTCGGCGGTGCCGTAGAAGAGCTGGACGGTGGTCGACGTCTGCCGCTGCACCCGAATCGCCAGGGGCGAATAGATGCCCTGCAAGGCTGCCTGCGTTCCGCTCAAGCCCTGCGCGACGAGCGTGGCGGCGGTGTTGGCGACCACGCACGCGCTGACGCGGCGATCGGGCGCGGCCAACAGGTTCAGCGTCGCGAAGTTGATGCGGTACACCTTGCCCGAGGTGCTCGGCACGTAGAGCACGTCGTAGCTGCCGTCGGCGTTGACGTCGGCGGCCGAGGGCTCGCCGCCGACGCCTTCATTGGTCTCGAGGGTCACGATGCCGACGGTCACTCCAGCCAGCGCGACCGGAGCGCCGGTGGCGAGATCGAGCAGGTACACCGTGCCCGCGGTGCCGGAGTTGGGAACGAAGTCGGTGGCCACCGCGGCGATCCACCGCGTGCCGTAGAGCGCCCCGAAGTCGGCGCGAATGATGGGCGGTGAGTGACGCGAGCCGCGCGTGTCGGGCTGCTTCGAGGCACCGGTCAACGGGAGCACGTCGCCCATGCGCCATTCCCACATCGGAATCGGGTAGCGCTGTTTGGTGGGGTCGGTCTCGGCGGCCTTCGACGGGTCGGTCACATCGAGCGCGAAGACGAGATCGGAACGTGGGCCCGACGCCGTGACGAGCGCGGTCTTGGCTCCGCGATCGGCTCGCCCCTGCGAGTCGATGGTCCAGGCGGCGACACCGAGGCCGAGGTTGCCGAGATCGACGTCGGCGAAAGACGGCGGGGCGTTCACCTGCGCGGGCACCGTCGACTGGCCGGCGAGATCGCCGATGTAGTTGCGCACGTATTTGCTGAGCAGCTGCCGCGGGGCGTAGGCGAACACCTCGTCGCCCGTGCCGTAGTCGCGCGCGGCGCTGCACGGGCTCTTCATGAAGTACCCGCGCGGCGTGTTCCCCGTGCAGGGATCGTCGCCGCGCCGGTAGTTGCCCGCGGAGAACGCGTGCAGGTACCCGGTCAACGTGCCCACGTAGGCGATGGTGGGGCGCGTCTTGAGCTTCTCGGAGAAGTTGGTGACGAACGCCGCACGCTCGGTGGCATTGGTGAGGTTGAACCAGCCGGCGGTGGCGGGAGCGGCGACGATCGCGGGCGACGAGAGCTGCACACCACCCATGGGCCACGCGCGCGCGATGGGCGAGGTGGGCGAGCCCTGCAGGCGGCAGGTGCCGGCGCTCACACACGCAGCCGACGCGGCGCCCTGGCGATCTTCCCAGCCGTAGAGCCAGTCGCGCAGGAACTGGCGATCGAGATCGTCCGCGGGGGCGTTGCCGGCCGAGCTGCGGTTGAGATCGTACGGGTATTTTCCCAGCGACTGCGTGTTGTACGCGGTGTTGGGAAGCGCGGGCGTGGTGGACAACGCCAGCTCGTCTTTGAGCTCGATGCGCGTGCCGGTCGAAGAGCGCGTGTAGATCTTGCGGTCGAGCGGCGTCGACGCGCGGCCCGGCATCGAGACCGACAGTCGTTCCGCCGCGTCCCACAACAACGACGGAGCAGTGGCCGTGGGGTTCGACGCGTCGGGGTCGTACAGGCGCTTGTCGTAGAGGTGACCGCGCAGCGAGAAGTCACGGCGGGCGTCCCAGGTGCGGGTCGAGGGCGAAGGCTTGCCGCTCGAGCTGCCATTCCACGGAGCGCCGGGCGTCTCGTACACGCCGTATTGCGCGGTGTTGGCGAGCGGAATGGGAGACGAGCGGCTGAAGTCGCCCGTGCGCACCGCCTGGTAGCCGACGTCGACCTCGTCGACGGTGGGCGTGCACGCGTCGCGCGGCGAGGTCATGTCGACGCGCCAGCACAGCTGGCTGCCGATCAAGCCGAGCGCGAGGGTATCGATGGTGAGCTCATTGACGCCGGGAGGGAAGACGACCTCGCTCCAGGTGGGGTTGGGGTTCACCAGGCACACGCCGGTGCTGCAGTCGCGGCAGTCGAGCGCGACGGAATAGCGAATGGTCGGCGTCGGCGTGCCCGAACACGCGCCAGGCGTCGCCTCGGTCCACGCGTTGCGCGACACGTCGTCGACGCGGCGGAACCGAACGCGCGTGATGGTCATGGAGTCGGCGTCGGCGATGGGAATGGTGCCCGAGACGGTGGCGGAGCGCGCGCTGCCTCCGTTGGTCTTGTTGATCATCACCACCACGTCGTTGAAGTCACGGTCGCCACCGCCGGTGAGATCTTCGAAGCCGAAGATCCAGCGGAAGGGGTCGGTCGACGGCGCGCCGACTATCACGTGGGGCATGCGGTCGTTGGCCGGGCGCGCCACCACCGATGCCTCGGTCGGCAGCGCGAGGTTGTTGTAGGCCGCGGTGTTGAGCCGCGAGACGGTCGTCGAATCGAGCCAGCAGGCCTGCGACGTGCCGCGGTAGGGCGACGATGCGGGCGCGGTGACGTTGGCGCTGTTGGGGTACCCGCACCCGATGTTGCGGATCGCCGCGGGGTTCGCCGAGCTCGGGTTCTGGTCCATGTTGAAGCGCGCCTTCGAGAAGAAGACGCTGACCGGCGAGACGAGGTGGAGCGTGCACTGGCCCGAGGCGTTGAAGCGCAGGCACGGGTACACGCGGTCAGCGCCGTGGCCCGGCGAGTAGAAGGAGATCATGAAGAAAACGAGCTCCTTGTTCCCGGGCACCACGCCGAGATCGATGGTGCGGTCCTGCACGGTCACTCCGACGTCAGGGTTGGTCGCGCGGCGGCGGCCCGTCGCGTCGAAGGCGCTCACGTCGTAGTCGGGCACGCCATCGACCAGCGCGGTCGCGTCCGTGATGGCGGGAAAGTTCTGCCAGACCGACGTGTCGGAATCGTCGTCGTTGAGCAGAAAGAGCAGGCGGCCCAGCCCGCGGTTTCCGTTTTCCGAAGCCGCCGGCTCGAGGAGGTTGGGCACCGCGCCGAACAGGCCCTGGTCGTTGTACGCGGTGCTCGAGAGGTTGCCCGACTCGCCGATCAGATCGACGGTGATGTTGGGGCCGCTCGACCAGTTGGCCGGGCGTGAGGCGTCGCGCACCGACTGCGAGGTGCGGAAATTGCCTCCACACGAGCTCGACGCCAGCTCGGGCACGGTGAAGGTGTTGCCGCCGCTGCTGAAGGTGGTGGTGCAGCGGCGGTCGCTCGCGCGGCCCACGTACGGCCGGTAGGCGGGCGACAGCGTGCTGTTGGGCGCGAGGTTGAAGAGGTCTTCGTGGAGATCGGCGACGCCGTTGCCGTTGGTGTCGAAGAGCGTGTCGTCGTTCGAGTCGGGAGTGCCGCGCGTGTCGACGTAGCCGGCGGTGACGAGGTCTTCGTAATAGACGTAGCCGATGGTGTGCGTCGCGCCAGCCGACTCGTAGACGTACGAGATGGTCAGTCGCTGATCGACCGGGAGCACGATCTTCTCGGGGTCGAACGGCACCAGCGCGGTCTCGAGCCGCAGCTGCTGGCCCGAGGTGATGCTCACCGCGGTGCGATCGGGCACCGACAGGGTGTCGAACGGCGGCTGCGCGTCGGTGGCCAGGGAGTTGTCGCACAGCGCCTGCGCGAACGCGGAGCTCGACAGCGCGACGACGAGGAACAGAG
>JAEUJS010000310.1 GCA_016792935.1 Archangium sp. | reverse complement strand
GCGCAGCGCGTGTTTTCGGGGCGGGCGACGAAGGTGCTGCCCGAGCTCGAGCTGGCCGGTGGCTCTCCCGGTGGTGCGCGGCCGAAGGTGGTGGTCGGGCTCGGCCCCGACGACGAGGTGCTCGCCGGAGCGCACGATCTTCCGAGCGGCTTCCAACACTGGCTCATCAAGTTCACTGCCAAGCCAGATCCCTCGGACATGGGACCGCTCGAAGAGGCCTACGCCGTGCTCGCGCGAAAAGCAGGCATCGAGGTGATGCCCACGCGCGTGTTCGCGATCGATCGCCAGCGCCGTGTCTTCGCGACCCAGCGCTTCGATCGCGTCGGCAATCGCCGGCTGCACCTGCACACCATCGGCGGGTTGCTACACGCGAGTCATCGCCTGCCGTCGCTCGACTACAAGTCGGTGATCGCCGCGACCATCGCGCTCACGAAAGATCGCTCGCAGGGCTTCGAGGTCTTTCGCCGCGCGGCGTTCAACGTGCTCTTCAGCAATCGCGACGATCACGCGCACAACTGCAGCTACCTGATGAACGGGCGCGGCGAGTGGTCGCTGTCGCCCGCGTACGATCTGACGCCCTCGAGTGGTCCGGGTGGTCACCACTCCACGTCGATCATGGGACAGTCACTGCGACCGACGCGGCAGCACCTGATCGACCTGGCGGCGAGCGCCGACTTCAAGAGGTCCGACGCCGAGGCTGCGCTGAAGAAGGTCGAGCGCGCCGTCGACGCCTTCCCGAAGGTTGCGAAAGAGGTCGGGGTCTCCGCCACGACGATGAAGTGGGTGCAGAAACAGCTCGATGCCGTTCGGCGCGACTACGCTTGACTTGGCCAGAGCCCGCCCGTACCTTGCCCATCGCTGTCACGGCACGTGCCGCTCAGGTTCGAGCGACCCGCCGCACCCCAACAAACACCCAATCGCAGCCTTCAACACGGACGTATTCGAAGGCAGCCGCTGCGATTCCCCTGTTCCATGGCTCAAGCACGCTCCAAGTCCGATTCTTCCAAGAAGCCCCGTCGCGGTTCCAAAGACGACGACAAGCCCAAGAAGAAGCCGAGTTCACGGCGTTCTCCTGAGGAAGAAACCGAGAACGACGGCCCCGAGTTGGAAGACGTGGCCGCTTCCGCCGCTGCTGATTCGAGCTCCGAAGAGTCCGGGTCCGATCGTGAAGATCGTGACGACCGTGAGGAAAATGGCGACGAGACGCCGCGCCCCGCCGTCGCGCAAGGCAACCACGCCGTTCGCGATGACGACCTGCAGGAAGCGCGGCTCACCGGTGAGGCCGCGGTCGCTGATTCTGGTGGCGAAGACTCTGGCTCCGACAGCAACGGAGAGCCGGCCAAGAAGCTCCAGGTCCTCAAGCTCACCGATCTGAAGCGCATGAAGATCACCGAGCTCTCGAAAATGGCCCACAACCTGGGCATCGAGGGCACGCAGGGGCTGAAGAAGCAGGAGCTGCTCGTCGCGGTGCTCGGGAACGTCACCGAGAAGCGCTACGAGGTGCAGGCCGAAGGCGTGATGGAGCAGATGAGCGACGGGTACGGCTTCTTGCGCTCCGCCGATTCCGACTACCAGCCGAGCCCCGACGACATCTACGTCTCGCCGTCACAGGTGCGCCGCTTCAACCTGCGCCCCGGAGACACCGTCAGCGGTCCGATTCGTCAGCCGCGTGAAGGTGAGCGCTACTTCGCGCTGCAGCGCGTGGAGAAGATCAACTACGCCGACCCGTTCAGCGCCGAGGTGAAGGAACGCATTCTCTTCGACAACCTCACCGCGCTGTACCCGACGCACAAGATGGCGCTCGAGCACGACTCGGGCGACTACACGACGCGCATCATCGACATGTTCAGCCCCATCGGGCTCGGGCAGCGGTGCTTGATCGTCGCTCCGCCGAAGGCCGGCAAGACGGTGATGCTGCAGAACATCGCGCACGCCATCGCCAAGAATCACCCCGACATCTATTTGATCGTGCTGCTCGTCGACGAGCGACCGGAAGAAGTGACGGACATGCAGCGCTCGGTGCGCGGAGAGGTCGTCAGCTCGACGTTTGATGAGCCCGCGACGCGGCACGTGCAGGTCGCCGAGATGGTGATCGACAAGGCCAAGCGGCTCGCCGAGCAGAAGAAGCACGTGTGCATCCTGCTCGACTCGATCACCCGTCTGGCGCGCGCCTACAACGCGACGGTTCCGCCGTCGGGCAAGATCCTGTCTGGTGGTGTCGACGCCAACGCGCTCCACCGCCCCAAGCGCTTCTTCGGAGCGGCCCGCAACATCGAAGAGGGCGGCTCGCTGACCATCATCGGCACCGCGCTGATCGACACCGGCTCGCGCATGGATGAAGTGATCTTCGAAGAGTTCAAGGGCACCGGTAACTCGGAAATCGTGCTCGACCGAAAGCTCTTCGAGAAGCGCATCTTCCCCTGCATGGACATCAACAAGTCCGGCACGCGCAAGGAGGAGCTGCTGCTCACTCCGGCCGACCTGGTGCGCATCACGGCGCTGCGTCAGGTGTTGCACCCCTTCACGCCGATCGACGCCATGGAGTTCGTGCTCAAGCACATGCGTCCCACCAAGGGGAATGTCGAGTTCCTCGGTGGCATGAATCGGTAAGAGGGGCTAGACGCGCTTCCCTCGATGAAGCGCCTGTCTTTCCTCCTCTTGTTGGCCGTGGCGGGGTGCCCCCGACCCATCACGCCGCTGCCTGAAGACGCCGGCACCGCCGACTTCGTCGGTCGTTCCTGCAACGTCGACGCGGAGTGCGGCTCGCTGCGCTGCGACAAGATTCGCCGCCAGTGCATCTGCCTGTCGGACCTGTCGTGCGCCTCGTCTGATCCGTTCGCGCCGCCGCGCTTCTGCAACAACTACACGGGCCTGTGCGTCACCGAGATCTCGGGCTGCAAGGGCGACTCGGCGTGCGGCATGAACGAGTACTGCGATCCCTCGACGCGTGCGTGCACCGCGCTCAAGACGTTCTGCCAGGCGTGCTCCGCCGACAAAGAGTGCGGCGGCATGATGGACAACTGCGTGCTCGACACGACGCTCAACCGCAAGTTCTGCGGCACCTCGTGCACCGGCGATCAAGACTGCGCGCGCGGCGCGACCTGCCAGATGAAGGATGGCGTCAACCAGTGCTGGCCCAACCGCACGCCGACCGGTCAGCCCGCCACCTGCAACAACTTCGCGGAATGCACGCCCGACTCGCTGCGCACCTGCAACGCCACTCCCGATTGCGCAGACATGAGCCAGACCTGCGACACCGCGCAGGGCAAGTGCGTCGCCGCGATTCGCATCTGCCCGTTCGGCACCACGTGTGACCCGCGCCTCAAGTTGTGCGTCGCCGAGTGCGTGCAAGACGTCGACTGCGGGGCTTCGACGCTGCGCTGTGTGAACAAGGTCTGCGAGCCGGTCAGCGAGTGCATGATCGACAACGACTGCCCGCCAAACAAATCGTGCTCCATCTCTCCGGGGGCGACGGTCGGCGAGTGCAAGCCCTCGTGCGGTTCCGACGTCGAGTGCCCGCTGGGTTCGGTGTGCACTCCGGCTGCGGGTCGTGCGTCGTGCACGCCGGGCTGCGCCAACAACCAGGCGTGCCCGCTCGATCAGCGCTGCAACACCACCTCGCGCACCTGCGAAGGCCCGATGGTCGGCGGCATGCGCGTCTGCCAGGCCACCAGCGCGTGCCGCTCGTGCGAATTGTGCGACGGCGTCACCAACCTCTGCGGCGTCGCCACCACGACGTTCCCGCACTGCCAGGGCTGCAGCTCGTCGACCGAGTGCGCTGGCGGCACCTGCGTCGCGTTGCCGGTCTCGCTGCCCGATGGCGGCACCGGCGTCGGTCAGAGCGTGTGCAGCAAGTTCTGCGGACCGGGGCAGACCGAGTGCCCGCAGGGCTTCGCGTGCCTTACGCTGACCACCGGTCAGCAGGCCTGCATTCCGTCTGACCGTACTTGCACCGGGAAGTGCCCATGATTCGCGCTCTGTTCGTCGGTTCGGTTTTGACGCTGGTGGGGTGTTCCGCGGAGCCGCTGCGCGAGGTCTGCAACGACGGCATCGACAACGACAACAACGGCTTCAAGGACTGCGACGACCGCGACTGCGCGGGCAAGCCGGAATGCGCGCCGCCCAACTACGGCACGTGCAGCAAGTGTGGCCAGGACTGCACGACGCAGCAGATGTGCGTGGTGAACGTGTCGGATGATCGCCCGATCCCCTACTGCACCAACGGCAAGTGCTACGCGACGCACACCTTCATTCAGCCGCGCGTCGAGTTGGATACGCGCGCGAACTGGGCCGGTCTGACGCTCTCTCCGCAGTCGGCCGCGACGCGCTTCATCAAGAAGACCGCGAACGATGGCTCGGCGGTCGATTGCGCGCGCGTGTTCTCGATCGCCAGCGATCGCAACAAGCCCGACGCCATCGAGACCAGCGGCGTGCTCGTGCTGCAGGGGCTCGACGTCACGCGGGTCACCAACCCACAGCTGGGGCAGGGCGTGAACCTCGCGTTCGTGAACACCGCGACCGGCGGCAACTATCTGATCTGGGCTGAGCTGTGGGGCGGGCCTCCGGGGTCGAGCACCAAGCTCCCGACGGGCCGTCGCTTTGGCTACAGCTGCTTCGAAGACGCGGCGAGCACGCCTGAGCTCACGCTGGCCGACAACTGCCCCTCGGCGACGAACGATGCCGGCACCTGCAAGATCTTCCATCTGGTCATGCAGGGCCCCGAGATGCCGTGAGCTGGCGCGTCGCGCTCTTTCGTCCTGACAGCGCGCAAGGCCGGCTCCGCAACGACAGCGATGGGCGTGAATGCAGCTTCTCGCTCGAGATCTGGTGGCCGTGTGAGCCCGCGGAGGCGCGCTCACTTCAAGACTCGGAGCAGCGCCGGCATCTGTTGCTGCCGCAGCTCGGGGAGCCGGTGGAGATCGAGTGGAAGGCCGCTCCTGATGGGCATGCGATTCCGCGGCGGGTGCGACGCGTGCGTGCGCTGGTGTTGCCCGCCGAGCTGACGTTCGCGTCGTGGCTGCGCGCGATGGGCGCTCACATTCCCGCGCTCGCCGCGTGGCAGCCGTCGGAATGGCAGTCGCTCTTTGGCGAGGTGGAAGGCGATCTCGAAGACACGGTGTTCTCTTCGGAGCCGCTGCCTCCGACGCAGCACCTCGGCGTGTTGTTGTGGCTGCGTGGGCAGGCGCCGCAGGCGTTCGATGCGCGGCATCTCTCGTGGTTGTCGGAGACGAAGCGAACGGGCGATGTCGCCGTGGAATGCGCGGGGGAGACCGGCACGGCGTTCGTTTCACTTCCGAGCGATGCGGTGCGCGCGCTGGTGAAGGAAGGGCTCGTCGTGCTCGACGTCGAGCCCGCGTGAGCCCTCGTGGTCATGCCTTGCGCCGCAGCTCCGCGCGCATGAACTCGATGAGCACGCTCACGGCCGGCGAAGGCACGACGCTCTTGCGCGTGAGCACCGTGAGCTCGAACGGCGGAACGCGCGGCGCACCGGGAACGAGGTGCAGCGCCTTCGCCTTCAGCTCCCGGCGGATGGAGATCTCCGGAAAGCAGCCGAGGAACTGACCGCCGGCGGTGAGTCGGATGCCCGCCTGGAGGAGCTCGATGGTGCCTCCCACGCGGCGGCGGTGCGTCTCGTCTGGAAACTGATCGATGGACAGCGCCTGCGGCTTGCCGAAGAAGCTCGGCACCACCCACCGCTCGCCGGCGAGCACCTTCGCGCTGACGCGGTTTCGCTGCTTGCCGCTCACCACGCACGCGCGGCTCGAACCGAGCACTTCGCGGTCGATGCCGGCGGACTCGAAGGTTCCCACGGTGAAGGCCACGTCGAGCAGGCCGCGCTCGAGCGCACCGACCATGTCCGCGGGGACGAACTCGTAGACGAGCGGCACGACGCCCGGGTGTTTCTCGACGAGACGGGTGAGCGCGGCGGGGAGCAGCGAGATCGAGAAGACCTCCATCGCGGCGATGCGGAGCTCGCCTTTGATCTCCCCGCTCGCGGTGGCGGCGTCGCGTTTGAGCGACTCGGCCTCTTCGAGGATCTTCCGGGCGCGTTCGAGGACGACCTCCCCGGCGCGCGTCAGGCGGACGTGGCGCGTGCTGCGCTCGAGCAGTTGCACGCCGAGCTCGTCTTCGAGGCCGCGCACCACCTTGCTGATCGCGGGCGGGGTGACGTGCACCGCCTGAGCGCCGCGTACGAAGCTGCGCAGGTTGGCGACGTGGAAGAAGTAGCGGAGGTGTGAGAGTTCCATGCGCTCCGTGTGTCGGAGAACGACCGAATGCGGTGAGTATTACTCACTTCACTGCATGAGTATCGATCGGGCACGGTCTGGAGCATGAACCGATGGATCGTGTTGTTGCCGCTGCTCCTGGTCGGGTGTGGGCGTACCGAGGCGAGGTCAATCGACGCTGAGCTCGTGCCGGTGGTGGTCGAGCCCGATCAAATCAGCCGACGAGTCGGCTGGGGCGATCGCTGGGTGCAGGTCGCGGTTGGCCCGTTCGGACACTGCGTGCGCTCGCTGTACGGCCGCGTGGAGTGCGGGAGCGAGGAGCCGGTGGTGCTGGTCGAGCGCGGCGCGCGCGACATCTCGGTCGGCGGGCTGGGGGTGTGGAGCCAGACTTCATGGGGCTGCGCGCTGCTCGAGGGCGATGAGCTGGCGTGCATCTCGACGGAGTTCTTCGCGCCGCCGAGCGAGCCGGCGCGGTTGCCGGTGCCGGCGGGAACGCAGCGGATCTCGATCGGCTACCAGACGGGCTGCGCGCTGACGGATCGCGGCGAGGTGTGGTGTTCGCAGGGGTACGGGTTGAGCGAGCCGTTGTTCGAGGTGACCGGACTGCGCGGCGCGACGCAGATCGACTGCGGGTACGGGCTCTGCTGCGCGCTGATGCCGGGTGGAGCGGTGTCGTGCGCGTCGCTCTTCGACATCGGCAACGCGGATCCGAAGGCGCTGGCCGTGCAACTTCGCGCTCCGGCTGTCTCGGTGAGCGCGGGGATGTGGCACGCCTGCGCGCTCTTCGCAGACGGCAAGTCGCAGTGCTGGGGCGACGACGGTGAGGCAGCGACGCCGAACGTCTCGGGGACAGCGATCGCCGCCGGCATGCAGGCGAGCTGCGTGCTGACCGCTCAGAGCGCCGTGAAGTGCACGGGCGATCTGGGCGAGCCGTTCGACGAGCCGGTGAGCACCTTCGACGCGTTCGGAGACGTCTGCGCGCTCACGCAGTCAGGCGCACTCCGTTGCGTCCGCGACCACGCCGGCTGGTGAGCCGCTGATCGTTCAGCTCCACTCGAGACGTGAGCGCGCTGACCAGTACTGCTCGGGCGCGATGGTGAACGAAGACGTGTCGAGCGTCGTCGCGCGGGCCGCGACGTTCGAGCGCAGCTGCTCGGTGGTCGCCGCTCCACTCAGCACCACGTCGAGAAACGGCTGAGCCAGCGCGACTCCGAGCGCGAGGGCATCGGGCGTGACGGCGTGCTGCAGCGCGAGCGCCTTCCACTCCGCGACATCACCGCGCGAAGACAGCCGGCCGTTGGCCAGACCTTCCTTCGCGATGGTGCGCACTCCGAGGCGATGTGCACGAGCGAGGGCAGGGCCAGCCGACGGCTCGAGCACGTTCCACGTCGCCTGCACCCAGTCGAACAACCTCCGCCCGCCACGCGAGACGAGCAGCGCCGTGTCGATGACGTCGCTCTGCTGCGCGCCGGTCACCGTGACTCCGATGCCGAGCCCCGCATCACGCATTCGCGCGAGCTCATCGAGCACCGCGTCGTTGGTCAGCACGCCGCTCTCCAGCGTCGCGGAATGCACCTGGTACACGCGCAGGAAATTGCCCAGCAGCCCCTGGCTCTCGGGGAACTGCGTCGTGAGGTGCGCGAGCGAGTGGTCCTTCACCTCGTGCACTTCCGCGCGCGTGTTCCAGTTCGCCGTGTATCGGTAGCCCCACTTCGAGCTGACGGTCAGCTCCGAAGCCACGCGACCGCGCTCGGCGATCCACCGCGCGAGAAACCGCTCGGCGAGTCCTTAGCTGCGCGCGGCATCGAAGTGACTCACACCCGCCGCCCACGCGGCATCGAGCACCTCGAAGCACCGCGCCTCCATCGCCGCCTCGCTGGTCGACGGAAAATCGCTCGCGTGCCCGAGCGTCATGTAGCCGGGGCGACCAAGTGCGGCGAGACCGAGACCGAGTGCAGCCATGCGCACACCAGTAAGGCCTGCACTCGTCGTGTTCAACGAACAACGGGTGTGCTGGTCCTCTGGATTCGTGGGTGACTTCGGTACAGTCCCTCGCGTGCGCGCCCTGATCCTCGGAGCAGTGTTCGTCGTCGCAGGTTGTCAGTGCTTCTCACCCGTGGGCGAAGGTGATTCCGGCGTGGCGACCGACTCCGGCACGGCCGCGACGGGCGGCGGCGCTCAAGGCGGTGGGAACGCGCAAGGCGGCGGGGGCGCGCAAGGCGGCGGAGGTGGCGCGATCGATGCGGGGCGGTGCACGACCGAGAACGACTGTCCGAGCACCGACCCAGCGATCGTGAGTCAGTGCGGCGGAGCCGATGGAACCTGGACGTGCGCCTTCGGCGGCTGCGTGGCGGAGTGCTCGAACGGGCGAACCTGCATCGATTCCGATGCGGGATGCATCACGTGCACGCGCAGTGGCAGCACGATGGAGCAGTGTCTGGCGCCCAACAACTGCTCGATGTTCACGCGCCTCATCATCGAGAGCTCGACGTGCGGGCTCGACAACGTGACGCTCACCGCGACCTCGCTGTCGAGCCAACCCTGCACCTGGGCGCTGACGTGGCCTGACGGCGGCACCGCGGGGGTCGTCTCGCTGTACGGCTTCAACGACATGGCGGCGAACATCCCCGAGTTGGGAGGCAGGTGCGTCGGCTAGCAGCTCCCGACCGGCGCGCTGCGCTACGGCCTCGGTTGTCCGAGCTGCATGTTGTCGGCGATGCCGTCGAACTGATCGAGCCAGCTCACTCGCGCGTGAGGATGTCGGCGCCTTCGGTGGTGACGAGAATGGTGTGCTCGAACTGCGCGGTGCGTCGCAGGTCCTTCGTCACCGCGGTCCACTCGTCATCCCACGTCGTCTCTTCCCACGTGCCGAGCGCGATCATCGGCTCGATGGTGAAGGTCATGCCGACCTCCATCTTGGTGGTCGAGCGCGCGTCGAAGTAGTGCGGGATCTGCAGCGCCGCGTGGAACGTCTCGGAGATGCCGTGACCGCAGTAGGCACGCACGACGCCGTAGCCGAACTGGTCCGCGTGCTTCTCGATCTCCCGACCGATGTCGGAGATGGGCCGCCCCGGCTTCACCGCGCTGATGCCCTTCATCAAGCACTCATGCGTCACGCGGATGAGTTGCTTGCTCTCGTCGTCGACGTTGCCCGCGCAGAACGTCGCGTTGGTGTCGCCGTGAACGCCGTCGAGGAAGATGGTGACGTCGAGGTTGACGATGTCTCCGTCGAGCAGCGTGCGGTCATCGGGGATGCCGTGACAGATGACCTCGTTCACCGAGGTGCACACGCTCTTGGGGAAACCGCGGTACCCCAGCGGGCTCGGGTAGCCGCCCTCTTTGATCGTCAGCTCGTGCACGTAGGCGTCGATGTCGTCGGTGGTGATGCCCGGCTTCACGAACTCACCGGCCAGCCGGAGGATCTTCGCCGCCGCCTTGCACGCGCGACGCATGCGCACGATCTCTTCTTCCGTGCGCACCAGCCGCCCCGTTCCACGACCCGGCGTTCCGGTCTGCCAGTAGTCGGGTTTGCCGATCGAATCAGGCACCTCGCGGCGCGGCGAGATCTTTCCCGGCTTCACGCGATTCGCTTCGAGGCGCTTGCGCTCTTCCTTCAAGTAGTCGACGTCGAGATCGGAATGGCACTTCTTGTACTTCTTGCCGCTGCTGCACCAACACGGGTCGTTGGGCCGCGGCAACTTGTTCGGCGGTCTGGCGCTGACGGGCGTCGTGGCGGGAGTGGGGACGATGTTCACGAGGTGTGCCCTTCTGTGCTGGCAAAGAAGTGTCGTTCGGTCCGCACCAGCACGTCCAGCAGGTGTGCGCGCGTGAGTTTGCCGCCGGTCGCCTCTTTGAGGCCCAGCAGCTGTTCGCTCATGAAGCGCGTGAGGAAGAGCAACATCGGTTTGTCTTTAGCCGTGAGTCCGCTCGACAGCCACCGGTGGTTCCGCAGGTAGTCGTCGAAGGCCTCCACTTCGCGGTTGAGGTCGAAGCGGGTCAGCACGAACGCCTCCACGTACAGGCGGGGATCGGGGCGAAGTGGGGTCTCGGCGAGGAGTGCAGCGAGCTTCGCGCCGGTGCTCGCCTCGAACGCTTCAATTTCCGGAGGCCACTGCGAGAGGTCAGCCGCGAACAGCCTGGCGATCTCCTCGATCAGGTGCTCCTGAATGGGGATCGGCTTCTGATCGAGGACGAGGTCCCACTTGCTGGGCTGCACGGCTGATGCCCTATCACCTGATCACCTGATCGGGATCAGGCGCTTGCTCCGCGGCTCGGCAGGCACTTCGAGGCCGTAGCCGGTGAACAATTCGCGACGCACCACCTGGTACACCGTTCGGCTGGTGAGGAACTCGCGGTGCACCACGTCGGCCACCTCGATGTTGTGGAGGTTCGGCGCCACGCCGGCGTCTTCCAGAATGCACGAGGGGAACGGGTTCACCCGATCGGCCTTGGAGAAGATCGACGTGTGGCGCACCTCGCGCGGAAACGCGCCCATCTTCAGGCGGCGAATGAACGGAGACATCGGCGTGAGCTGCCAGATGCTGCGTGAGATCAACCCGTACGCCGCGATGCCGAAGTAGGCGCTCGGCGAGCCGTTGTGCGGAGAGGCCAGCGTGATCAGGTTGCGTACGCGCGCGTCTCCGCCGAGGCGTTTCACGTAGTAGCTGCCGATCAACCCGCCCTTGGAATGCCCGACGATCGAGAGCGGGCCCATCTGCGGGAAGCGCGCGTAGAGCCGTTCGATCTTCTCGCGCACCTTCTCGGCGAGCACGTCGATGGCGTCGGTGTTGAAGGCCTGCTTCCAGCCGCCGAGGTTGATGCTCCACACGCAGAACTGATCGCGGCGCAGGCGGTGCTCGAGAATCTCGAAGCTCTGGCGCGTGCTCATGAAGCCGTAGAGCAACAGCACCGGGCGCGGACAGTTCGTGAAGTCGGTGCGCCGCACGATCTGATTCGTGGAGCGATCGAAGTCGAAGTAGCCCTTGATGTACTGCGCGTACTTCTTGAGCTGACGTACGCGCGCGCTGAACATCGACATGATCGACCCGGAGAACCGACCTGGGACGGTTCGGGAGAAGTGGCCTGTTGCCTCAAAGCCTAACGAGGCTGCACGCGCGCGGCGAATCCTCGGGAGCGAGCGACAATGTGAGGTTTGGCCGTACACTGAAGAGTCAGAACCATGACGTGGCTCGTCATCCTTACGCTCGCGTCGTCTCCGTCAGGCATCGAGGTGCCTCCAGCCGAGCAGCGCGTGTTGCCAGTTCAGGCGGATCTCTCGGGAGTTGCAGGGCTTGGAGAGCGATCAGCAGCCGGGTTCGCCCTGTACGTCGGTGCAGCCGGCGGCCCAGCGCGGGCAAGCGGAATGCCCTTCGGCGGCATCGGCTTCGAGTTCGTTCACGCCGTGGGATTTCTGCCGTTTCGCACCTCATATGGAGCCCAGTTCCGCGCGGGGTGGGCCTGGGCGCACGACGACAAGCGCGGCCGTGAGTTGATGCCCGACGTGATGGTGTTTCTGCGCGTCACGCCCTTCGTGGGCTCGAACGTGGGCTTTGGAGATGGCGGGCTGCCCCCGGGAATTCAATACGCCAAGGGGAAGGATGGCGTGCTCGGCCTGCGCATCGGAGTCGCCGTCACCGCTCCGTGGTGGACGAGCACGCTGCTGTTTCATCGCCCGTTCGCCGCCGAGCGTGGTCCCTTCGGAGAGCTGATCAACGTGCTCAGCTCGTTGCTGTTGGCTCCGTTCGCGTTGCTCAACCACGTCGAGCTCGTCGGAGAGCTGATCGATGTGCCCAACGCGTCCACCATCACCTTGCGATTGGGGTGTGGATTTTGAGACCGCTGACTCCCTCGGAAGAGAAGAGCGTCAAGGATCACTTCCGCCATTTCGATCGCGTCGCGCACGTGATCGCCGACGGAAAGTTGTTCGCCTTCAACGACGAGCAGCTCACCGAGGTCGCGATGGCAGGCCGGTTCTTCGGCTTCTCCGAGGGCGACTACAACTCGTCCGTCGTCGCGACGATCGTAGGTATCGGCCGCCGCTTTCATCCATCGCTCAATCGCTCGCAGATCATCGCGCTGTGCGCCGCCACGCTGAAGATCACGGTCGAGCGCGTGGAACACAGCCTGGAGTTCACCGCCAACTACATGGCGATGCACGACGGCACAGAAGTTCGCGACAACCATCCCTACCCACCCGACGACCCCTGATACGTTCCTCGCCGGTATGGATGAGGGAGTGGCAGAGACGAATCGGGTGTTGCGGCGTGTGTTCGTGGTCGCCTCGGGCCCCATGCGCACGGTGCTCACCGAGCAGCTGAGCGCAGCCGGCTTCGACGTACGCGACACCGATGACGTCGAGGGCGTGGTGAATGCCGTTCAGAAGTTCAAACCCGACGTGGTGCTGGTCGAAGAGTTTCTTCCGCGGCGTGCCGGGCGGCAGGTCGTGCTCGCGCTGCGCGCCACCGGTGCGACGTTTCCGATGGCGGTTGCGGGTGTGCTCAGCGACGTCTCGGTGCCGAACATTCTCGAGTGGGTGCGCGTCGGTGCGACGGACATCTGGAAGTTCCCGTTTACGCGGGAAATCGCTGGCCGCACGCGCGAGCTGATCGACGAGCTCGATCGATCGCAGGTGCAGCTCGCCGACATGAAGACGCGCGTGCTCGCGTTCGCGCGGCGCGCCAAGTTGAACGGCACGGTGACGGTGTTCGGCGGCACTCCGTTCGAGGGATCGGCCACCTTCGTCAACGGCGAGCTCGACAGCGGGCGCTTCGGAGCGACCGACGGTGAAGGTGCGCTCGAGCAGATCCTCGAGGTCGATGACGGCCCGATGTCGTGGACGGAGACTGGCGGCACTCAGCCCGTTCTGCCTTCGGCCGCGCTCGCTGGTTTCAAGCCGCGCGTGCTGGTGGCCGAAGACGATCCCTCACTGCGCAAGCTGGTGATGAAACAGCTCGAGAACGCGGGCTACACGGTCGAGGGCGTCGCTGATGGTCAGGCCGCGCTGCAGCTCTCGCGCTTGAAGCCGTGGGACGTGGTGATCGCGGATCTCGATCTCCCTCGGCTCGATGGCTGGGGCCTGCTGCGTGAGCTTCGCGCCGACGTCGCGCAGCGTGAGATCGCGGTGATGGTGTTGTCGGCACACGAAGGCGCGGTCGACACGCTCAAGGCCGCTCGCGCCGGAGCGCGCGCGTATTTGAAGAAGAGCGGCAAGGCGCGGCAGCTCCTCGACGCGATGGCGTTGCTGGCGGCTCCTCGGGCGAAGGTGTGGGACTCGTTGTCGGCGCGCAAGGAGACGAAGATCGAGCTGCGCGCCGTCGGCCCGTTGTGGGTGTTGCGCACGCTCGCTGAGCTCGACTGTCAGGGCACGCTCGAGCTCGAAGACGTGATGGGCAAGTACTCACTCTCGGTCTCTCAGGGGCACCTCACGCGCGCGCGCGCCACGCACGGCAGCTCGCTGGTGAAGGGCATGGAAGGCGTGAAGGTGCTGCTCTCGTCGCGCGGCGAGGGAGTGTTCCGCTTCGAGAACGTCAACAAGCCCGACGACGCGCCGTGGGTCTACGAGGTGCTCGACGAGACGTGTGCCGCAGCGCGCGTCGAAGAGCAGGCGAAGATGAGCGCGGCGATGGCGCAGCCGGGGCGCTTGTTCCTCAACGAAGAGCTGGCCGAGCTCTACGCGCGGCGTGCGACGGCTGGCGAACTGCGCGTGTTGGATGCCGTGAAGAACTCACCTGACGATCTGGACGGGCTGGCGAAGAGCTCCGGCCTCTCGCGCGGTGAGGTCGAGCCCACGCTCGCCGAGCTGTTGCGACGCGGCGTGCTGGAGACGAACTCCGAAGCCTCTTAAGAGAGCCTCGCGGTGGACGACCTCCTCGACGATCTCAACCCGCCTCAGCGTGAGGCCGTGCTCCATGAGAGGGGGCCGCTGCTCGTGTTGGCGGGAGCCGGCTCGGGCAAGACGCGCGTCATCACGCGGCGCATCGCTTCGCTGGTTCGCGATCGCGGTGTGGAAGCGTGGCGCGTGTTGGCCGTCACGTTCACCAACAAGGCCGCGCGCGAGATGCGTGAGCGGTTGGAACATCTGCTCGGCGATCGCGGCTCGGGCTTGATGGTGAGCACGTTTCACTCGGCGTCGGCGCTGATCCTTCGGCGCGAGGCGGAATACGTCGGGCTGGAGCGCAACTTCGTCATCTACGACGACGGCGATCAGCTGCAGGTCGTCAGGCGCGCGATTCGCGATGCGGGCATCGACGGCGACGCGATGACGCCGCGCGATGTGTTGTCGAAGATCGACACCGAGAAGAACCAGGGTCGGCTGCCCGACGACATGAAGCCGGGTGAGGACCCGAAAGCCCAGGCCGTGCAGCGCGTGTATCGGAAGTACCAGGCGCTCTTGCGCGCGGCGAACGCGGTCGACTTCGGAGATCTGCTCCTCTTGCTCGTCGAGCTGCTGCGCACCAATGAAGAGGTGCGGCTGAAGTACTCGCGGCGCTTCCGTCACGTGTTGGTGGACGAGTTCCAGGACACGAACCCGGTGCAGTACGAGCTGCTCAAGCTGCTCGCTCCGCCTGGGCCAGAGACGAATCTGGTCGTGGTCGGCGACGACGATCAGAGCATCTACCGATGGCGCGGCGCCGAGGTGGACAACATCCTCGGGTTTCCGACGCAGTACCCGGGCTGCAAGGTCGTGAAGCTCGAGCAGAACTACCGCTCGGATCAAACGATCCTCGAGGCGGCGCACGCGGTGATCAGCCGCAACAAGCGCCGCATGGAGAAGAAGCTGTGGAGCGCGCGCGCGAAGGGTGAGCCGCTCGGGCTGCTCGTGAGTCGTGACGAGCGCGGCGAGGCGCAGGAAGTGGCGGCGAAGATTCACGGGCTGCGGCGCGATGGCATCTGCGACTTCGATCAGGTCGCTGTGTTCTTCCGCGCCAACGCGCAGAGCCGCGTGTTGGAAGAGACGCTCCGGTTGATGCGCGTGCCGTACGTGCTGGTGTCGGGTCGCAGCTTCTATGAGCGCACCGAAGTGAAGGACGCGGCGAGCTACCTGCGCTTGATGGCGAACCCGCGTTCGGATGCCGACCTCGAGCGCGTCATCAACGTGCCCGGCCGTGGCATCGGAGACACCACGGTCGAGCGTTTGCGCGAATACGCCGCGTCGATGGGCATCTCGCTGTACGAGGCGCTGTCGCTCGCTCCGCGCATCGAGTCGCTGAACTCGGGAGCGGTGAAGCGGCTCACGGCGTTCCGCGAGTTGGTGGACAAGCTCGTCGCTTACGCGCGCACCGCGGTCGATGCGAGCAGCGCGGCGACGTACATGCTCTCTGAGACGGGCCTCGTGCAGATGCACATCACCGAGGGCACCGAGGAGTCGATCGGTCGCGCGGAGAACTTGAAGGAACTGATCACCGCGACGCAGGAGTTCGACAAGCAGCGCGAAGAGCGACTCGCGGCCGCGGGGAAACCGCTGCCTTCGCTCGTGGCCTTGCCCGCGATGCCTGACGCTCCGGGTGTTCCTGACCCCGAACCCGAGCCAGACGTCGTTCCGTCTCCGCAGGGTGACTTGTTCGCGGCGTTCGCGAGACCGTTGCCGCCGAAGCCGGTCGAGAAACCTGCTCCGCCGCCCGTTGCTCCTCCGCCGCCAGCGCCGCTTGCTGAGGGAGACAGCCTCGAGCTCGAAGTGCCTCCGCTGCAGGGCTTCCTCGAGCAGCTTTCGCTCGTTGGAGAAGCTGACGGCGAAACCGGCACCACGAGCAAACGCGTCTCGCTGATGACGATGCACGCCGCGAAGGGCCTCGAGTTCGACGCGGTGTTCATCACCGGCATGGAAGAGGAAGTCTTCCCCTCGCGTCGCGCGACGAGCCCCACCGCGACGGAAGACGAGATGAGCGAGGAGCGGCGGCTTTGCTACGTCGGCTTCACGCGCGCGCGTCGTCGGCTCTTCTGTTCACTGGCGCAGAGCCGCGCGTTGTTCGGTGAGCTCAAGTTCAACCGGCCTTCGCGCTTCCTCACCGAGGTGCCGCAGGAACTGTTCGGGTTCCACGAGATCCCCGAGATGGAGCACCGGCCGTCGCACATTCCTCCGCAGGTCCGTCGGCGGCGTGGAGATGACGAAGACGGCGTGCACGTCGATCGCACGTACGATCAGTCGACGGACTTCCACGCTGACAATCCCGATGGCGATCTGCGCGGCATGCGCGTGAGCCACTCGTCGTTCGGAAAAGGCCGCGTGCTCGAAGTGGTGGGGAAGGGCCAGCTCGCGAAGCTCACCGTGGAGTTCGACAACTTCGGCGTGAAGACGGTGATCGCGAAGTACTTGCTACCCGGGTGACCAAGGGAACCGGGCTGTAGCGGCCGCAACAGCCCGTGAATTGGTGGACGAATCGCGCGGGCGTAACGTG
>JAEUJS010000265.1 GCA_016792935.1 Archangium sp. | reverse complement strand
CTTCCAGGACACCATTCGTCTGCTCGCCGAGGTCAGCGTGGCTGCGTTGCGCTGTGACGTGACGCGCATCGTGACGTTCGACCTGCAGAAGGCCATCACCACCGCGGGCGCGACGCCGGCTCCGTCGTTCCACAACAGCGCTGACGTCGGAGGCGACTGGCACCAGTTCGCGCACGACCTCGAGAGCAGCCCCAACGCGAAGGCCAACTTCGTCAGCATCAGCCAGTTCGCCGCGAACGAAGTGTTCGCCCGCTTCGTCGAGTTGCTCGACGTCGAGGAGTCGAACGGCAAGACCTTCCTCGACAACTCGCTCGTGCTGTGGGGCAACGAGCTTGGCTACAACCACTACAACACCGACGTGATGACGCTGATGGCAGGGGGCGCCGGCGGTGCGATCAAGACCGGCCAGTACCTCGACTACATCGATTGGAATCAGAGCTACGCGAACCCCATCTCCAACTGGGGCGTGCTGATTCCGGGAGTGCCGCACAACCGTCTGTTGGTGAGCGTGCTGCAGGCGATGGGCTTGTCTGCGGCTGACTACGAGCGCGGAGGCATCACCGGCTACGGCCACGCGCAGTATCTCGAGACGCCGTACAACTGGCCGCGCGCGTACGACCTGACGAAGATCGGTCAGCCGTTGCCAGGCCTCATGGCGTGAGATGATCTGACGCGCGATGCGGTGGTCTTTGGTGACAGCGGCGTGCTGTGCGTTCGTCGCGCGTGGAGCGACGTTCACGGCGGCCTCATGTCAGCGCGCTGACGTCGAGAGTGCAGTCGTGCAGGCGAGCGCTGGCGACGAGGTGCGCATCCCCGCGGGCACGTGCACGTGGACCACGCAGCTGACGATCAGCAAGCCACTCACGCTGCGCGGCGCAGGGCAGGGCGTCACCATCATTCGCGACGGCGTCGTGAAGAATGGAATGGATGGTTCGCTGCTCCTGGTGTTCGACGACGCGAGCGGTTTGCGGATGACGGCGCTGACCATCGAGGGGCTCGAAGACGATCCCGGCGTGTGGAACTTCGGGCACGTCGCGATTTCTGGCGAGACGCGAGCCTTCCGCATCGACCACGTCACGTTCTCCAATCAGCGCACCAGCGCCATTCGCATCACGGGACGCGCGGTCGGCGTCGTCGATCACTGCGCGTTCAGCGGCGACTTCAAGCAGGGCGTGGTCGTCGATCACGGCTCGTGGGACGGCGGGTCGTGGGGCGACGTCTCATGGGCGTCTCCGTCGTCGTTCGGTACGGCCGAGAACGTGTTCGTCGAAGACTGCACGTTCGTGAACGCGGCGCAGGCGGCTCCGGGTGGAGTGGCGGCGCTCGGCGGTGCGCGCGTCGTCGTTCGGCACAACGTGTTCGTCGATGAGCTCATCTACGCGTCGGGCACCGACTCGAGCGGGCGCTACCGGTCGTCGCGGCACCTCGAGGTCTCGAACAATCGGTTCCAGACCACGAAGTATCTCGAGCCGGCGGTGGTCGTGAACGGAGGCACCGCGGTCGTCTTCGGCAATCTGATCGATCCGCTCTACGGCGCGACCGTCGGCGTCGAAGTCGTCCGTGCGCGCGCGAGCTTTCAGGTGTGGGGTCGCTGCAACGGCAGCAACGCGTGGGATGAGAACGCCCAGCCGAGCGGAGCCGCGTGTCTCGACGGCGTCGGCCGCGGAATGGGGATGCTCGTCACCGGAGACATGCCGACGCCGATGTGGCCGCAGCAAGAACGGGAGCCCGTCTACGCGTGGAACAACACCTACGACGGTGGCGCGACGTTCGACGATGGCTCGCCGACGGTGCTCGTCGCTGGTGTCGATTACATCGAGGGCGCGCGGCCGGGCTTTGCGGAGTTTCAGTATCCGCATCCGCTCGTGATCTCCGAGGTGATGCTGGATGACGGCGGGATCATCGGCGTCGATGGCGGTGCTTCACGGCGCTACTGGCAGATCGTTTCGGGGTGCTCGAGCGCGCCGGTGTCGATCGTCGCATTGCTCGTGCTACTGCTCGGCCGCCGGCGGGAGAGAGGCTCTCGCGCTTCCTCTCTGTGCGCGTTGCTGCTCGTGACGACGCTGTCCGGCTGCGCGACGTTCAAGACCAACGCGTTCGTGAACGACACCACAGGCACCGCGGTGACGCTCGACGAGCTCCGCGGTCAGGTGGTGGTCGTGAACTTCTGGGCCGAGTGGTGCAAGGCCTGCATCATCGAGCTCCCCGCCCTCGCGCAGGTGGCCGAAGAGAAGAAAGCGGTCCTGCTCCCCGCGTACTTCACCGACAAGCCGCGCAACCCGCGCTTCTACGAGTGGCTCGCGAGCCAGCCGCCGTGGTTCCGCGAGCGCGTGGTGTGGGCCGATCGCTCCGTGCGCATGGGCCACGATCTCTCTGCGCTCCCGCTCACCGTGGTGCTCGCCAGGAGCGACGGTCAGGTCGTCGATCGCTTCGTCGGCACCGTGTCGAAATCGAAGCT
>JAEUJS010000242.1 GCA_016792935.1 Archangium sp. | reverse complement strand
GACGTTCAACATCCGACCGTGCCGACGCACTTCACGTGGTCGGGTCGCGGCTTCCTGGCGGCGTTCACCAGTGAGTGGGACGTGGTGTCGATCGACGCGCAGGGGCGGTACGCGATCATCACGTTCTCAGCGACGATGGCGACTCCGGCGGGGCTCGATGTGATCTCGCGTGACGCTGCACTCAGCGATGACGCGTGGACTGCTGCTCGCGCGGAGATCGACGCGACTGCGGAGCTCAAGGCGATCGCTGGTGGACTCACGCGGCTCTGAGCGAAGGGCCGCTCTGCCCGAGGAGAGGCAACTCAGGGGCCGCTGATTTCCATCGCGTCGACCCGGTTCCGTCCGCCCTTCTTGGCGCGGTACAGGTACTTGTCGGCTGCGGCGATCAGGTCTTCCGGCTGCGCGAAGTCGCTGTCGAGAACGGTGGCGACACCCAGCGAGATGGTGGTGCGAATCGGAGTGCCGTTGAACACGAACTCCGCACCATCGACCGCGCGGCGGCAGCGCTCAGCGCAGCGGATCGACTTGTCGGCGGCCGACTCACGCAACATGAGCGCGAACTCTTCACCGCCGTAGCGCGCGAAGAGATCTTCCTGCCGCACCGTCTCGCTCACCTTCGCCGCGACCTTCTGCAGCACGTAGTCGCCGGCCGGGTGGCCATAGGTGTCGTTGATCTTCTTGAAGTGATCGATGTCGAACATCACCAACGACAACGGCACGCGGTGGCGCAGGCAGTACGCGAACTCCTTGCGGAGCGTGTCGAGGAAGTACTTCTTGTTGAAGATGCGCGTCAGACCGTCACGCGTGGCGCTCTCGTAGATCGACCGCTGGTACTGCTCTTCCAGCTGATCCTGGATCGAGAACTTCACGACCGTATTGGCGCCGATCTGAATCTTGTCGCCGTCCTGCAGCGTGGCGACGTTGACCTTGATGCCGTTCAAGAACGTGCCGTTGGTCGAGCCGAGATCGACGAGCTGGAAGTGACCGTTGGGGGCCGTCGAGATCTTGCAGTGCTTGCGCGAGATGCCGTCGTCTTCGACCTGCAGCTGCGTGTCGGGCGCGCGGCCCATCACGAACTCGCCCTTCTCGAGCTTCACCATCTTGCCGATCGTCGCGGCGGTCTTCGACGAGATGACGATCAGGTACGCGTTGTTGACCCGGCGTGCTTCACCGAGAAGGTCGCTGATCTTGTGTACTGCCGTCTTGTCCTCAGCCATCGATCACGTGCCCCGAACGCGGGTCTGACGCTAGCACTCAGCTTCTCTCACCCGCCACAGATCGCTCGAGGTACTTACGCAATGCGTTGCCTCGGTGGTTTGCCAGCCCGTGCATCAGCTTCACCACTGCTGCCGAAACGGTCATGTCCCCGCCGCTGATTGCGCCAGAACGGCGTGCACGGTTCCCTGATTCATACAGCGACAAATCGACTCCATTCCGGGGGGCCTGACTCACCACCACCACCGGAACGTCGAGTTGACGCGCCCGCTCGAACACGGATGTCAACGACCGCCCCAGCTCGTCAGATGAAGGGAAATTGCCGGCTCCGTAGGCCTCGACGACCAGCCCGCGCACATGCGGAAGAATCGAGAGCGGAATCTGCGGATCGAGCCCTGGAAAGATGCGCAGCAGGAACACGCGCGGATCCACCTGCTCCATCAGGCGCAGGCCCTTGCCGGCCAGGCCGCGCTGAAACTTCGCGTCGACGCCGAGCACTCCGAGCACGGGATGGTTGGGGCTGTCGAACGCGTCGTACTCGGCGATCGAGACCTTGCGCACGCGGTTGCCGCGGTAGAGGTGCGAGTCGAAGCACACCGTCACCTCACGCGGCCCGTGGAGCGCGCTGGTCACCGCGTCGATCAAATTCAAACGCGCGTCGGTGCGGATCTCTCCGAGCGGTCGTTGCGCGCCCGTGAGCACCACCGGCTTGTTCAAGCCCGGCAACATGAAGCTCAGGGCACACGCCGTCTCCGAGAGCGTGTCGGTGCCATGGGTGATGACCACACCATCGAACTTCGAGATGCGCTGCGCCACCCGAGTGGCCAGCTTCGACCACAATTCCGGCTGCATCTCGCAGGAATCGAGGTTGCTGAAGACTTCGAATTCGAGGTCCGCCAGCTTCGTCAACTCGGGCACGCGCTCCTGCACCGTGCGAAAGAACGAACCGGGTTTCAGCGCGTCAGGACGCCTGCCGGTCATTCCCAACGTGCCGCCAGTGTGGAGCAGAAGGAGCTTTTTCATGTTGTTTACAAGGCTGGACTCGATGGCTACAACGCAACGCATCGTGACGCACCACTTGAAGCTCGTCGCGTCGCTGTCCGCGCTCGTTCTTCTGAGTGCGACTTCGGCCTTCGCTCAGCTCGACCCGAACCGGCTGCTGGCCGACATCCCGGGGTTCGACTTCTCGCGGCTTCCAAATCCGGCCAAGCGCGAGCTGGCGTCGGTGCTGACCGACGAGTTCGACTATTGCGGCCGGCCGCTGACCTTGCTCGCGTCGCTGAAGAAGGACGCCTGCCGTCACACGCGACGCCTCGTTGGCTTCGCCGCGTCGATGGCCGCTGAAGGCACCTCGGCCTCGGAGATCATCGTTTCACTGAGCAAGTACAACCAGGGCTTCAACAAGGGCCGCGTGCAGTTCAAGCCCGACGAGCGCCAGTGCATGGGCCCGAAGGACGCCAAGATCACCCTCGTCGAGTTCAGCGACTTCGAGTGCCCGTTCTGCGCCGCTGCGCGCCCGATCCTCGAGGAATACGTGAAGGCCCGCCCGAACCTGCGGCTGTGTTGGATGCCGTATCCCCTCCCCCAGCATCCGAACGCGACGGTGGCGAGCCAGGCTGCGCTGTTCGCGCGCGACAACGGCAAGTTCTGGGCGATGCACGACGCGCTCTTCGACAACCAGCTCTCGCTCTCGGAAGACTTCATCAAGGCGCTGGTCGCCAAACACGGCCTCGACGGCAAGGCGTTCGAGAAGGTGATCGCCGCCAAGAAATACTCCGACGAGCTCGACGCCTCGAAGGAACTGGGGCGCAAGGCGGGAGTCGATTCGACGCCTTCGATCTACTTCAACGGCCGCAAGTACACGCTCGGGCTCAACACCGAGTCACTGTCCCTCGCAGTCGACGACGAGCTCGATTGGCTCGCCGGCAACAACACCTGGCCCTCGAACTGAAAAGTGGACGCACGCTTCCTCGTCGATGCCCGCGGGCTGCTCGCACCCGCTGAAGGTCAGGGCTCCCCGCTCACGGGGCGAAGCGGCTATTTCCGTCTGCAGGCCACGTCTCCCGATTGGATTTTGATGCTCCGCTCACCCGCGCAGGGTGGGCTGCAGGAAAGCAAGCCGCGCGTGGTGCTCGCCGGCGACTGCGGAGCGTTTCACCTCGCCGACCTCATCGCCTTCCTCGGCCAGTCGCGCTGGTCGGGCGTGTTGCGCGTGACGGCTCCGTCGGGTGAGCGCAGCCTGCTGCTCAAAGACGGCGACGTTCGGTCGGCGGCGAGCGACTCGTCGGGAGATCGCATCGGCGAAGTCATGGTGCGCATGGGCTACGTCACGCGCGCCGCGCTCGAGAAGGTGCTCGCTGAAGCGCCGCCCTCGCGCATCGGCAAGGCGCTCGTCGAACGCGGACTCTTGAAGGCGCACGACCTCTACAAGTGCCTCAATGAGCAGATCTCCGAGATCTTCCACGGAATCATGCTCAGCAAAGAGGGAGCGTTCGCGCTGATCGATCAGGAGATCGACGAGAAGGCGCTCACGCACAACCTCTCGCTCTCGATGAACGGCTTGCTGATGGACAGCATCCGCAAGATCGACGAGCTCGCGCAGTTCCGAAAGCGCATTCCGCACGGGCGCATGTTCGTGCTGCCCAGGCGTTCCCCGGAAGAGAAGCTCGAGCCCGAAGAAGAGTCGGTCTTCGCGCACGTCGACGGCCAGCGCTCGGTGATCGAGGTCGGGCAGCTCGCGCGCTTCTCGGAATTCGACGCCACGCGCATCGTGCACCGCCTGATGGAGTTGGGCCTGGTGAAGGTGTCCGAGACCGCCAGCGCCACGCCCGCCGCGGTGTCGTCGAGCTCGTCGGTGCAGGCCGTCGTCCCGCCGCCGAAGAAGACCGCTCCACCCGCGCCGGTGAAGCAGGTCACCATCACCGTCGAGCAGGTGGTCGCGGTGTTCAACACCATCTTCAAGGAAGTGCGTGACGAGGTCGCTGCGCGCGGCACGTTGGAGCCGTTCCTCATCTCGGCCAACCTCGCGCTCAAGGGCAACGGCGTGTCGACTTCGCCGGTGCTCAACGGGCTCACGTTCTCTGACGACGGGTTGCTCCCCGAGGCCGAGCTCATCGGTCGCTACCAGGTGCTCGCCGCCGAGGGAAATCTCGGAGCCGAGCCCATCGCGTCGCTCAAGCAGGCGTTGTCCGACGTGATGTTCTTCCTCCTGTTCCAGGCCGGTGAGCTGCTCGAGTCGGCTGCCGACGAAGAGCTCGCGCGCCGCGTGAAGGATCACCTGGCGACGCTCGAGCCGAAGTGACCGAGCCGCTGCCGCGCCTCACCGCGTCCATCCCGGGCTGCGGTGGACTCTTCAAAGCCAGCCCCGACGACTTCGAGGTCGAGGAGCTGCCCGCGTACGAGCCACAGGGCGAGCCGGGCAGTGACGAGCACCTCTTTCTCTGGGTCGAGAAGAAGGGCCGCTCGACGCAAGACGTGGCGAAGGCGCTCGCCAGACACTGCGGCATCAACGAGCGCGACGTGTCGTGGGCGGGCCTCAAAGATCGCGACGCGGTGACGCGCCAGTACCTGTGCGGGCCGGCGCGCTTCCTCGAGCCCAAGCTCGCCAGCTTCTCGATGGAAGGCGTGCGCGTGCTGCGTTCGGCGCGCCACAAGAACAAGCTCAAGTCGGGTCACCTGCACGGCAACCGGTTCCGCGTGGTGTTGCGCGAAGTGAAAGATCTCGGAGCCGCGCGCGCGTCGATCGAGCTGCTGAAGCGCTCGGGCATCCCCAACTACTTCGGGGAGCAGCGCTTCGGCCTCGGCGGTCTGAACGCCGCGCGCGGCAAGGCGATCCTCGAGAAGGGCGGCAAACACCGTGATCGCTTCGAGCGGAAGTTGTTCCTCTCGGCGTTCCAGTCGGATCTCTTCAACCGCGTGCTCGCGAAGCGACTGGTCGATGGCTCGTTCGCGCGCGCCGTCGCTGGAGACGTCCTCAAGCGGCACCCGCTCGGTGGAGAGTTCGTGTGCGAAGACCCGGCCGTCGAGCAGCCGCGCATCGACGGGTTCGAGGTGAGCCCCAGCGGTCCGCTCTTCGGGCCGGAGATGAAGCAGCCGACGGGTGCGATCGCCGCGCTCGAAGACGCCGTGCTCGCCGAGCAGAAGATCGATCGCGCGCTGTTCGTGAACGGCGGCGACGAGACCCGTGGAGCGCGGAGGTGGCTGCGCATTCCCTTCGGGTTCGAGGGCCTCGAGTCGCCGACGAGCGACGTGCTCGAGCTGCGCTTCACCCTGCCCGCTGGGAGCTACGCGACCGTGGTGCTGCGCGAATTGCTCGCGGGCTGATCACCGCGTGTCGATGCCGATCGACAGCATGGGCGTGAAGACCCACCACGGCGCGATGGGGGTCGGCGGTGTGCCACCGAACGTCAGCTCCGAGAGCTGAAAGTGGTACAGGCCGACCAGCTCGAACCCGATGCTGGCGCCGCTGCGGCTGAAGCGTGGGGGCCTGCTCCGCGCAGTCGCGAAGCCCAGGCGCACGTCGAAGCCCGGCTTGAACGAAGCGCCGTTCTGCTCGATGACGAGCCTCGGAATCGCGCGTCCCTCGATCTCCGCTCCGCTGAAGGTGCCGTACCCGAGCAGCGGGCCGACTGCGAAATAGATGTGGTTGTTGAGCATCGTCTCGACCATGACGCCGATGGCGCCGATGAGCGGAGCGCCGCTCGCCGTGCTCGTGAAGCCGCTGCTGGTCGCGAGGTTGACCTTCACCAACCCGTAGAGGGACCACCACTGTGTGACCTGCATGCCGACGCGAGCGTCGAGATCGATCACGAACGACGACGAGAGCGTGCGCCAGCCGCCCTGAACTGAAGCGCCGAAGCGAATGCGGCCACCCTGATCAAAGAGAGGCGCATCGTTGATCTGTGGCGCCACTGGCGACAACGGCTCGACGGGCGCAGCAGCCGGCGGCTGTTGCGCGAGCAGCGCAAAGAGCACGAGCGTCGTCATTCTCCACCCGCCGCGATGCCGATGCCGATGATGAGCACCACGAGCCCCGAGAGCGCGAGCAGGCCGCCGAAGGTGGCGACGAGGAGCGACGCCACGCCGAGCCCGCTCGCCAGCGACGCGATGCCGACGGGCAGGCCGATGCCGAGCGCGATGGCTCCCGTCGACAGGAAGCCAGGGGACCGCTTTCGCGTGCGCTTTCCCCCGGGCGGCACGGTGCACGTCCCCAACGTCCATTCACCCGGCCTCAGCTCGACGTAGCCGCCGCATTCCTCGTTCGCCTCGCACTCGCTGGTCTCGACGCACTTGCGCATCGACGAAGGAAGTGCGCCGCCGGAACCGCCTCCTTCCGCGGCCCAGATCATCGAGGCGCCCGTCGACGCGGCGAACGCTCGTTCTGCTTCGGCGCGCGCTCCGTGCCGCGCCTCGAGCTTGCGGAACTTGGTCGTGTACTCGCCGATGGTGAGATCGGGAGACAGCCGCAACCGCGACGTCACCTGCGCCGACGCGTTTCGCAGCCGCAGCCGCACACCCGACGAGAGCCCGAGCGACGCCGCTTCGCGATCGACCTCTCCCAAGATGCGCATGCCGAGCTGAGGGTCGTCGCGCAGCGCCTTGCCGACCTGCGCGCGCTCGGTCGTCGTGAGGTTCTCGAGCACTTCGGTCATGCCGAACATCGCGTCGTCGATCTCACCGAGCGATGCGCTGACGCGCCGCGCGACCTCGGGGTGCGTTCGTTCTTCGGGAGTGAGATCTCCCAGCGCCCCAGCGAGCGTGAGGCTGCGGAAGGTCTTGCGCATCAACGCGTCGCGCGAGGTGACTGCGACATCAAGGTCAGGGCGACCGGGGATCCGAAAGGCATCGAAGAGCGGCCGCGTGGAGATCGCCTCGAGCGCCGCGTCGAGGGTCTGCAGAAACGAAGCGAGCGAATTTCCCTCGGTGGCGGAGAGCGTTGCGCAGCCGCTCCCGCTCACCGCGAGCACCGCACCCGCCTTCAGGAGGTCTCGTCGTTCCATTTCGCGCTGCGCGCTGACTGCAGATCGCGCGCCAGCCCGAACGGTGTGCAGGAATCTGCACACACAGCGCAGCGCTACTGGAGCAGTTTCTGATTCAGGAACAGCGCTGCCTGATGCGCGAGGTACGAGATGACGCCGACCTCGTGTTCGAGGAAGTGCGGGCCGCCCTTGCGGTTGAGAACCTGCACACACCCGAACGAATGGCCATGCGTCATCATCGGAGCGCACAACAGCGAGTGCGTCGCGTAGCCGATGCGCTCGCTGACGTCGGCGTTGAACCGCGGATCCTTCTCGACGTCGTTGATGGCGACCGACACGCCTTCAGATGCGCAGAAACCGGCGAGTCCAGTGCCCGCGGGCACGACGATCTTGCCGCTCAGAATTTCTTTCGCCTTGGGGCCACGCGCCGCGAGGAAGGTGAGATCACCGGTCGCGGTGTCGGCCCGCATCACCGAGCCCGACTCGCACGGCACCTTCTCGAGGACGAGATCGAGGATGAAATCCATCGCCTCTTCGACCGTCTTCTTGGTGCTGATCTCGACCACGCGGAGGAACACATCGGAGAGGATCTCCTCAGTCTCCTGGCGCTGCGTCTTCTGGATGTTGGGGCTCGACTTCGCGCGACCGATGCTCCCGGTGGACGGCTTGATCGGCTGCACCAGCTCTTCGACGTCTTTGAGCTCGATGCGCGCCGACGACTTCGCGGTGCGTCGCGGAGCCGGAGCCACCGCCGATCGCGCCGGCGGAACGTTCGGCACGTTGGTGAGATCCGGCCCGCCGGGCAGTGTCTGATTGAGATCGACCGCGGGCGCCTTCTTCGCCGCACCCGCAGGATCAGTCTTCGCGTCGGGCGACGAGGGCCGCGGCTGCTGCAAGTCGCTCGGCCTCGGCAGCGGCTGCGTCTTGTCGCTTCCCGTCGAGCCGAGCGCGGGCTTCACCGCGGGCATCGCAGGGTCGGTCTTCTCTCCAGCGCGCGCGACGGCGGGCCGAATCTGCGAGGGCCGTTTGACCTGTGCCTTCGCGGCTTCGTCGTCGCTCAGCTCACGAATGCGGAAGACGCGTCCAGACGCGGGCTCGGTCACGTGGATCGAGTTGTCTTCCTGGATGTCGACCATCACGTTCTGGCTGACGGCTCCCTGCTCGCCGAGCTTCTGCATGCCGGCCTTGAGCGCGGACATCCAATTGTCGGCGCCGACCTTGAGCGTGACGTTGAAGCCGTTCGCATCGCTGGCCGGAATGTGCACCTCGAACTTGGGCATTCCCAAAACCTTCCCATACCTTCACCGCCACTTGAACTGTTGAATCCACTCGGGGTTTTCCGCAGCGCCGATTAAGGAGCACGCATGCCCGAAGAAAAAGGACTGGGGTCGAAGCTGCTCGGTCTGTTCGTCGAGTCGAAAGACGGGACTCCTGCCGAAGGCACTGAGGCCGTCTCTGCCGATGAAGGTGGCGAGAAGAGCGCGGCCGACATCGTCGCCGAGCTCGCCGGGCAGTCGGCTCCGAAGAAGGGCGCGCCTGCGCACTCGATGGGCGGTCCTGCGCCCGTCGCGCGGCCTGCTCCCGTGATGAACGTCGCGATGCCTCCCGCGGGGACCGTGGCGCCGGCGAACGTCGACTTCGACGCGGTGTTCAAGGGCGCGGGCATGGACGTGGCCGAGCTCGATCGCGTGAAGAAGGCCGAGGAGCTGCTCAAGGGCTTGCCCGAGGCGACGCCCATCGAAATCAAGCGGCAGATCGTCGAGGCGTCGCTCAAGGCGTTCGGCTTCGACGTGGCGAAGATCGTGCTCGCGGCGCAGAACCAGCTCAAGGCCGTCGACACCTACGTGCGCGTGAACGAGACGCAGACCGCGAAGTCGATCACCGACGCGCAGACGCAGATCGCTCAGCTCGAAGACAAGGTCATCACGCTGCGCGCCGACATCACCAAGAAGACCGAAACGCTCGCCGCCGTGGGGGCTGCCGCCGAGAACCGCAAGGCGCAGGTGCACCGCGTGCTCGAATTCTTCCAGGCGCCCGCCGTCGCCGCGCCGAAATAACCACTTTCGCTTTTTCGAGTTCTTCAAAGAGGGCCAAAGACCACATGAAACTGACTCCGTTTGGAAAGTTGTTCATTGCGCTGGTGGCGTTGGGCGTCATCGGCTTCGTGGTGTTCAAGAAGTACGGCGACAACATCAAGGCCTGGTCGGGCGCGAAGGTCGAAGACGGCACCAAGGGTGGCGGCACGGGCACTGGCACCGGCAACACCGACGTCACGAAGGACGACTTCAACGCGGCCAACAACGGCATCAGCGACGCCCCGCGCAACGGCGGTGTGCAGGTCAACGGCTCGGCCGAGGTCGGCGGCGCGAAGCTCAACCGCCCGCTCAAGGTCGGCATCAACACCTGGGCTGGTCACGCGCCGGGCATCGTCGCCAACGGCGGCATGAAGCCGGGCAGCGCGAGCTCGCTCTACAAGAAGAAGTACGGCCTCGACGTCGAGTTCGTTCTCCTCGAGGACCCGAGCGCCAAGCTCGCCGCGTTCATCAAGGGCGACATCGACATCATGTGGGACACCGTCGACTCGTTCGCGCGTGAGGCGAGTGAACTGAAGGAGAAGGGCCTCAAGGCGCGTTCGATCATTCAGGAAGACTGGAGCCGCGGTGGCGACGGCATCGTGTCGCTCAAGACCATCAAGTCGGTCGAAGACCTGAAGGGCAAGCGCGTCGCGTCGACCAAGTTCACGCCGTCGCACTGGCTGCTGCTGTTCCTGCTCTCGCAGTCGGGCCTCTCCCCGCAGGATCGCGCGGACATCGAGAAGAACGTGGTGTTCACCGCCGAAGCGCCGCAGGCCGCCGCGATGTTCAAGGCCGGCAAGGTCGACGCTGCCGTGACGTGGGAGCCCGATCTTTCCGGCGCCGTCACCGCGCGTGAAGGGGAAGCGCACATTCTGGTGAGCACCACCGCGGCCACCAACGTCATCGCCGACACGCTCGTCGCGCGTCAGCAGGTCATCGACGAGGCGCCGGGCACCGTGCAGGCCTTCGTCGCGGGCTGGTTCGACGCCATCGGCGTGATGAAGGAAGACCCGCAGGGCACCAACCAGCTGATCGCCGACGCGCTCAAGCTCACGCCCGACGACGTCTCGGGAATGCTGTCTGGTCTCAAGCTCACCAGCTACGCCGACAACGCGCTCTTCTTCGGCCTGTCGGGCCCCAAGGCGTACTTCGACTCGCTCTTCAACGGAGCGTTCGTCATCTGGCGCAAGAAGGGCGTGGTCAACACGGTGGTCGACGCTCCGGACTTCAACGACAAGCGCTTCGTCGCTTCGCTCGCCAAGGACTACGCGACGCAGAAGGTCGAAGAATCGTTCGCGTTCAAGGACAAGCCCAAGGTGAGCGACCGCGCGATCGTCAGCAAGTCGCTGTCGATTCACTTCACGACCGGCTCCGACGAGATCATGCCCGGCTCGTACTTCACGCTCGATTCGCTCGGCGAGACGATGCTCTCGTTCGGCAACACGTACCTGCAGGTCGAGGGCAACACCGACAGCCGCGGCAGCGAGGGCGCGAACAAGACGCTCTCGGCCAAGCGCGCCGACTCGGTGAAGGCGTACCTGGTGAAGAACTTCAACCTCGACCCCAAGCGCTTCGTCACCGTGGGTCAGGGCTCGAGCAAGCCGGTCGCTCCGAACGAGACCGAAGATGGTCGCGCGCTCAACCGCCGCACGGACATCAAGGTCGTGCTGAATGCCCAGTGACCCGGCGGCTGCTCCAGCTGCTTCAACTCCGGCCGCTCCGGCGCCCGTGAAGGGTCCGCGGCGCGCGAAGCCCTCGAACGTGTGGGGGCTGCGCACCAACCTGCCCGCGGGCATCGGCCGCACCGCGTCGATCGTCAGCGTCGCGGTGCTGCTCATCGCGTGGTGCGTGGTGAGCTACGTCGAGATCACACGCGACGGAAAGACGGGGCCCATCGTGCCGCCGTTCTTCCTCCCGCCGCCTGACGCGGTCATCAAGAGCGTCTTCTATTTGATCTTCGAGAAGGAGCTCCTGCAGTCGGTGGCCATCTCGGCGCTGCGCATCGTGAAGGCGTTCGGCATCTCGCTCGCCATCGCCGTGCCGCTGGGCATCGCGATGGGCGCGTTCGAGTTCGTCAATCGCATCTTCGACCCCATCATCGCGCCGATGCGGTACCTGCCGATCACCGCGTTCATCCCGCTGTTGATTCTGTGGTTCGGCATCGACGAGGGGCAGAAGGTGGCGTTCCTGGTGCTCGGCACCGTCGTCTATCTGCTCCCCGCGGTGGTCGACGCCATCCGGCTCGTGCCTGAAGAGCTGGTGCAGACCGCGTTCACGCTCGGAGCGACGAAGGGCCAGGTCATCCGCACGGTGTTGATCCCCGCGGCGCTGCCGCAAATCTTCGACGGCTTCCGCGTGATGAACGCCATCGCGTGGACCTACATCATCCTCGCCGAGACGGTGAACCAGCAGGCTGGCGGCATCGGCGCGCTCTTGAAGCTCGCGGGCGATCACTACAAACCGGAATGGATCTTCGCGGGCATCCTCGTCGTCGGAATCATCGGCGTGCTGACCGACTTGATCATTCGTCTGATGAACAACCTGCTCTTCTCGTGGAGAGAGACCAATGCCTGAGACGCCCGCCGCACCGGTCGCTCCGGCCCCTGCTGGTCAGCAACAGCTCCCGGGCGCGACGCCGCCCAAGCTCGAGCTGAAGAACCTCTACATCTCGTACACCGATCGCAAAGGCCGCACCGTGCAGGCCGTGCAGGACGTGAACCTCACCGTCGCCAACAAGCCCGGCATCGGAGAGCTCGCCGTGTTCCTCGGCCCGTCTGGTTGCGGGAAGAGCACCATCCTCAAGTCGATCGCTGGGCTGCTCACGCCTGATTCGGGTGACGTGCTCATCGACGGCAAGCAGGTCGAAGGCACCGGTCGCGATCGCGGCATGGTGTTCCAGAGCTACACCTCGTTCGCGTGGCGCACGGTGCGCAAGAACGTGGAGTACGGGCTCGAGCTGCAGGGCATTCCCGCCGAGGAGCGCAAGAAGCAGTCGCTCGCGATCATCAATCAGGTCGGCCTGAAGGACTTCGCCGATTCGCTGCCCAAGCAGCTGTCGGGCGGCATGAAGCAGCGCGTGGCCATCGCGCGCACGCTGGTGAACAAGCCGCGCCTGATTCTGATGGATGAGCCGTTCGGCGCGCTCGACCCGCAGACGCGCTGGGGCATGCAGTCGTTGATCCTCGACGTGCTCCACACGCAGGACAACACGGTGCTCTTCGTGACGCACGACGTGGCCGAGGCCGTCTATCTCGCCGACGTCATCTTCGTGCTCTCGCACCGGCCCGCGCGCGTGCTGCACCGCATCGAGGTGCCGTTCTTCCAGTCGCGCGAGGTCTCGGTGAAGCAGAGCGCGGAGTTCAAGCGGGTGGAGAACCACGTGCTCGATCTGCTCCACGAGTCGAACGTGCACGGCAACATTCGAGTGGGGCTCTGAGACGTCATGGCCGAGGGATCTGGATCGCCCAACTATCTGAAGGCGGCGTTCCTCAACGTCTACAACCTGTCGTTGCTCGGTGGAGCCGCGACCGCGTCGGCCATCACCGGCGATTGGATGATCGCGCTCGGCGCGCTCGGGCTCGAGGCGCTGTGGCTGGTGCTGGGGCCCGACTTCAAGCCCTTCCAGCGCGCGGTGCGTGAAGCCGAACGGACGGAGCGCGAGAAGGCCGATCGCGAGCGCGTCGAGAAGTTGATGGCCGAGTTGCCCGAGCGCGAGTGGCAGCGCGCGAAGGCGCTCGACGAGCTGCGTCGCGAGATTGAACGCGACATGGCGAACAACCCCTCGTTCCAGGCCATCTTGTTGCAGACCGAGCTCGAGAAGCTCGCGCAGCTGCACCAGTCGTTCGTGCGTCTGGCGTCGGCGTGCCGTCGCGCGGAGACCTACCTTCAGGCCGTCGACGTGAAAGATCTCGAGCGGCAGATCAAAGCGCAGGAAGGCCTGCAGGAGCGCATGACTGATGAGTCGGTGCGCGATCTGGCGAAGAAGAACGCGGCGGTGCTCGGCAAGCGCCTGGGCACCATCAAGGAGATCGAGACCTTCCTCGCTCGCGCGCGCGGGCAGATGAATCTGATCGAGAACTCCGTGCGGCTGTTGCGCGACCAGGCGCTCACCATGACCAGCCCTGATCAGCTCACCGAGCAGCTCGACGATCTCCTCACCGGTGTCGATGCGGTGCAGCAGAGCGTGAAGGAAGCCGAGGCGCTCATCGGTGGAAGGATGGATCCAATCGCGCCGATCGCCGCTCCGGGAACTGAGACGAGCGGAGCGACCGGCGTGTCGGAAGGCCGCTTCAAGAACCTGGAGTGAGTCGAGTCACCAAGTCTGCGCGGCGAACGGCGTCTCCACTGGCGGGTGCGTGATGTTGCCGGCGTAGTTGGCCATCATCGAAGCGCCCTGCCCTGCGATGACCTCGAGCAGTTGGGCGTGCGTGTAGCCGGCTGAGGTGAAGGCCTCGACGTCGCGCGGCTCGAGGTGACCGCGGCGCTCGACCAGCGCGCGGGTGATGGAGCTCAGCGCGCGGTGCTTCTCGTTCGCGGGGAGACTGCCGTCGCGAATCGCCTTCACGTCTTGCTCGCTGACGCCTTCCTTCAACGCGGCCGTGGAGTGGAAGGCCACCGCCCACGCCGAACGATTCATGACGGCGTTGGTGAGCAGCACGACCTGCCGCTCGGCGCCGTCGAAGGAGCCGGAGAGGAAGTTCACCAACGCTCCCACGAAGCCAACTGCCGCGCATCGTGGTGGCGAGCCGTGAGTACCTCCGCCGCGCTCCTCCGCTGCGGACGATCGACGATCTCACACGCCACCAGTGCGTGGTGCGCGGGCAGGACTCAGCGTGGACGTTCGGTGCGCGCAGCGTGCGCGTGTCTGGAGCGCTCAAGGTCGACAACTTCCTCGCGCTGCGTGAGGCCGTGCTCGCCGGAGCAGGCGTGGGGCTGGCAGGTCGCGTGACGTTCTTCGAGGGAACGAAGCTGCATCCGAAGCTGGTGCGGGTTCTGCCGTCGCAGCCGCTCACTCCGCTTCCGGTGCATCTCGTCTTCGCGCGTGACCGGTTTCTGCCGACGCGCGTTCGCACCTTCATCGATCACTTCGTCGAGGTCGTGCAGCGCGAGCCGTGGATCGCGTAGCGCAGTCAGGCGAGCGGGCTCGCCGCGTCTCGCTCGCCGAAGGCCCCCGGAGTTCGTGATGGCAGAACACCGGAAAAACGTACCAACCGGTCCCCGATGAGGGCACGGAACGACCTGCTACTCGGGCGCCGGTAGGTGGGCCTGGGGTGTGGGGCGGAACATCGAAGGTTGCGGATGCACCGGGTCGGGTCACTCACGTGGTTCGACAGGGAAGCGCGTTTCCTGAACAGGTTCCTTGCGATCCCTGGCGCGGGTTCGATTCCCGTCGGGGGCTCTTCAGCTTCACTTCACACGTCGCGCACGCAGCGAAAGCCGACGTCGCGGGTCGGGCGTGATTCCCACGAGCTCGACGCGGCGCTGAAGAGATCCGGGCGATCTCTCCACACGCCGCCGCGCACCACCGAGCCGCTCTGACGCGCCGTCGCGGTCCATTCCCAGACCGTGCCGGTGCCGAGCCGCTCCGCGCCGAGGTGCTGGAGCATCAGACCCCACTCGTGATCTTCCGGGAGCCGCTTGCCCGCCCACGCCGCGTAGGCGACGGCGTCGACCTGCGTCACGAACGTCACCGGCGACTCTTCGAGCTCGAGCGGAGGCGTCGCGCGGCCTTCCCAATGTCGCGGAGGAGCCCGACCGGTCGCGCTGACGAAGCGCGCGTACTCGGCGTTGCTCACCGGCCGACGGTCGACGAACAGCGAACCGGCGCGCAGCATGGGTCGCGCATCGTTGCCTTCCCACGTCACGTCTTCGCTGCGGGTCTCGGGGCTGGCCGTCGTTGCAGCTCGCGGGGGGTAGGGTTGCACGACGGTCGGGTCGTCCGCGGCTCCGGTGAACTGCTTGCGCGCCGCCTGCATGTCGAACGCGGCCGCGAGATCTTCGAGCACCGCCGCCGCCGCGCGCGACTGCGGAAATTGCTTCGCCATGAACGCCGCGAGCGCGCCTTCGTCGAACGGCTCGACCGAGCGCGCCGCGGCCTCGAGCGCCGCGCGGAACTCGGCCCAGGTGGCGTAGCGATCGGCCGCCTCGCGCTGCGTGCACCGGCGGAAGAACGAGAGCACCGCCGGGGGAAGACCAGCGCGGTGGGCTTCGAGCGGCAACACGTTCGCGGTGACGATCTCGGTGATGAGCTTGAAGCCGCTCGCGCCACCGAAGGGATCTCGCCCGGTCAACGCCTCGAAGAGAAACAGGCCGCAGTTGAACATCGAGATCGAGTCCGAGGCCGGGAGGCCACGAACCTGCTCGGGCGCGCGGTAACCGACGCGCTCGGGGACGATGGCGATCATCGCTCCGGCGCTCATCACCTGGCGCTCGAGCACGGCTGAGTCGTAGAGCGACTGCGCGCGGCCGTCCCACGTGAGGAAGACGTCTTCACGCGTGACGTTGGGGTGTGGCACCTCGAAGCGCGCCGCGCGTTCCCACATCTGCGACAGGTGACGCACCACGAGCAACGCGAGGCCGGGCGGCGACACCGTCTTCGCCTGCGACGCGAGGAGCTCGACGAGGCCCACGCCGCCCTGCGATTCCTCGATCGAGACCAGGAGGCCCGAGTTGCCCGCGACAGCCGCCAGGAGCCGTGGAGCGCCCATGCCGTCGAGCGAACGCAAGAGCCGCGCGCGGAGCAGCAGTTGGTGGGCGCGGTAGGCGAAGTCTTCGTCGTCCTCGTACTGAACCCTGAACACCTCGCGCACGGTGCAGAGCGTTGGCGCGCCAGCGTGCATCATCACGCCATGGCAGACCCGCAGGCCGTCACCCTCGGTGACCGGCGCTCCGACGATCACCGCAGGTCCCGCCATGCGAACGGGAGCGAATGGCGTCACGCAGCCTCCGGTGGTGGCGGCGAACTTCTGGAGTCACGATCCGCAATGACCGTCGGTGATGCGGACGCGGCCTCCAGCGATTGCGGGCGGCGCTCCGTGATGACGACGACGCCACCTCCGAGCTTCGCGAGTGATGCGACCGCGCTCTCACGACCGAGTCCGTTCATCGCCGGCGACGCGTCGGACACGACGACGGGCACGAAGGTGCGCAGCGATCGGCTCCGCACGTGCGCGAGTGGAGCGATTCGCAGGTCCATGCTCACGCGCGTGAACGCCTCACGATTCGTCTGCGCCGCGTGCGCGTGGAGCGGCGTGAAGAGCAACACGTCTCCACGTTCGGCTTCGACCACCGGCAGCGGGAGGTGCGGCGCGAAGAATGGCCCAGCTCGCTCCGCGGCGAGCTGCATCGAGCGAGCAAACGACGCGATGCGCAAGGCCGCCGTGCCTCGCGCCGCAGTGAGCGCGAACCACAGATTCCGCTCGAACAGCGAGTGCCCGATGTCGTGATCGGCGTGCGGTGGAACCGGCGCGATGTCGTCATCCGGAATCAGCACGCGCACGTGCGGCACGGTCTGAATCGCGAGCTCGGTCCACGGCAAGTGCGGCAGGGTCGTTCGCACGAGCCGATGAACGATCGCTTTGCCTTCACCCGTCGCGAGTGAAAACGAGAACTGCTGCGAGAGCTGCAGGGCACGCTCGGCGTTGGCGACCTCGTGAAGGCGGGAAAGACCTTCACCAAGGAACGAGATCAGCTCCGACGGATCGGTTCGCCTTCGCTCGATGTCCCACGCTGGAAGAGGGCCCGTGAGGGTGAGCACGTTGGCGCTCCCTCACGGATCACTGCTCGACGATGTTGAACTCGGTGCGGCGGTTCTCGGCCTTGCCAGCAGCCGTGGAGTTCGACGCGATCGGCTTGGTCTCTCCGAAGCCCACCGATTCCATGCGCGTGGGATCGACGCCGCGCTTGATGAGCGCCGACATCACGCTGTTCGCACGGTTCTGCGAGAGGATGAGGTTCTTCGCGTCGTCGCCGACCGAGTCGGTGTGGCCCTCGATGCGCACCTTCTTGATCTGCGCGTTGTCCTTCAGCGCCAGCGCGACCTCATCGAGGATCTGTTCCGATTCCTTGCCGACGATCTTCGCGCTGCCAGTCGCGAACTTGATCTGCTTCTTGATCTCGATGCGGTCCTTGGTGACGGCGACGAGCGAGTACTTGCGCGGGCAGCCTTTGTTGTCGGCCGGGCCCGGATCCATCTTGCAGTCGTCCTTGTCGTCCGGCACGCCGTCGGCGTCGTTGTCGAGATCCGGGCAGCCGTCTTCGTCCTGGAAGCCGTCCTTGTCCTCGGGCTCGTTGGGGCACTTGTCGACGTCGTCGTTCAGACCGTCTCCGTCCTTGTCGAGGATCGGGCAGCCGAAGTTGGTCATCGGGCCCGCTTCGTTCGGGCACTTGTCGGCCGCGTCGAGGATGCCGTCGTTGTCGTTGTCGGGCTCGGGGCAGCCGTCGTCATCCTGGAACTGGTCGATGTCTTCCGGCACGTCGATGCACTTGTCGCTCGGATCGAGGATGCCGTCGTTGTCGCGATCCTTCGGCGCTTCGACCGGGCAACCCTTGTTCTCCTTCGGCCCCGGCAACGACGGGCACTGGTCGTCCTTGTCGAGCACACCGTCGCCGTCTTTGTCCGTCTCCTCGATCTTCAGGATGACCGGAGGCTGTTCCTTCACCACCACCTGGCGCGGCGCGCAGTCACGCGACAACGCGACCGCTTTCTTCGCCATCGCTTCGGCTTCGACGATGTGTTCGTAGGCGCGCTGGCTGTTGCCCTCGTCGAGCTCGCCCATCGCGAAGTCGAGGTTGGCTTCGGCCGACGCCAGCTCACGTGGAGCGCAGCGCATCGCATTGCTGCGCCGCGCGCGCTCGATGTCGGTCTTGATGATGTCGCCCGACGCACGAATCTGCGGGCCGCTGTGACAGCCAGTCACGAGCACACCGCAGACGAGGGCCAGACCAACCAGCAGGTGCTTCATGGATTGGGCACCGCGGGCGGATCATTCGGACCGGGATCAGAGGCGCGGCGACCGACCTTCAACGCCGTGTCACGCGCCTTGGTGGCGAACGCGACGGCCTTCTTGCCGTAGTCGACCGCCTGCTCGAAGTCGGAATAGCCGACCTCTTCCTTCGACTTGGCGAAGTAGAGATTCGCCGCGGTCCACTCGTACGGAGCGAGCTTGTCGGCCTGCGCCACGCGCGCCGCCTCGAGCATGGTCTCGGTGTCGATGAGGTAGCTGGTCGACTGAATGGGGCCGCATCCCGACAGGAGGCAGAGAAGGACGGCGACACTGAGCGCGGAAGGTCGCAACATCGCTCGGGAAGCTCCCACGCTGAGCCAACTGGGTCAATCTTTTGGGGGACTTGAACCCGTTCGGGGAATTGCCGCGAGGGGTCAGATCTCCATAGATTGGTGTGCATGGCGACCAAACTTCCCTCCGGCTCTTCAGCTTCGGGCTCGACCGGCCGCCCACGTGCGCAGGTGTCGTACGAGGGTGAAGACGAGTTCTCCGCGATGTCGCTCGACCCGTCGCGCAAAGACCAATTGAAGAAGAAGCAGGAACTGGCGCCTTCCGCTCCGGGCGAACGCGATCAGGTGAAGGTCGACGAGCTCAAGCCGATGAACGATCAGGGCATCGTCGGCCTGTTCCGAAAAATCTTCTCGAAGTGAGCAGAGCCCTCTGGGGCGACGCCGTTGGGTGAAGTACGAGGGCGCGCATGAGCGACTCCAGGAAGACGCACACCAGCTTCGAGCAGTTCTGGCCGTTCTATCTCGGCGAGCACTCGCTGCCGGTGACGCGCTGGTTCCACTTCGTGGGCACCACCATCGCGTTGCTCAACCTGATCACCGCGGTCGTCTACCTCGCTCCGACGTACGTCATCAGCGCGCTCATCTCGGGTTACTTCTTCGCGTGGGTCAGCCACTTCTTCATCGAGAAGAATCGGCCCGCGACGTTCACGTACCCGCTGTGGTCGTTCATCGCCGACTGGAAGATGTGGGCGATGATGGCGACCGGTCGCCTCGGCGCTGAACTGCAGAAGCACGCCATTCAGCCCAGGAACAAGAACACGAGCAGCGCTCCCGCCGCTCAGTGACTTCCAGTTTCTAGAACGAGCCGCTGACGCCGACCGTCGCGCCTTCGCGCGTGGGAACAATCGCGACTTGCGCCGGCGCCGAGGGGAAGAGCGCCAGCCCGATGATTCCAGCGACCGCGGTTCCGAAGCCGGCGCCAATCACGGCGAACGATGCGGTTCGGTTGCCGTCGACCTTCCCCTGGAGCTCGAGCGCTTCCATGCCGGCCATCGAGGTCCCTGGAGGAAAGTTGCCGAGCGGAGCGATGCCGTCGAGCCGCTCGCGATCACAGGGCATCTGGGCACAGCCACCTGCGGCGAAGATGATCACGCCCGCGACGATGGTCGCGCCGCCGACACCCATCAACACGCCACTCACCACGCGCGCCGTTGAAGGCGACGTGCTGACTGCGGGAGGCGGTGGTGGCGTCACGTCGGGATTCTTCTTGATGGCGGGATCGGCGACGGGCGCGTCTTTCTTCACCACCACGGGGTCCGGATCTTTCTTCACCGGAGGCGCCGGGTCTTTCGCTGCGACGACGACCGGCGACGCTGGCTTCTGCACGCCCGTCGCGTCTTTTCCCGTAATGAGGAACGTGGCGAGGTTGGCGATCAGCTCGGGCTGAACGGAGCCTTCGCGCTCCTGCTTGCCGCTCGAGAGATCGAACACCGTGCCCGAGAGGAACGGCGGCTCTCCGCGTCTGGCGACGTTGCGCAACACGATCACCCGCTCCGCGGCGACCAGCTGCGCGAGCTTCACCGCCGACGCTTCCGCCGCGCCCGACAAGCACAGCGGAGGCTGGGTGCCGACACTTCCTTCGAAGGCGAGATCGACGCTCAGCTTCAGATCTCTGGGAATCTCGATGCGGTGCGGAAACGAGAGCTGCGTGCCCTGCACCATCGCCACGCGGTACGTCCCGGGCAGCAACAGCGCGTTCACCGGGGACTGCCCCACCAACATGCCGTCGATGAAGACCTGCGCGGTGCCGCTTTCAGGCCGCAACAGCACGGGGAACTTCTTCGACTTGAGCACTTCCTTCTTCACCGCTTCGAAGGCCGACACGGCGCTCGGCGGGTACGCGTCGGGGTCGAGCTTGTAGGCCGCGTCGACGCGAGCGATGCGGCGGAAGGCGTCGTTCATGTCCTTCGTCTTCTCAGCGCCCTTCGCGATGAGCGCCTTGAGCACCAGCGCGTTGACGGTGGCCTGCCACGGCTTCGCTTCGGGGGACGCACGTTCGAGCTCTTCGAGGGCGCGATCGATGAGCTCCTGCGCGCGCTCGGGCTGGCCTCCGTAGAAGAGCGTGCGCGCGGAATCGATCTGCCGCTCGAGGTCGGCGAGCGAACGCGTCGGCCGCGGACGGACGATGTCGAGAACGACCTCCCCTTCCATCAGCTGGGGCCCGAGGAGCTTCACCGAGGCGTCGCGCAGGTCGCGCGTCGAGGTGACCAGAACCGGGTCCGAACAGTCACCGGTCGCGACGAGGACGGTCTTCTTCTCTGCGTGCGCCGTGAAGGCGAACAACGTGAGCGCGAGCACTCCGAGGCGGTTCGACATAGGCTCTGAGGCCTTCTAGCAGGGAGGCGCGGGGAAGGAATGCTCGCAGCGGGCTCTCAGGTCGGGCGCTACGTCATCAAGCGGAAGCTGGCCGAAGGCGGCATGGCCGAGATCTTCCTCGCGAGCGCGGTGGGGCCGGAAGGCTTCGCCAAGGACGTGGTCATCAAGGTGGTGCGCAGCTTCCTCGCGAGCGATTCGCAGTTCGTGCAGATGTTCATCGCGGAAGCGCGGCTCGCGTCGCGGCTCAACCACGCCAACGTGGTGCAGATCTTCGACTTCGGGAAACACGAGAGCTCGTACTACCTGGCGATGGAATACGTGCACGGCGCCTCGCTGTGGGATCTGCGACGCCGGTGCCGCGAATTGTCGGTGCCCTTCCCTCCCATTCTCGCCGCCGAGGTCGTGGCGCAGGTCGCGCGCGGGTTGCAGTACGCGCACTCGCTCTCGGACAACGGTCAGAAGATCGGCGTGGTGCACCGCGACGTCACTCCGCACAACGTGCTGCTCTCGTTCGACGGAGCGGTGAAGCTCACCGACTTCGGCATCGCCAAGGCCACCACCTCGCAGACCGCGCCCGGGATGTTGAAGGGCAAGTTCGCGTACATGTCGCCCGAGCAGGCGCGCGGAGACAAGGTCGATCAACGCACCGACCTCTTCGCGCTCGGCATCGTGTTGTGGGAGCTGGTGACGGGCGGGAAGTTGTTCGACGGCGATTCGGATCTCGCGGTGCTGCGCGCGGTGCAGGAGTCGTTGATCGCTCCACCTTCGCGCGTGAACCCCGACGTGCCGCAAGAGCTGAGCGACGTGATCATGAAGGCGCTCGCGCGACCGCTCGAGGAACGCTTCCAGTCGGGCTTCGAGCTCGAGCGTGCGCTCGCCAACTTCGTGCTGCGCTCTGCGAAGTCAGCCGAAGACACGTCGGTCGCGGCGTTCCTGCAGCAGATGTTCAAGGAAGAGATCGCGCGCGGAGAAGCCGGCCAGAACGAGAACGACGAGCGCACTGACTCGGGACCCAAGGAGACGCTCCCGCCCGACGACGAGTTTGGCGTGGGCGACACCTTCGCGCGCAAGCCGCAGACCATCACCGCCACGCCCGTCGGCCCGAACCCTGCGGGACCGAAGACGCTCACCACGCCAGCGCGCCGGCACAACCGCGGCGTGATGGATGACGACGACGAACCGAGCAAGCGCACCGAAGAGTTCGAGGAGCAGCCGAAGAAGCCGCGCACCGAGCAGATGCCGGCGTTCAACCCCAACGACGCACGGCGGCCGTCGCGAAAGTTCGACCCGCTCCCGATTCAGGAGCCGTCGGTGCTCGTGCGGCCCTCGATGCAGGCGCTGCCAGAGATGCCGCAGCCGCGCGTCGGTGATGAGACGTTGCGTGATGCGCGCGCGGCGAGCGTCGTGCAGTCGGCGCCCTCGCAGACGCCGCTGGCCGAAGAACCCCAGGCCGATCTGCCGCCGCCTGCGTCAAAGTCGAACACCGGCTTGATGGTGGTGCTCGGGATTCTGGTGCTCGGGTTGGCGACCGGTGGCGGTGTCATCTTCTTTGGTCCGAAGACGCAGCCGCTCGAGCCAGCACCCGACACGCTGCCGAAGCAAGACCCTCCGCCCTCGGAGCCGGTGGTCGTCGCGCCTCCGGTGGTGAAGAAAGACCCCGTCGAGGAGCCAACTGTCGCCGCGACGCCCGATGCATCCACCGAGGTGCTCGTCGCGGCGAAAGATCCTGAGCCCGTGCCTGCGAAGACGCCAGATCCCGTCGCGGTGCCGAAGACAACCGAGCCGATCAAGACGGTCGCTGCGAAGAAGACCGGCTCACTCGCGGTGAAGGCCGTGCCGTTCGCCACCGTGATCATTCAAGGCAAGTCCTACGAGGTGACGGGCATGAAGACGCTCACCGTTCCCGCCGGCACGTACGAGATTCAACTCAAGCATCCACGCAAGACGGCGAAGGAGAAGATCACCGTGCCTGCCAATGGATCGACGAGCGTGAACTTCTCCGCTGATTGATCAGAGCCGCTGCCACTTCGGCGGAAACGGCGCGTTGGTCATCGTCGGGCCGTCGATGGCGAGGATGTACTGCGCGCGCCGGTTCTTCGGTTCGTCCTGCTCATCGGTCGTGCCGACGGCG
>JAEUJS010000229.1 GCA_016792935.1 Archangium sp. | reverse complement strand
GAACACCGCGCCGCCCGGGCCAGTCATCTCGCCCTGCAGCCGTTCCCACGCCTCGGCGCCGATGGCCTTGCGAATGCGCACCAGCAGACCCATGCGGTTCTTTCGCACCGCGAGCTCCGCGCGGCCGACGACCTCGAGCTTGTTCATCACGCTGCTCTCATCGACCGACTGAGCCGCGAGCGTCTTCTCGAGGTCGAGCTGCGCGCGCTTCAAGTCGGACTCGAGCGAGATGAGCTGCTCGTTGGCCTCGAACGAGAGGTCGCGCACCTTCTTCTGCACTTCCGAGCTGATGCCGACCTTCGCCGCGAGCGCCGGCGGAATTCCTGCGGGCGACGCAAAGCCACCCATCGCGGGCATCGCCGGCAACGGAGGCAACGCGGGCACGGCAGGAACGGGCGGCGTCGGGGGAACGGGAGCCTGCGGCGGCTTCTGCGCGAACGCAGCAAGACCAAACACCATCACGACAAGAACGATCAAACGCTTCATGGGACATCCTCCTGAGTGAAGACCACGGGTGACGCTGCGCTTCCCAGGGCGCGCATCGGCGACGACTTCTTCGGCGCGACCCATTTCGGGAGCACGCCAAACACACGGCGAGTGACTTCTTCTTCGCGGTACTCGGCGACCACGATGCGGTTGGCCGAGTGCTGCAGCGCCATCAACGCCAACCACTCGGCGTCGGGCGAGCCGTCCTGAATGACCTGGGGCTGCTCGATCGAAGGAGACGGTCCTTCCGCCTCGACCAGCTGCTGCGGACGCAACGGCACCTCGACGACGCGCGAAGGCTTCGGCTGCGTCTCCAACCAGTACCACCCTGCACCGCCAGCGACTGCGAGCAGCAGACCGAACACCGCGCCTGCGCGCTTGCGTGCTTCGGGGATCGAACGACGCGACGTCATCAACGGCACACTGCCCTTCAGCTGCAACGCGGAGCGATGGGCCGACGCCACGACCGCGCACTGCGCACAGCCAGCGAGGTGCGCCTCGATCGATTCGTCGCGCGCCACGCTCTCGTCGAGCAACGCAGCCTGCACGTGTTCACAGGTGGTCATGACAACACCTCCGCTTCCTTGAGCGCTGAGACTGCGCGCTGAACGTGAATGCGCACCGTGCCGCGATCGATCTGCATCGCGTCGGCGACTTCATCGAAGCTCCAACCTTCGAGGTACCGCAGCGTGAACGCCATCGCCTGCCGCGCTGGGAGCGTGTCGATGGCCTTCGCCAGGCGCGCGCGGTGTTCTCGCTGCTCGAACGACTCGTCGGGACCAGGCGCGACTTCTTCTTCCTTCACCAGCAACACCTTGCCCACCGCGTTCCAAAAGCGCCGGCGCCGCAGCTGCGAGTACGCGCGATTGACGACGATGCGTCGTAACCAACCTGTGACGGCGACTGGATCTCGCACCGACGTCCAGTGGTCGAGCGCCTCCACCAGCGCACCCTGCACGACATCGCGCGCCTCTTCGGTGTCCCACACCAACCGACGCGCCAACGCTTCGAGCTGCGGGCGCGCCGCCACGAGCAAGGCATCGCGGGCTTCAACCGCAACGGCTCCACTCGTTTCACTGGGTGACACGCTCGCGGAATTCAGCATGAATCCATCTTTCAAAAAGGAAGGACGCACGGCCTGCCGGTGCGGCATACCCTGCTTCTGAAATCCCCCCGCCCATGATGGACACCGCCGTCAGCCGTAGGTCCGAACCCGCTCAAATCCCGGGCTACGAGCTCACGCAGCTCGTCGGCAAGGGCGGCATGGGTGAGGTGCACCAGGCGACGCAGCTGTCGTTGCAGCGCACCGTCGCGGTGAAGCTGCTCAAGGCCGAGCTCGCGAAAGACGCGCAGTTCGTCGGGCGCTTCGAGAAAGAGGGCGCGGCGCTCGCTTCGCTGCGTCACCCGCAAATCGTCTCCATCGTCGATCGCGGCAAGGCAGGCGACGCCTATTACCTGGTGATGGAGTTCGTCGACGGTCCGTCGCTGCGCGAGAAGATGCGCGAGGCCGACTTCGACGCGACGAAGGCGCTCATCACGATGTTGATGGTCGCGCGCGCGGTCGAATACGCGCACGGGCGCGGCGTGGTGCATCGCGACTTGAAGCCCGAGAACATCCTCTTCGACGAGCAGGCGGGCGGCATTCCGAAGGTCACCGACTTCGGCCTCGCGGGCTTCGACGAGTCGTTCGGTCCCGACCAGCGCAACCTGACGCAGACGCACGTCTCGATGGGCACCGCGTCGTACATGGCGCCCGAGCAGTCGGTCGATGCGAAGAGCGCCGGGCCGCGCGCCGACATCTATTCGTTGGGCGTGATGCTCTATGAGGTGCTCACTGGTGAGCTGCCGATCGGGGCGTTCACCCCTGCGTCGTCGAAGAAGGCGGGCATCGACAAGCGCATCGACCCCATCATCGCGCGGTGCCTCAAGCCGTCGCCGGATGATCGCTACCCTTCCGCGACCGCGCTCATCGCTGACCTCGAGAAGGTCGTTCAGCTCAACACCTCGAACATCTCGCTGAGCCGCGAGACCTCGACGCAGCGCCTGTTTCGCCGCGCGAAGGAGATCGCGCAACGCGTCGGTCGCACCACGGCCGCCGTCATCGTCGCGTTCGCGGTCGCCATCATCGCGACGGTCTTCCTTCGCTCGAGCGCTGAGTCGAAGCGCGTCGCGTCGGGCGTGGAGTTGATGACCGACTTCGGCGCGAAATTCCCGATGACGACGCCCGGTCGCGTGGAGCGCAAGAAGCGCCTCATCACGATGGGCGAAGGCCCGGACACGGTTGGCCTGATGGCGCTCGGTCGCAAGCCGGAGATCGCCAGCGGCAGTGCGGGCGCGACCATCGACTTCGGAGAGCCCGACGACGAGCGCACCGGCCGCGTGGTCATCGACGCTGACGTGGTGGGCACGGGCGTCGACTTCACGGCGTCGGTGGACACCATCGACACCAAGCCGTCGGTGCTCGAGCCGCTGTGGCAGCTCTTCCGCGGGCGCCGGCCCGAAGCGCGCTCGGCGCTGATGCTGCTCGGAGATCACGGTCGCTACGTCGCGCTGGTCGTCGCCGCCGATGGCCGCGAGCCGACGTTGGAGTGGGCGCTCGGACCCGACAAGCGTGGGTTCATGCAGGCCCCGCTGCCGGTGAAGCGCGAAGGTCAGCGGCTCTCGCTGCGGATGGATCCCGAGACCGGTGAGCTGTTCGCCGTTTCTGGAGAAGGCCGTGACGCGCGCGTACTCGGTGATGGTCTGTGGCTCGGCCCGTACTGGCGGCAGCTGCTCGGTGATTCGCCGCGCGTGGCGGTCGGTTGTCTCGAGGGGCGCTGCGTGTTCCGGCAGATCGTGGTGCAGGGGCTCGACATGCCCAACGGCATCTCGCCGCCGCCGTTCCCGCGTGAAGACGTGCTCGCGCCGGAGATCGACGAGGAGCAGCAAGACCTCAAGACCACCGCGCCGATTCCGAAGAAGAACCCGCCGAAGATCGTCGCGCAGCAGAAGCCACCGGTGAAGCCGCCGCCGAACAAGCCGCCTCCCAACAAGCCGCCGAAGAGAAAGTGATTCGCGCGCTCCTCGTCTTCATCGCGCTCTCGTCGCTCACCGCGTGCGGACCGACCGCGAGCTGCAAGTGTTCCGACGGCAATGCGTGCGTGTTCGTGGGGGCCCTCTCCCCGAGGGAGAGGGGATCATCGCGATGAGTCAGCCTGCGCTCGTGCACACGCCGGCTCCGCGCGCGGTCGTCGTCGTGGCGATGATCTTCCTCGCGCTCATCATCGCGCCGATGGTGGTCATCGCTCCCGAGAAGCTCGCGGAGCCCGGCACCATCGTCGGTCTCCTGGTGTGGCTCGCCTTCGAGTTCGTCCTGCTGTCCATCTACCTGCGCCGCGTAGACGTCTTCCTCGAAGGCGACCAGGTGCGCTTCGTCAACGCGCGCTTCCCCTTCAGCTCACGCGAGGAGCGCGTCGCCAAGAAACGCATTCGCGGAGTCGAAGCCGAGTACCGCCCACGCGGCCGCTCGGTGCGCCTCGTGTTGCGGCTCGATGACGACTCTTCCGTTCCACTCACGCGCTCGTACTTCGGTCGCAGCTCGCGCACCGACGACGACCTCGCAGCGCTGCGACAATTGCTCGGCGTCGACCCCGCATCTCCACGGAGCTGACATGCGATTCGCTCTTCTCTCCTTGCTCCTCGCCGCATGCGGCACGCCGCAGCTCTGCAAGCCCGGCTCGTGCCCGACCGGCCAGCACTGCGTCTACGTGCGCAACGAAGCGACGCCGTCGTGCAACCCGGCGTGTGACGTCGGCGTCGATGCGGGCACGTGCGCGTCGGGGACGAGCTGCGACTGCGCTCCGAGCTGCGCGGGTTGCAAGAATTGCGTGCCGGTGTGTCAGTAGACGCGTTGCGAGAGCTGCTCGCTGGACAGCGAGTCTGCGTTCTCACCGGCGCGGGCATCAG
>JAEUJS010000202.1 GCA_016792935.1 Archangium sp. | reverse complement strand
GACGGGAGCACCGACCGCACGATGACCGACCGCTACCCGCGCGAGTACCACGACATGTACCGCCAGGTGCTCGGCACCAACCCCGGCTTCCTGCTCGTGCGTCACGCGCGTTGGGGAGAACAAACGCGCGGCGTCATCGTGTGGCCCGGCGACATCGACGCCACGCTCACCAAAGCGGGCGAGTCGTTCGTCGAGCGCGGAGGCGACACCATCGTCGGCGTCGGCGGACTTCCCGCAGCGATTCGGGCGGGTGTTGGACTCGCGGCGTCGGGCTTTCCGTATTTCGCGAGCGACACCGGTGGGTACCGCCACTCGCCTCCCGACAAGGAGACGTTCGTGCGGTGGACGGAGCACTCCGCGTTGATGCCGGTGATGCAGACCGGCGATTCGTCGAGTCAGCCGCCGTGGGTCTACACGCCTGAGAATGGTCGCGATGCCGAGGCGCTCGAGCTCTATCGAACGTACGCGCGGCTGCACCTGCGGCTCTTCCCGTTCTTCAAGACGATGAGCGCGGGGCATCCGTTCGTGCGCGCGTTCGGGCTGCAGTTCCCTCAGTTCGGGTTGCATCCGGAAGATCAGTACTGCCTGGGGAACGAGCTGCTGGTCGCTCCGGTGGAGACGAAGGGGCAGACGCAGCGCACGCTGATCAAACCGCCGGGGCGTTGGTTCGACTTCGACACCGGCGCCGAGCTGATGGGCGAGGCTGGAGCGACCGTCACGGTTCAAGCGCCGCTGGCGAAGTTGCCGCTCTTCATCGCCGACGGAGCGCTCATCGCGATGCTCGAGCCGACGATGGACACGCTCTCTCCGACGACCGACTCGAGCGTGCGTTCGTTCGCGAACTCGGCGGGCACGTTGTGGGTGCGCGCGCAGCCCTCTGACGCGGCCTCGACGGTCACCATCTTCGACGGAACGAAGCTCGAGTCAGCGGCCGCGTTGAAAGCGACGGCTGGCACGAGCTTCACCACGTCGGTCGTGTGGGAATTGCGCGGAGTCACCACGGGCACGTTCACGCACGGCGGCGCCGCGATTCCGAGTGTCGCTGATCAGAACGCGCTCGACGCAGCGAGCAGCGGAGTGCTGATCAGCGGAAGCACGGTTCTGATCAAGACGCCGCTCGACGGTCTCGAGACGACCTGGCGCTGACTTCTCAGAGAGACAGTCGGCTTTGGGTCACCTGCGCGGTGCCAAACGGCTCGCGTGCCCCGCGCTGCGAGCGAAGGTGGGCTCAATGCGCTCAATCTTCGGCGCAGGGCCGACCACTGCGTGAAATTGGTCGTCAGGACAGCCAAATCCACTCACTGGTCGACTGAGGAAAATTCGCTCGGAGTCGAGGGGCTCCAGCGCCTTTCGGCACGACCAAACCGTACCCCACTTCGACCTCAATGAATGCTGGATATCGACTCTTCCCAAGGGATGACCAGCCAAATTCCGACACTCGTCGACTCTTCGCTCGCTGCGCGAAGCGGCCGTGCACATTTCCCATCGCTGTGGGGTAGGTCGCTTCGCCATGACGCTCCGCTCTTTTCTGGTCGCCCTTTCCCTCTCGTTTGCAGCGCTCACCGCATCCTCCTGCGGAAAGCCGGTCGCGAAGTGCAACGCGCAGAACTGTGCCTTCGGGTGCTGTGACGCGATGGGCACCTGCCAGAGCACCTCGACGGTCACCTGCGGCACGCAAGGCAGCGCCTGCGTCGCCTGTGGCTTCGGTCAGTCGTGTCAGCTCGGCACCTGCACCGGCGGCACCGGAGGTGGCGGAGGCGGAGGCGGTCAAGGTGGCGGCGGCGGCGCGATGATGGGCGGCGGCACCGCAACCGGCGGTGGAGCGATGAGCGGCGGCGGCGGCGGCACGTGCGACGGCTGCGTGACCAGCGGAACGTGCATCTCGCGCGCGAACTCCGGCACCAACTCGTTCTGCGGCCAGGGCGGCGTCAGCTGCGCCACGTGCACCATGGGTCAGAGCTGTGTGAACTACGCGTGCCAGAGCGCGAGCGGCGGTGGGGGCGGCGCGACGGGCGGTGGCGGAGCAACTGGTGGCGGAACGGGCGGAGGCACCACGGGCGGCGGCGGCGCGACGGGTGGCGGCACCGGAGGCGGGACGGGTGGCGGCGCGACCGGCGGCGGAGCGACCGGCGGCGGCACCGGCGGAGGAGCAACGGGCGGCGGCGCGACCGGCGGAGGTGGAGCAACTGGCGGAGGAACGGGCGGAGGCACCACGCTCGGCGACAGCTGCGCCAACCCCATTCCGCTGACCCCGGGCTCGCAGAGCAACCTGGCGCTCACCGGCTTCGCCGACGACTACGGCACGATGGCCGGCACCTGCCTCACCTACGTCGGCGGACTCGACCGCGTGTTCAGCATCACCGTCCCCGCGGGGCTGCGGCTGGAGCTCACTGCGACTCCGAGCGCGACGATGGACCTCGCGTTGACCATCGCGCCCGACGTCGCGAGCTGCGCCGGAACGACGTGTCTGGCAGCCGCCGATCGCGAATACGAAGGAGGCGTCGAAGACCTCCGCTGGACCAACAGCGCGAGCTCTCCACAGACGGTGTTGGTCATCGTCGATGGCTTCGACGCGGCGACTTCCGCGGGCACGTTCACGCTCCTCACCAACCTCGTCACGCCGCCGAGCGATGACGTGTGCACGGGAGCCGTGACGCTCACCAGCGGCTCGACGCTCAGCAACCAGAACACGACCGCGTACGCCAACGACTACAGCGTGGCCGGCGCGAACTGCAGCTCGGGCGACGACGGCCCTGACCGCGTCTACACGTTCACGCTCAACAACAACCAGCGCGGCCTGGTGACGGTGACTCCGGCCGTGGGGAGCGACGTGAGCGTCAACGTGGTCGACGCTCCGGCGCTGACGTGCAGCGCGATGCCGCGGGTGTGTTTGAACTCGTCCAACCTCTTCACCGACGGCGTCGCGGAGGTCGTCGCGGTGAACAACACCAGCGGCGCCGCGCGCTCGTACTTCGTCATCGTCGACGGCAACGCCGCCGCCACGTTCGACATCAACTACGTCGCGCAGACGCCTGCTTCGAGCGACACGTGCGGCACGTCCGTCGCGGTGGTGAACGGCACCAATCGCGCCGACACGCTGCAGGGCTTCGTGAACGACTATGGCTCGACGCCGACCAACGGCTGCTACGGCTACGCCTTCGGAGACCGCGTGTACCGCGCGAACTTGAACGCCGGTCAGCGTCTCAGCCTCACCGTCACGCCGACCTCACTCGACGCCGGGTTCGATCCGATGATCAACCTCTTCAACACGTCGACCTGCGACGTGTCGTCTCGTGCGTGCGCAGCGAGCGTCAACGCCGCGTCCTTCGATGGCGCCGAGACGGTCGTGTATTCGAACACCACCAACGTCACGCAGACGGTGTTCGCCGTGGTTGGAGCGGCCGCTGATCCCGCTCCCAGCGCGAGCAACTACAACTTGAGCGCGTCCATCGGCACCACGCCGCCGGGAGAAACCTGCGGCCTCGCCATCACGCTGACCGCCGGCACCGTCAGCGGCTCGACCACCGCGACGAGCCCCGACTTCGTCAGCAACCCGGGCACTGGCTGCAGCGACTACCAGAACGGCGACGTGTTCTACGCCGTCACCATTCCGATCGGCCAGACGCTCACCGTCAACGCGAGCACCATGACCCCGAGCGTCGATCTCGTGCTCAACCTCGTGCAGGGACCGTCGGCGACGTGCAGCAGCGTCTCCTCGTGCCTCGCGACCGCAGACATGGGCTTCGACGGAGATCCCGAAACACTCACCTGGGTGAACACCACTGGCTCGCCGGTGACCGGGTTCCTGCAGGTCACGACGTACTCAGTGTCGGGCGCGTTCTCGCTGACGACGACGATTCAGTGAATCAGGGCGAAGGCGACGGAGACGGAGCCGGTTGCTCGAGCGGAATCGGCTGCACCGGCGTCGGCATCGGCTGCGGCTGTTGCGGTGGTGAAGCGGGAGCCATGCGCTGCGCGGTCGCCGCCGCATCGAGGTAGTTGCGCTTTCGCTTCAGCGCCGCGGCGCGCTCGTACGCGGCGAGGGCCTGCCCCCAATCCCCTTCGGTCTCCCACGCGACGCCGAGGTCGTACCAGGCGCCATCGTTCTCCGGCTGCTGCTGCGTCAGCCTGGTGAAGTAGTCGATCGCCGAGCGCCACTGACTCGAGAGCAGCATGTTCACGCCCATGTCGAGCTCGCCTCCGTCTTCGAGCGGGAGCTCAGCGTGTTGTCTGCCGGGACGCAGCGACGACTCGAAGCGGTTCCCGATGTTGTTCACCGACGTGCGGACCAACGAGCCGCCTTCTCCGATGCTGCCGGTGCGGCGATCCCAGAAGCTGAAGTCGTACGGATTGGTCCCATCGTTCGCGAAGACCTTCACGTCACAGGCGATGCGGCTGTGCGCTTGAGGTCCGTAGCGCGTCATCTCGTTCCCGACTTCGGACTGCGTCAGCACGATGGTCATCGTTCCATCGCCGCACGGAGCCGCGGGACACACCTGATACCCGAGCGTCACGAGGCGCTGCTCGAACTGCGCCTTGATTTGATCGTCGACGCGAATGGGGACGCCGATCTCTCCGCGCATCAGGCTGTTGATGACCGAGTTCTCGACCGTGCGGCCCACTGCCGTCTTCACCGTCACCGAGAGCGTGCGCACGTTGCCGAAGTTCCCCTCGGGCGGAGCGGGCCGCGAGAACCGCAACACAGTCTGACAACCAGAAGCGGCGACGAGCAGCGACAGCAGCAGAGGGCGCGTCATGCGCCGCAGAGCCTACTTCTTCGTCGCTGCCGTGGTGATCGTCGCGACTTTCTGCGGGAAGCGTTCCGCGTTGACCAACCACGACGCCGCGTTCTTGACGTAGCGCGCAGTGCCCGCGTCGTCCCACGAGACGGCGAGGCGCGTGAAGCCGCCGTCCATCAACAGGCGCTTGCCGTCCTTCTCGTAGGCGACGTTCACGAGGTTGCCGGCCGAGCCGTAGAGAATCGCGGTGAAGCCCGCAGGGAGCTCGGGAGCACGCGACGCGTCGAACTTCGAGCCATCGTAGAGCGCCGCGTTGCGACCATGCGGAGCGGTGAACTGCACGGTGGCGATCGACGTGCCCTCGTACAGATGCTCGAGGCCGGTGGTGATGAGGTGACCTTCTTTGAGACCGACGCCGCCGGGCTTCTGCGAGATGCCGACCGCGACTTCTCCCCGGAGATTTCCTTCCATGCGCAGACCCGGAAGCAGCGCGTTCGCGATGCGGTTGGTGTCGACGTAGAGCGGATCATTGTCTCCCCACAGGTACACGCCGTGGCCTTCGTCGAAGAACGACTTGATGGCGGCGATGTGTTCGTCCGTGAGCCGCGCGTCACCGTTCGAGATGAGCCACACCTGACACGACTGCGCGAGCTGCTTCTTGAACTCGGCGATGGGCGGCGTGAGCCCGTTGGGAATCACGACCGAGTTGAGCCCTTTCAACTTCAGCGCCGCGCGGGTGTTCACCAGGGTGTTGCCGGTCTGATCGATGATCAGCACCGTCTGGCCTTCGAACGCTCCGTCGATCGCGAGGTCGTATTGATTGCCGCGCGCGTTGCCGTGCGGATCTTTGCTGACCGCGGCGCCTTCCTTCGAGGGGACGAACTCGACCTTGCCGGTGTCGGCTCGCTTCACCGCCTCATACGCGGCCGCCGGGGCGTTGTGACCGGCTGACGGAGTGTATTGCGCGAAGGCAGGAGCGGCGAAGGCGACACATGCCGCCAGGAGGACGTGAAGGGCTTTGGTCATCGGCCCTTCAACGGACGGCCGCGAAATTCGATCTGCCGCGCGCTACAAACCGCTCATGTCATTTGCGTTCACCGAGTTGCTCCCGTTGACCAAGCAGGACACGCCGTGGCGGTTGTTGACGAAGGACGGCGTCAGCACGTTCGAGGCGAAGGGAAAGACCTTCCTCGAGGTGAAGCCTGAGGCGCTCACGCTGCTGACCAAAACCGCGATTCGCGACATCTCGCATCTGCTCAGGCCCGGGCATCTGCAGCAGCTCAAGAACATCCTCGGCGACCCCGAAGCGACGAAGAACGACAAGTTCGTGGCGTTCGATCTCTTGAAGAACGCCAGCATCGCGGCCGGCATGGTGTTGCCGATGTGCCAGGACACCGGCACTGCCATCGTGAAGGGCAAGAAGGGGCAGTTCGTGTTCACCGGAGTGAATGACGAAGAGGCCATCGCCCGCGGTGTGTACGAGACGTTCACTGAGACGAACTTGCGGTACTCGCAGCTCGCTCCGCTGACGATGTTCGAAGAGAAGAACACCGGGTCGAATCTGCCCGCGGAGATCAAGCTCAGCGCGACGCAGGGAGATGAGTACCACTTCCTCTTCATGACCAAGGGCGGCGGCTCGGCGAACAAGAGCTACCTGTTCCAGGAAACGAAGGCGCTGCTCAACCACGACTCGCTGCTCAAGTGGCTCGACGAGAAGCTGCGCACGTTGGGGACGGCGGCGTGTCCTCCGTACCACCTGGCGGTCGTCGTCGGAGGCACCTCGGCCGAGACGGCGCTCGAGACCGCGAAGTTGGCGAGCGCGCGCTACCTCGATGGCTTGCCGACGAAGGGCAGCGCGCTGGGTCACGCGTTCCGCGACGTGGAGTTCGAAGGTGAAGTGCACAAGCTGACGCAGCGCATGGGCATCGGCGCGCAGTTCGGCGGGAAGTATTTCTGTCACGACGTGCGCGTGATTCGTCTGCCGCGTCACGGAGCGAGCTGCCCCGTCGCGGTCGCGGTGAGCTGCAGCGCGGACCGTCAGTGCCTGGGGAAGATCACGAAGGACGGCGTGTACCTCGAAGACCTCGAGCACGATCCGGCGCGGTTCCTGCCTGAGGTCGACGAGAAGGAATTCAGCGGCGACGTGGTGAAGGTCGACCTGCGCATGCCGATGAATGAGATCCGCGCGCTGCTGTCGCGGTATCCGATCAAGACGCGGCTCTCGTTGAGCGGTCCGTTGATCGTCGCCCGTGACATCGCGCACGCGAAGCTGAAGGAACGGCTCGATGCGGGTCAGGGGCTGCCGCAGTACTTCAAGGACCACGCTGTCTATTACGCGGGTCCGGCGAAGACGCCGGCAGGCATGGCGTCAGGCTCGTTTGGTCCGACGACCGCGGGCCGCATGGACTCGTATGTCGAGCTCTTCCAGAAGAACGGCGCGTCGCTGGTGATGTTGGCGAAGGGCAATCGCAGCAAGGCCGTCACCAACGCCTGCAAGTCGTACGGCGGTTTCTATCTGGGAAGCATCGGTGGTCCGGCGGCGCGGCTCGCGCAGGACTGCATCAAGAAGGTCGAGGTGCACGAGTACCCCGAGCTCGGGATGGAAGCGGTGTGGAAGATCGAGGTCGTCGATTTCCCCGCGTTCATCGTGGTGGATGACAAGGGCAACGACTTCTTCAGTGGGCTGCTGCCGGACGGCACGAAAGCCTGAGAAAGAACTCCCTCTCCCTGCAAAGCGGGGAGAGGGTCGGGGTGAGGGGCCGATGCGAGCAACGACACTCGTGCTGTTCCTCGCGCTCGGCTGCGCAACACCGAGCACGCCGGCGCCAGAGCGAGAGCCGCGCCTCGAACTTCCAGGCAAGCGAGAGCCACCGCCCCAGCCGCGCATCCGTCGGTACGCAACGATCACGAACGACGACGTCTGCGAATTCGAGCTCCGAGATCGCACGGTCACGCGAGTGCGGCGGCTAACGCTGAAGATCCATGACCAGCTCCGCGCGGGAGAATTGCGCGACGACTTCAAGTCGGTGCTCACCGAGACCGGGATCGAAGACTGCGCCGCACTCGGTTGCTGGGAAGCGCACGACGAGCAAGTCGATGCCGAGTCCTGTTGGTCGCCATGCGGAAAGCAGATCTGCGTTCCCACGAACACAGACGGCGGTCTCCCCGATAGCTACGAGTCGATCCAGATCATGCGTTCATCGCTGCTGCCCAATGACTCACCCGGCTACTGCTTCGCGTCACTGGCAGTACGCGAAGTGGAGTGCCGTCTCTCGATCGGAGTGAAGGCGATGCGAGAGGACGGTCCCGCCTTCGGGCACGGGAAATTTCGACTGGGGTGCAGCGAGTCGAAGAATGCGTGCGGCCGCCAGTTCACGTGCACGTGCACGCCGTGAATCAGCGCGCAGCTGTTGCGGACTGCTCAGCGCGAACTTCGGGGTAGTGCAGCGTCGTCGCCTCGGGCGTGTGCATCACGACGATCACCTCGCGCCCGAGCACGTCGTTCGCTGCCGCTCGGACGGAGGCAAGCTGGTGAAAGAGCGCTCGCTGTTCCGTATCGATCACGTCGAAGAGGTCGAGCGTCACGTCGCGACCAACGAAGTCGGCGAGCGGCAAGCGAGCCCAGCGCACTGGACGTCCGGTGGCCTCCTTGAACAGCCGAACGACCTCTGCGCGCGCGTCACTCATCGTCATCAAGAAGTGAGGCCAACACCCTCGCCGTCATGACGCAATCCCGTGCCTATCCGCCGGGTCTGACATTCCTCGGGAGCCGCGAAGCACGCGCAGAATTTTCGCGAGCTGATCCTCACGGTTGAGCTGCCGGTGGCCCGAGCGACCCACCCGTAGAAGAGGACCCGCTTCGGATCAGTCGGTTCGCGCACTTTCACGAGGCGCGCGAGTTGCTCCCTGATCCGCGCATGAAAGCCCTCCAAGCCAGTTGGACCTCGACCGAAGGCTGGCGAAATCTGCCGACCGACAGCACGGTCCCCGACCTCGTCCTCGTCTTCGGAGGTCGCGCCGAGCTCGAGCGCCCCGACCTGATGGCCGCCCTCGGCACCCACGCGCCGCAAGACCGCATCCACGGCTGCAGCACTGGCGGCGAAATCGAAGGCGCGCACGTCAACGACAACTCCGTGGTCGCCAACTTCCTGTGGTTCGACGGCTCACGCGTGAGCTTCGCCTTCTGCGAGCTCGAACCCGACGAAGCGCTGGGCCGCAAGCTCGCCTCCAGGCTCGACCACTCCGATCTCGTGCACGTCCTCGTGCTCTCCGATGGGCTCAAGGTGAACGGCAGCGCGCTGGTGCGTGGCCTGCGCGACGGTCTGCCCGCGAACGTCACGGTCAGCGGCGGTCTCTCGGGCGACGGCCCCGCGATGAAGGACACCATCGTCTTCCACCGCGGAGAAGTTCGCCGCAACGGAGTCGCCGTCATCGGCTTCCACGGAAAACTGAAGGTCGGCGTCGGCAGCGTCGGCGGCTGGGACTCCTTCGGCCCCGCGCGCCGAATCACGCGCGCCGAAGGCAGCACGCTCTACGAGCTCGACGGTGAACCCGCGCTCGCGCTCTACAAGCGCTACCTCGGCGAACACGCCGCCGGGCTGCCTTCGAGCGCCCTGCTCTTCCCGTTGCTCGTCACGCCGCGCGAAGGTGAAGCGCCGGTGGTGCGCACCGTGCTCACCGTCGACGAAGCCACCGGCTCGATGACCTTCGCCGGCGATGTCCCCGCGGGCTCGGCCGCCCAGCTCATGCGCGCCAACTTCGAGCGCATCGTCGAAGCCGGAGAGACCGCCGCGGCCACCGCCCGCATCGAGGCGAGCACACCCGAGTTCGCGCTGCTCATCAGCTGCGTCGGCCGCAAGTGGATCCTCAAGCAGCGCGTCGAAGACGAAGTCGACGCCGTGCGCAGCATTCTCGGCGAGCAGGCCGTGACCTCGGGCTTCTATTCGTATGGTGAGCTCGCGCCCTGCGTGTCGGGCGCGCCCTGCCAGCTCCACAACCAGACGATGACGGTGACCACCTTCTCGGAGCACTGACATGCACTCGCTGCTCGAACGCCAGCTGCGGCGCTTCTTCCGGGGCGATTCCCCGACAGACCCACGCACGGTCCAATTGCTGGCGGCGATCTCCGATGCCTACCAGGCGTTCGACGACGATCGAAAACTGCTCGAGCGCACGCTCGCCCTCGCGTCGCAAGAGACCGAAGAGCGCTACCGCGCGCTGCAGCAGGACATCGCGGCCCGCCAACGCGCCGAGAGCGAGCGCGACGCCTTCTTCCTCGCCTCGCCCGATCTCCTCGCCATCTTCGACACCAACCTGCGCATCATCCAGGCCAACCCATCGTGGGCGCACACCCTCGGTCATGAGCCCAGCGAGCTGGTGGGCGTGGCCTTCGACACGCTGGTGCACCCTGACGATCTCTCGACCGCGCTCGCTGGAGCGAAGTCGGTGACCGAGACCGGCCACGTACGCGACATCGAGCTCCGCCTTCGCCACCGCGACGGGAGCTGGCGCCTGGTGAACACCGCCGGGACCATGGACACCAAGCGCGGGCTCCTCTTCGCCATCGCGCGCGACGTCACCGAACAGCGGCAGATGGAGCGTGAGCTCGCGCAGGCCCAGAAGCTCGAAGCCGTCGGTCAGCTCGCGTCGGGCGTGGCGCACGAGATCAACACGCCGGTGCAATACGTCGGAGACAACGTCAGCTTCTCGAGCGACGGCTTCCAGACGCTCTTCACCTACCTCGACAAGGTGCATGCGCTCCTCACGCCCGAGCAGAAGAAGCAGCTCGAAGACGCCGCCGAAGAGGCCGACCTCGACTACCTCAAGGCCGAGATTCCGCCGTCGCTCTCCGAAGCGAAGGACGGCCTGCGCCGCGTCGCCGAGCTGGTGCGCGCGCTCAAGGAATTTGCTCACCCCGACGCCGGCGAAAAAGCGCCTGCCGATCTCAACCGCGCGCTCGAACGCGCCCTGGTGCTCGCGCGCGGTGAGTTGAAGCACGTCTCGCGCATCGAGACCGCGCTGGGAAGCATCCCCCTGCTGCGCTGCCACGTCGGTGGCCTCAGCCAGGCCTTCCTCAACCTCTTCGTCAATGCGGCGCACGCGGTCGAAGAGCGCACGCGCGTGTCCGGCGTGTCGTGGAAGGAACACGTCATTCGCGCCACCACGCGCGTCGAGGGTGGTGACGCCGTCATCGCCATCTCCGACACGGGCTGCGGCATTCCCGACGCGATTCGCGACCGCATCTTCGAGCCGTTCTTCACCACCAAGCCGATGGGCAAGGGCTCGGGCCAGGGTCTCCCGCTGGTGCGCAACGTGGTGATGGCTCACGGCGGCCGCATCGAGATTCAGAGCAAGGTCGGCGAAGGCACCACCTTCATCCTCCGCCTGCCCTTCGAGACGCCGAGCGGAATCCGGGAGGCGGCGTGACTGAGCCCTCGCGCCTGCTGCTCGTCGACGATGAGCGCGCCGTGCTCGAGGGCCTGAAGAAGGCGCTGCGGCCCCATCGCGCGAAGTGGACCGTCGATTCCGCGATCGGCGGAGCCGCCGCGCTCGAGGCGCTGGCGACGCACACCTACGACGCCATCGTCAGCGACGCGCGCATGCCCGAGGTCGACGGCGAATCGGTGATGCGCTGTGCGGCGCAGGCGCAGCCGACCGCCGTTCGCGTCATCCTCAGCGGGCAGGTCGACGCGCGCACCGGCCATCGGCTCGCGTCGCTCTGTCATCAGTTCCTCGCCAAGCCCACCGATGCCGACGCGTTGATCGGCGCGGTCGAAGACTGTCGGCGGCTCTCGGAATCGCTGGGCAACATGCAACTGCGCGCGCTCGTCGGGAGGCTGCAGGGGCTCCCCGTCGCGCCGCGCGTCTACCACCGCATCGCGAACTTGATCGAACACCAGTCCGCATCGACCAACGCGGTGGCGGAGATCATCGAGACGGATCTCGCGCTCGTGACGCGCCTGCTGCGCAGCGTGAACTCGGCGGCGTTTGGTATGGCGCGCAAGGTCGGCTCCGTGCGGGAAGCGGTGACGCTGCTGGGGCTCGATCGCGTGCGCGAGGTGGTGTTGCTGGTCGAGCTCTTTGGTCCGAACGCGCCGCTCGAGGTGCTCGGGGCGCTCCAGGCGCGCGCCGTGAAGCGCTCCAAGCTCGCGCGGCTCTTCGCGGGTGCGCGGTCGACGCTCCTGCTGGCGTCCGAGAGCGCGTTGCTGGTCGACGTCGGCGCCGTCGGGTTGGCGTGCGCTGCGCCCGAGCGCTACCGCGCGTTGTGGAACGCCGCTCCCGATCGCCAGCGACGGCACGCGCTCGAGCTGGAACAGTTCGGCGCGACGAGCCTCGAGGTGGGCGCGGTGCTCCTCGGCCTGTGGGGCATGCCGAGCAGCGTGGTCAACGCCGTGCGGTGGAGCGCCGAGCGTCCCGCGGCCGTCACCGCCGCTGACCCGCGCGCCGTCACCGCGCTGTGCGTGCTGCTCGAGGACGAAGCCGACGGCGCCGCCGACGCGGCCGAAGTCGACGCGCTCGCCGCAGCGCTGGGCGTGACCGCATTGATCCCGGGCGCGCGCGATCTGCTCGGAAACCAATCAGAACCCGAAGGAGAAGCAGCATGAGCATCGAACGGGTGTTGTGCGTCGACGACGAGCCGCACGTGCTGGCGGGGCTAGAACGAAACCTCCGGCGCATGTGCCCCATCGTCACCGCGGTCGGAGGGAAGGCAGCCCTCGCTTTGCTGCGCGCCGATCGCGACTTCGCCGTCATCGTCAGCGACATGCGCATGCCAGACATGACGGGCGCGCAGTTCCTGAGCGAAGCGCGGCTGCTGGTGCCCAACTCGGTGCGCGTTCTGCTGACCGGCGAAGCCGACCTCGACGCGGTCGTCGCGGCGGTCAACGACGGCCACATCCACCATTACCTGCGCAAGCCGGTCGAGCGCGACGCGCTGCACTCGATGGTTCAGCGCGCGTTCCTCGAGCACAAGCAGGCGCGTGAAGAGAGCTCCCGCGCGTGGACCACGGCGCGCGCGGGCGCCGGTCTGGCGCTCAGCGTGTTGCGCGCCACCGCTCCCGACGCGGCAGAACACGCGGAGCGCGCGGGGACGCTCGCTTTGGCGCTCGCTGAACGCATCGGCCTCACCTCACTCGCGGCGGTCGAGCTGACGACGTGGTTGGCTGTGGTGTGCCGCCGCCTGCCGCAGGGCGTGGGCCGAGGCTGGGTCGAGCAGCTGCTCCCCGACGACGGTGTGCGCCATGCGCTCGACGAGCTCAGCTCCACGCCCACGGGTGCGCTGTCGCGCGTGGTGGCCGCCGCGCTCCTGCACGACGAGCTCTCGCACGGTCGACTGAGCACGGAAGAACGCGCTGTGCTGCTCGAGCGCAGCCTCGATGCGCGGACGCTCGAAGCGTTGACCTCGGTGGCGCGGCCCGCGGCCTGACTCACTCCAACGGACGCGACGCGACTTCGCTCAGCGCGGTGAAGCCGAGCACCACCTGCTTCGCGATCGCCGGCCTGCGCGCCGCGTTCATCAGCTCGTCGTTGTGCTTCATGAACAGCTCCGCGGGCACCACTTCTCCCTGCAGGAAGAGCGAGTCGCCGAGCTCGACGATCTCCACGTGCGAGAAGAGCGGCGTCAGCAGCGCTTCGACCACGTCCTGCGGCAACGTCACGCCCGCAGCGGAGATGGCCTTGCTCAATTCCGCGCGCACGAAGCGCTCGCCCATCACGTCGATCAGATCGTGAAGGCTGACTGCACCGTTGGTCAGCGCGGCTCCGGCATCGACCTTGGTGCCGCTCGCGAACGCAGGCTGCTGCCCCGCGCGCAGGGCGTACACCCGCGCCGAGCGCTCCGAGCTCAAGACGTAGGCGCCTCTTCCTCCGGCGCACGGCGCTCCGAAGGTCCGGTATTCCGCGAGCGAACGCGGCGCCTCATCGCTGTCGAGCAAGAGCAGCGTTCTCCCGAGCACGTGCACGTACCCGTCGTTCGTGGCGAGGAACGCGGCTCCCTTGAACTTCGGCACGTCGAGGATGGGCCCGACGGTCGGCCAGATGGCTTCGACTGGAGCAACGAGCGCTGCGCTTCCGCCGAACTTCTCGACCAGTTGCTTCGCGACGTCGAAGAAGAGCATCGCGGCGGAGACTACTTCGGGCGCTCAGGGAGATAGTGTCTGGCGCCATGGCCACCTACTCGTGCCCCACCTGTGGTTCCGCGCTGACCCGCCAGTCGAACAGCGCCGCTGGAGCGACCGGCGGGCTCGTCGGCGTGATGCTGTCGGTCGCGTTCGCGAGCTACCACTGCACGCAGCACGGAAAGATCGATCGCTCGCAGTTCCCCAGCGAAGTGCGCACCAAGATGATGATCAACACGCTCGCGCTCATCTTCGGAGCCATCGTGCTGCTGATCGCCGTCATCGCGTTCATCGTCGCCATCAACTAGATCTCACGTCATGGACGCGCGCTCGTACCTCACGAAGGTCGGCCTCACCGCTGACGTCTCCGCCGTCCGTGAGTCGCAGCAGATCCTCTGGGAAGTGCTCGACGAGGCGAAGAAGGCCTCGCTCCCGGCCACGCCGTCAGCGCTCAACGCGCTCTACCAGTACAAGGTGCCCAGGCTGTCGCTCGACGGCTCGTGTTCCTTGAAAGACGAGCTCGATCCCACGCCGTACGACCTGTCCAAAGTCCTCGGCGGTCGCTCGATCCAGAACTCCTTCGCGCTCATCACGCTCGACGCGCTGGTGGAATCGATCCACCTGCGGCTCAAGGCCGACTGGTTGGGCATCTACCAGTCACGCACCGTCGCCGACGGGCAGGCGCTGGTGAAGCTCGCCTACCGCGGCGTCGAGAGCCGCCCCGAATTTCCGCTCACCGAGGCGTTCGCGAAGAGCTCGAACAACGTGCAGGTCGCGCAGTCGGGCAAGGCGCTCATCATCGACGACGTGAAGGCGCACCTCGCGAGCGGTGGCGCCTATTACGAGTGCGACCCGAAGGTGCAGAGCGAGGCGTGCATTCCGTTGCTCGATCCCAACGGCAAGGTCGTGGGCATCATCGACGCCGAGTCGAGCAAGCCGAAGTACTTCGATCGCGATCGGCTGGCGCTGCTCGTCTCGCTCGCCACCGAGTGCGTCGCGCATCTGCCGAGAAGCTAGCTCACGGTGACTTTCGTGCGACGGTCGCGCCGGCTGGCTCGTCAGTCGGGGCGGCGCTCGTGCAGGGCTGAACCACCGTCGTGCGACGGTTGCCACCTTTGCCGCGTCAGGGACACATGACCAAACAACAGACGAAGTCACAGACCGTGCTGAAGGTGGGCATCGACCTCTCTCTCGTGCGGAAGGCGAAGAACGCCGCTGGCCTTCTCGCGCTGGTGCACTCACAGGTGAGAACACACCCGCCTCCCGACTGGCTGCACTTCACCTCTGCCAACGGCGAGATCATCGCTTCTCCTGCGTCGGGCCTGGTCGCGAGCTGCATCGATGGCAACGAGTTTCACGACGACTTCTTCGTGAAGGGCCGGCTCGTCGCGCGTCCGGAAGACGTCTACGAAATGGCTGCTGCGAAGGCGCGAAGATTGACCGATGCCCTGGTGGCACAGATCTCGGCCTATGACCACGACGGCTCGGTGGTGCTTGGCGAGTTGCGGTGGCTCGGCACCGTCCCGAAGGCGACCCAGGCGAAGAAGCTGTGGGCCGCGGCCTTCGATGCGTGGCGCGGAATGCTCCCCGCGTGGGAGCCACCTGCGGGGAGCGCGTCTGCGATCGCTCTTGCCGCCCCGGCGCAGGTGAAAGCCGCGTGGAACGGCGGCTTCGCGCAGCGCAACGAGTTCACGGGGAGCGTGTGGGCCCCGACGCCGACGAAAGTGAAGGCGATTCAGGCGGTCGTGTGCGGTGGCGCGCGTGGCGGTCATCCATTCGTCTTCGAGGGCGTGGTGTACGGAGCCACTGCGTCGACCGTGGGCGCCCTCGACATCAGCCGGGCGAAGCCAGTCCTTCGCTGGGAGCAGACGCTCGCCAGCGGATCCAACGTGATGACGGGTGGCGGGTTCATCGACGGCGACCGGCTCGTGCTGGCGCTGGGGGATCGCATCTGTGCGCTCCGTCTGACTGACGGACAGGTCCAAAGCTCGGCGAAGGTGGGCAACATCGTCTCCGCGCCGGTGCGCTTCGAGGACACGTGGATGGTGGCCACCAAGCAGGGCGCGGTCGCGGTCGACCTCACGACGGGCCGCAAGCGCTGGTCGTGTGCGCTGCCGAACAAGTACGGCCACGGCGCACTCGCTCTCTCGGGAGAGTTGCTCTTCAACGCTCCTGATCAGCTCTTCGCGATCGACGCGCGCACTGGCAAGGTGCAATGGAAGGCGCTCGACATCGCCGGGGCGCCGGTGGCGACCGACAACACCGTTTACGCGGCGGCGGTTGGAGGGGTGTTCGCGCTCGACGCACGCACGGGAAAGAAGCGGTGGGCCCACAAGGCGTCAGCCGCGAGCGAGTCGCACCTCGCCCTGGGCGCCGGAGTACTCGCCTTTCGCACCGATGAGGGACTGCTCGCGCTCGACGCACAGACCGGCAAGGAGCGCTGGCGGATGAAAGGCGGCGCGGTTCCAGCGAAGAGCGCCGTGACCTTCGTGGGCGACTGTGCGCTCTTCGTTCGCTTCATTGACGAAATGGGAGACGAGTGCGAGCTCGTCGCGGTCGACGCGAAATCGGGGCGTGTCCGCTGGCGGGTGAGCGAGTTTCCGGGCGAGCGTCTCGATCGGCCAGATTGGTACTCCGCTGTGGTGCCGTCGTTCGGCGAAACCGGAGCACTCGACGCATTGGTGGTGCCCACAGGCTGGGGCGTCGTGGTGCTGCGGCCCTGAGAGCTCGTGAGCAGCAGGCGGAACCGAGCCACTGCGTCGTCGCAAATCCATCCGAGGCACGACGCGCTCGAACCGCTGCAGCGCTCTTCGCCGTCACACGCTCCACTCGCCGTGTCGGGACAGGCCGAGTCGTTGCCGCTGCAGTTCGAAATTCCTTTCACGAATTCGTATCAACCCGCTCCCGCTGTGACATAAACCGTTTATGGCCAAGAAACTCTTCGGAGCGCTCGGTGTCATCGTGGTCCTTCTCGTCGCGGTGCTCGCCTTTGGCGTGGGCTGCGCGGGTCCCGCCTACGTGGCAGGCAAACGCGTCGCGCCCAAACCGCCCGACGACATCGTGCACACCGAGGCGCGGCTCACGGCGAAGGACGGGCTCAAGCTCCTGACGCAGGTGTGGAAGCCGCAGACCGAGAGCAAAGGCGTGCTCATCGTGGTGCACGGCCTGAAGGACTATGGAGATCGCTACGCTGACTTCGCCGCCGACGCCGCGCGCCAGGGCTACGAGGTGCACGCGCTCGACCTGCGCGGTCACGGAGATTCCGAAGGCGATCGCGTCTTCATCAACCGCTTCGACGAGTACCTGGGCGATCTCGATCTCTTCGTGAAGCAGGTGCAGTCGACCACCAACGGCAAGCCCCTCTTCCTCATGGGCCACTCGATGGGCGGAGCGATCGTCACGCTCTACACGCTCAAAGAAAAACCCAGGCTCGCAGGCCTCATCACCTCGGCCGGAGCGCTCGAGGTCAACGCACCCGGCGGCCTCGTCGGTGTCGTGAAGTTCTTCTCGGTCGTCGCGCCGCGCCTCGCGGTGTTCGAGCTCATCGACGCGGACTTCTCACGCGATCCGAAAATCGTCGCCTCGATGGCGAACGATCCACTCATCTTCGACGGCAAGGGCCCCGCCCGCACCGCGAGCGAATTGCTCGGCGCGGTGACGCTGATTCACGAGCTCGGCGGGA
>JAEUJS010000181.1 GCA_016792935.1 Archangium sp. | reverse complement strand
TCCGGAAGCGGCGAAGAAGCTCGAGAGCACGAGCGACGACGAGATGTTCACCGTCGAGGAACGCGGTGCGCCGAAGCAGAAATGAGAGTTGCGGAGGTCGGACTCGAACCGACGACGGCCGGGATATGAGCCCGGTGATCTGGCCGCTGATCTACACCGCAGAAAGTGCTCCCGGAGGGACTCGAACCCCCGGCCTCGTGGTCCGCAACCACGTGCTCTGAATCCAACTGAGCTACGGAAGCATCAAGCGGTCCGTACGGGATTCGAACCCGTCTCGCTGACGTGACAAGCCAGTCGCCTCACCAAGAAGCGTCACGAACCGTGCGCGAAAGAAGACGCGACGCGCGCGCGCGACTGACTTCGATCGTGACGCGTCAGAATTTTCGAAAGCGTTTCGTCTCGACCTGCATGCATCGCCGCTTCGTCAGCACCGAGTTCAAACGTTGGTGAAGCGCCGTGCGCCGATCTGGCAGTGATGGTTCATGCAACCGCCTGAAGAGCGGATCATCTCGGTTCGATTCCGAGGGTCGGCACTCGGAGTACACAACTCTCATACGGCAGAAGCCCGATCGGTAAGGGTACGGGCCTCCAAAACCCGCTGCTGAAGGTTCGACTCCTTCCTGCCGTGCTCTTGACGACGCCATCGAGGCGCTCGGCGCATTGCACCGCGCCACGTCGCCCTCGATGAGTGTGAAGTGAACGAGGTGAGAATCGAACTCACCATGCTCCGAAGAGCGGCGGGGTTACGGCCCGTTGGACCACCATTGGTCACGTCTCGTCCGAAAGTGTTGCAGTGCCCCGGGCGAGAGTCGAACTCGCCTGCTCGAAAGTGAGCGCCGGCTTCTGAGACCGGTGTGTCTACCAGGATCCACCACCGAGGCTGATGCGGGCGAGGACGACGCCGTGCGTGCGCGCCTGACATGCTACGGAACGCGCATGCGTCTTCCGTGGCTGTGGTGCGTCGTGCTGGTCAGCGCGTGCGCTCCCGATTTCCAGGTGCAGCAGCGGCCGTTCGACGTGCTCGCCCCGAAAGACGCGTCACCGGAAACGCCGCTGCCGCTCGTCGTGCTCCTTCACGGCTACGCGGCGAGCGCCTGGGCGCAGAGCGTGGTCGCGCCATTTCAAGACGTGGTCGAGCCGAAGCAGTTCGTGCTCGCGCGGCCGAACGGCACGGTGAACTCGCTCGGCAAACGCTTCTGGAACGGGAGCGACTACTGCTGCGACTTCGATCGCACCAACGTCGACGACGTCTCGTTCTTGCGCGCGGTGATCGACGACGTGAAGAGCAAGCGCGCCATCACGAAGGTGTTCGTCATTGGCCACAGCAACGGCGGCTTCATGGGCTTGCGCATGGCGTGCGAAGCGAGCGACGCGATCGACGGTGTGGTCTCACTCGCCGGCTCGACGTGGAGCCGTGACGGCAACTGCGAAGGTGGCCGCGTCGTCCCCGTCTTGCTGGTGCACGGGACGAAGGACGAGACGATTCTCTACGAAGGCTCCGAGGGCCAATACCCGTCGGCACGCGAGACGTTCCGCCGTTTCCAACGCCGCGCGGAATGTGACGAAGCGAAGACGCTCGAGAGCAAATACGACTTCCTCGGAAACGCCGACACCGAGACCACCGGCGAAGCGCCTGCGTGCAATGTCAAAGCGGTCGAGCTGTGGACGATGCAGGACATCACGCACGTGCCCGCGTTCGACGAGCGGTGGACCGGCGCAGTGATCGACTGGCTGCAGGAGAAGTCGAAGTGAGGCCCTTCCTCCTTTTCTGCCTCGTGAGCGGGTGTTCGACCGTCACGCCGATGCAGACCGCGAGCGTCGTCGCTCCAAATGCACTTCGCGTCGGAGGCCAGCTCGGCACCGCGGGCTTCTGTGGAAATCCCGGCGACGGCGCAGGCGGCATCTTTTCCTGCACCGATTATCCCGATGGCGTTCCGCTCCCCGAGCTGCGCGCGAACGGCCGCTACGGCCTCGGCCGCTCGATGGACGTCGGCGTCTCGCTGCAAGGGCAGGGCACGCTCTTCGCTCCGCAGAAGACGCTCACGCTCGGCACGACGATCGACGTGAAGCGTGAATTCATCCGCGCGCGCACCGGCAGCGTGGAACACATCTTCTCCATCGCGCTCCTCGGAGCGGGCCATGTCGCTGGCCGCTTCGGTCTGCCGCTCACCACCACGCTCGAGCTCGCCGCGCCGCTCTTCTACGGCGTGCAGTTCGAGAAGCTCGAAGTCGTCCTCGGAGCCGCCGTCGTCGATCGCTTCGTCACCGAGCCGGGCGCGACCGGTTCCTTCCACACCCCGCGCATCAACCTCACGCTCGGCGTCTTCAAGCGCAACCCCGCGGGCGTCGCGTTTCAGATTGGCTGGCTCGTGCATCCGCTCGACGTCACCGCCGGCGCGCTCCAGGTCCAGTTCGGTTTGTTCTTCGACGTCGTCAGATAATTCGAAGCGCGATCGTCAAAAGCGCATGCACCGCCGCAATCGCCACCCGTCGTCTCGCTCCGCTCTGAGTCGCAGCTGATTCGACGGAAGGTGATCTGGCGTGGCGCCAGACCTCGCTCGAAACGAGTGGGCGTCCTGACGGGCGTGGGGTTCGACTCCTCCGCCTTCCTCTTTGAATTGTTGGAACTTCATCTGGCTCGTGGGTGCCAGCCCGGTTGCTACTCGGTGCACTCCCTTCGGGGGAGAGGCAGGTTCGACTCCTGCAGGTTCCGTCGTGAAGCGTTAAACCGCGCGCATGGACCTCACTCTGCGCGGGCGCAACGCGATCATCACCGGTGGCACGAAGGGACTCGGCCTCGCGACGGCGAAGCGTTTCGTCGAAGCAGGAGCGAAGGTCGCGGTCGTCGGCCGCACGCAAGACGCGCTCGACGGCGTCGTGAAGCAGCTCGGAGTCACCGGCATTCGCGCCGACGTCTCCATCGCCGCCGACGTGCAGCGCGCGTTCGACGAGGCGACCAACGCGCTCGGGCCCATCGACATCGTGATGAACAACGCCGGCACCGCGAAGGCGCTGCCGTTCGAAAAACTCACCGACGAAATCCTGCAGGCCGATCTCGAGCAGAAGCTCTTCGCCGCGGTTCGACTCATCCGTTTCGCCTGGCCGCACATGAGAGATCGCCGCTGGGGCCGAATCATCAACGTGCTCAACATCGGAGCGAAGGCGCCGCAGCCCGCGTCCGCTCCGAGCACGCTCTCACGCGCAGCAGGTATGGCGCTCACCAAGTCGCTCGCGCACGAGTTCGCTCCGCACAACGTGCTCGTGAACGCGCTCTGCGTTGGCTTCATCGAAGCCGATCAACACGTGCAGGCCGCCGCGCGCGCTGGTGTCTCGTTCGACGACTACGCCGCGAAGCGCGTGAAGGAAATCCCGCTCGGAAGAATGGGGCTCGCTGAGGAATTCGCGAACGTCGCGCTGTTCCTCGCGTCAGACGCGTCGTCGTACGTGACGGGCACTGCCATCAACGTCGATGGTGGTCGCTCGCCAGCAGTCTGAAACCAAGGGCCCACTGGGAGTCGAACCCAGCTCATGCCGCTTAACAGGCGGCCGCAATCCCGGACATGCCATGGACCCGCTGCGTGCGAGTGCGACGCGCGGGTTCTCGACAGCCTGACGATCAGCTCAGCGCTCGACCTTGAAGCCCGGAGGCAACAAGTCGCACGGCAACTCACCCGACGGCTGGCGCACGATGGTGTCGGGCGCGTCGAGACAATGTTCGAGCGTGTTCGGCGTTCCCGCATCGACACCCGCGTCGGCAGGCGGCGGAGGCGGCGGGCACGCACCGAGCGCCAACGCGCACGCGAGGAGCAAAAACCAACGCATCAGTACTTCACCCAGATCTGATCGTTCGCGGCGAGCGCGGTGAGACCGGTGACTCCGGGCGTGGTGCTGATCAAAGCGTTCACCGACGCGACGGGGCTGTAGGCCTGGTTTCCGCGCCACACGATCTGCGCATCGGAGAAGTAGACGGCCATGTTGCTCACCGCCACCGGCACGGTGATCTGGTGCCAGCCGTTCTTGTGCGCAGGCACGAGCACGATGGACGGTGCCGCTTCAGGAGCGCCCGCGTCCACCGGCATGCCCGTCGTGTCGGTCCACAGCGAGATGGCGACGCCGCCGTCCTCGAGCTTGCAGCGCTGCTCCGTGGGGAAGAACACGGTGGTGAACGGTGCGTTCGGCAGGCGCGCACGAATCACCAGCTTGTAGAAGTTCGTGTCTTCGGGAATCAGATCCGCGTCGGCGCGAACCCAGTTCACGGCGATGGCGTTGCCCGTCATGTCCTTCTCGACGGTCGCGCGGCCGAAGTCGCTCGTCATCGCGCGCACGTTGGTGACTCCCGCAGGAATCACGGTGCGCACGAAGGACGTGTCAGCGCCTTCGCAGCCGTGCCCGACGTTGAGCGTGATCTCCTGCGTTGAGTTCGCAGCGAGCGGACTCGCATTGCCCGAGATGTGGGCGAGGGCGAGCGCGGGGACCAACAGACAAAGACCGACGAGAAGTGCACGACGCATGCGCCCACCCTAACGAAAGTCAGGCAGATTCCCACCCGAGATGGCGCGAAAGCCGCATGACTGGAAGCCGGACCCGGAACAGCTGGCGCTGTGGCCATCGATCTCCGGCAACACCATCAATGGTGTCGGCGAATCCAGAGTGCGGCGGCCGTCACCGATCTACTGGCACCCACCCGAGACGACCGCGCACGGCCCGCTGCAGAAGTGGTTCTACGGTCGCCCGGTGTCGGAAGAAGTGAAGCAGGCGCGCATCGATCGCCAGGCCGCGCTCGATCTCCAGCTCGCACCGCTCGCCGCAACTGCGGAGGCGAGAACAGCCGAAGCCTGGAGCGACGACGTCAAACGCTTCGCCCTCGAGCGTGGAGCCGAGTTGGTCGGCATCACGGCGTTCCGCGACGAATGGGTCTTCGAAAATCAGGCAGTCCCTTCGTGGAAGTGGGTCGTGATGTTCGGCGTCGCGCAGAACTACGAGGAGATGCAGACCGCTCCGCTGCCGCGCTCGAACGCGGAGGTCGTGAAACAGTACGGCCGCGGCATTCGCATCGCGAAGGAAGTCGCGAGCTGGCTGCGTGAGCGCGGGTGGGACGCGTCGCCACATGGAGGACCACTCGCAGGTCCCATCGTGTTGATTCCACCGGCGATCGAGTGTGGCTTCGGGGAACTCGGCAAACACGGTTCGCTGATCAACGCGAGGTATGGATCCAACTTCCGTCTGGCATGCGTACTCACCAGCGTGCCGCTGCGTGCAGATCGCCCGCAGACCTTCGGCGCCGACGAGTTCTGTCGCCTGTGCAAGCTCTGTTCAGACGAGTGCCCGCCCGATGCCATCGTTCACGAGAAGCAGACCGTGCGCGGCGTCGAGCGCTGGTACGTCG
>JAEUJS010000169.1 GCA_016792935.1 Archangium sp. | reverse complement strand
CCATCGCGGCGGCAGTCGTGGCGCTGCTCGGTGCGGGAGCGCTCGGGCTGAAGCAGCTCCGCTCGACACCCTGCGACACCCTCGAGTCGCGTCTCGCGTTGGCGTGGAACGATGGGCTCCGCGAGAAGTTGAAGGTCGCGCTGAGCAAGAGCCCGGTCGAGGCCGCGCGCTGGCCCTACGCCGAGAAGGCGCTCGACACCTACGCGCAACAGTGGCTCGAGGCTGGCCACGCGGCGTGCACGGCCGAACAACCGGCAGCCGCGCTCGGGCTGCAGCTCGATTGTCTCGAAGAGCGCCGCCGCGCGCTGGCCACCATCACCAACATGCTCGCCACCAGAGACGACCCGCGCGTGCGCAACACGATGGTGGTCATCGTCGGTGGTGTGCCGATGGTGAGCTCATGCGCCGATGCGCGCGCGTTGAGCGTTCCCGAGGTCGTGCCAGCGAAGTTCACCGAGCGGGCGCAGACGCTGCGCGAAGAGCTGGTGCTCGCCGACGTGGACGCCACCATCGGAGAGCGGGGGCCGGCTCGCAAACAGCTCCGCGCCATCGCCGACGAGGCGAAGACCTGGCCGGCGCCGTCGCTGCAGTGTTCGGCGCTGATGAAGCTCGGTAGTTCCTACAGCACCAGCGGGAAGTTCCCCGAAGCCGCCGCCGTGTACCGCGAGGTCATCGACATCGCGGAGCCGGCGCGCCTCGACAGCTACGTCGCCACCGCCTCGATGGAGCTGCTCGCCACCAACGCGCTGATGGGCGGCTCTCGCGAGAAGGTGGACGCGATGATTGAACCGACGTTGCGGCTCATCGCACGCGCCGGTCGCACGCCGCATCAGGACTTCCTCGTCGAGCACGCACTCTCGCTCGTCTACGCGAGCACCGGTCGAAGCGCCGAGGCGCTGCCGCATGTACAGAAGGCCATCGCGGCGCTGCGGCTCGCGCACGGCGGTGAATCGCTCGCCGAGGTGATGGAGCTCAACAACTACGGCGCGATGTCGGACACCATCGGCGACTACGCGACGGCGCTGAAGGCGTGGAACGACGCGCTCGCGCTCGAGCGGCGCATGCTGGGCGACAACGCCGACAGCTCGCTGCTGGTGTGGGCCAACATCGCGCTCACCAACACCCGCTTCGCGAACTGGGACGAGACCGAAGCCGCGTCGCGCAAGGTCATCGCCATGGGAGAGAAGCGCGGAGAAAATCTCTACACCGCCATCGCATACTCGATGCTCGGCAACGCGCTGACCGCGAAGAGCTTCAGCTCGGCGCCGCCAGCAAAGTCAGGCTCGAGCCCCGAAGGCCCGGAGATGCTCGACCGCTCACTCGCGCTGCTGAAGAAGTTGGGGCTCGAGAACGCCCCCGATGGCGCCGAGGTGCAGCGGCAGGTCATCGAGGCGTGGGTGCGATTGGGGCGTCACGCCGAGGCGAGCGCGATGGCCGACACGTTGTTCAAGAACGAGAGCGCGCGGCTCGAGCCCACGAGCGCCGAATGGATTCTCAATCTGCACTACGCGGGGCTGGCGTTCACCGCGAGCGGGCAACGTGACCGCGCGGTCGAGACGCTCGATCGCGGGCTCAAGCTCATCGCGGCGAATCCGACGTTCGCGGGTTGGCGCGGAGAGCTCGAGTTCACGCTCGCGCGGGCGATGTTGCTCAAGCCGGCGAACGTCGCGCGCTCGACGGAATTGGCGGCGAGCGCCGAAACCGAGCTCGCGAAAGTGCCCGACCGCGCGCGGACGCTCGCCGCGTTGCGAGCGTGGAGAACGAAGAAGCCGTGAAGCGCGAAGATCCCCTCTCCCGCCCCTGCGGGAGAGGGTCAGGGTGAGGGGAAGTCCAGGCAGTTCGTGCGAGGAGGCGTGATGCGTCGAGTGCTGCTCATCCTGTCGTCGCTGTGCATCACTGCATGCCCAGGAATCGTCGGCGGCGACGACTCCGGCACAGGCGGCGGCACTGGCGGAGGCGGCGCAAACACGGGAGGAGGAACCGCAGGCGGCGGTGGTCTCTCCTGCGCGACGGGCACGCACGAGTGCAGCGCAACCTGCGTCCCCGACGACGCCATCACCAGCTGCGGGAGCTCGTGCACACCCTGCTCCGCTCCCATGGACGCGACGGCGACGTGCACCGGCGGCGCGTGCGGCTTCACGTGCAACGCGGGCTTCGAGCCGTGCCTCGGCCGCTGCATCATCGCCGACGCGGGAACGTGCCCGGTGAATCTCGCGGCCAACACCTTCGCGCGACTCACGAGCGGAGACGTCGGCACGCGCATGCAGGCGGCGCTCATCTATCTCCCGAGCACCAGCGAGTACGTGTTGGTCGGCGGCGCGCGCACCCACGACCCGCAGCCTTACGACGTGCAGGCCCTCACGCTCGGAGAGACCGCCTGGCGCAACGCGTACCCGCCCGGGCAGAACTGGGGCCCGATGACGGGCAACTCGATGGCGCCCGACTTCGCGACGGAGAGCTTCGAGCAGCAAGACCGTTCAGGTTTTCCGCGCCCGAGCTTCGAGGTGTACGGCGGCACGACGAGCTTTCAGCAGACCGCGTGGCTCGGGCCGCAGACCCGGCTGCTCTTCTATTTGTGGAATCGCACGTTCTCGTACGACGCGGTCGCGCGCGCGTGGACCTTCCATGCGCCGACGACCGACCCCGCCGGTGGACCGATGCAGCCGCGACTGATGTGGGGCGCGATGACGGCCAACGCCGCGGGCACGAAGGTGCTGCTCTTCGGAGGGGCGAACGTGCACACCGACGCGGGCACGCCGGGCACGTGGATCTACGACGTGCCTGGCAACACGTGGCGGCAGCTCGCACTCGCGACCGAGCCTCCGCAGCGCAGCTACCCTTCTCTCTCCACGGACCCCGAGCGAGATCAGGCGCTGCTCTTCGGGGGTGATCAGCTGGATCAACTCCTCAGCGACACGTGGACCTTTGACTTCGCCACCGAGCAGTGGACGGAACACACGCCGCCGGTCTCTCCGACTCCGCGTGGTGGACATCGACTTCTCTATCTGCCCGGCGCGCGCACCACGGTGCTGCTCGGCGGCTTCACCAGCAGCTCGACGACTGACTACGTCGCGTCTCCGTATTCCTCGCTGCCGATGGAGCTGTGGAGGTTCGACTTCGCGTCGCACACCTGGGCGTTGATCAAACGCTTCGCGCCGATGACGGCTCCCTCGCTCGGGCCTTCTCCCACCAACGCGGGCTTCACGTTCGGCGCCGCGGTCGGCAGCGGAGACGTCGCGGTGCTCCACATCAAGAACGGCTACCCCGACGACCAGGCGCGCGGAGAGACCTGGGCGATTCGCATCGACCCTTCCGTCACCGACACCGCGGGCACCACGATGTACGGAGCAACTCCGGGCACGGTGACGAGACGCGGCGATCGCTACGACCCAGCGTGGTTCTCCGATGCAGGCGTTCCGGATGCAGGAGAGCTCGCGAGCATCTCGGCGCGAATCACCGGCGCCGCCGACAACGTGTGGGTCAGCGTGCCGTCACCGAATCGTCCCGCGACGAATCACGACTGGGGCACCGCGGCGTTCAACGGCGACGACGGACAACTCCTGCGCTGGTCGGGTGGACACTCCGCGTGGTCGGGCACCGATGTGCTGCAGTACACGATTGATCAGAACCGATTCTCCATCGGCTACCGACCGGAGCTGCCGTTCGAGCGCACGTTCACCAATGATCAGATGCCCGGTCACTGGAGCCCGAAGGGCCGCCCGTGGATGGCCGTGCACACCTACAAGATGTACACGTACTCGCGCGCGCTGCGGCGCATGGTCATCTACAAGAACCCCTACACGTTCTTCTACGACGCGAGCGCGAGCGTCATGGAGTTCGACCTCACGCGCGTTCGCCAGGAGCTCGGCGGCAACCAATACGTGAACACGCTGGTGGAGATTCCAACCGGCGTGTTGGCGTGGACGCCCGACGGCTTGTTCAAGCTCGAGAGCCGCAGCGGCCCGTGGGTCGAGTTGATGCCGACGGCGATGGGCGGCGCGGCGCTCCCGCAGATGGGCCCGGACAACCAGACCGCGGTGTACGAGCCGAGTGGAGATCGCGTGCTCTTCATCTCCTCGGTCGGAAACGCGAAGGGCGAGGTCTTCGAATACTCGCTCGCCAACAACACGCTGCGTGCGCTGAACCCCGCGGGGAAAGCAGACATGGCGGCCAACATGTCGGGCTTCATTCGCGAGTCGGCGCTGATGCCGGGCACGTCGCTCATCCTGTGTGCGATTGGCTTCCAGACTCCAGCTGACGTGACCGCGGGCGTGACGCGCGTGCCGGTCTACGACGCGATGAACAACCGCTGGAGCGCGTGGCGGCTCAACATGCAGAGCTACGGCAACAGCTTCGCGGTGGTGAGCGACCCAGCGCGCGCGCGCATCTGGGGCCTCGGGCAGAACAACCAGGTGTTCCTGCTCAAGCTCAACGCGGCGACCGCCGACATCGAGACGTTGAACTAGCGACCGGGCAACGTCTTCGCGTCTTGCGACACGCGCGAGTTCGCCGAAGCCGACTTCAAGTCCTGCACGCTCGGAGCGACGGTCCGAATCGTCAGCTCGACGGCCGAAGCGAGTGAACGCGCTCCAGCGCCGACGGCTCCGGCGTCCATCGCGCGGAGCGACTGCAACGCCACGCGCGCCGACGGGGTGCGCTTGTTCACGTCACGCTCGAGCAGTTGCTGAATGAACGCATCGAGCGCGAGCGGCATGTCTTTGCGTTTCGTGGCCAGCGACGGCACCGGCTTCTCGAAGATGTTGCGCAGCATCTGCGCCTGATCAGACGAGCTGAAGAGCGGCTCGCCCGCAACGCATTCCCAGAGCGTGACGCCGAGCGCGAACAAGTCGATGCGCGAATCGAAGTCACCCTTCACCTGCTCCGGCGCGAAGTAGCCGGGCTTGCCCTTCACCATGCCGCTCTCGGTGTGTTGGATGTGCGACGTCGAGCGCGCGATGCCGAAGTCGGTGAGCTTCACCTCTCCCAACTTCGAGAGCAGCACGTTGGGCGGGTTCAAATCGCGGTGCACCAGATTGAGCGGCCGGCCCTCGGGACCGACGCGCTCGTGCACGTACTGCAGCGCCTCACACAGCGAGACCGCGAGGTGGAGCACGGCCGGAATCGGCAGACCGGTTCCCTTGTGTGCACGCAGCACGCGGCCGAGCGGAGCGCCGTCGAGGTATTCCATGCCGAGGAAGTAGCTGTCGTCGAAGCGACCGAAGTCGAACACCTGCACGATGTTCGGGTGCGAGAAGCCACTGCACAGCGCGGCTTCTTTGCGGAACATGTCGATGAACGCCTCGTCGTCGGCGAAGTGCGGGAGCACGCGCTTCAACGCCACGACCTTCTCGAAGCCGCCTTCGGGGCTGTACGTCGCGCGGTAGACCTCGGCCATGCCGCCCATGCCGAGCCGCTCATGGAGCAGGTACTTGCCGAACACGTCGCGCTTTCGCACCGCGGCGAGCGCTTCTTCTGCGCGGCGATTCAAGTGCTGCACGAAGACCGCGGTGAGCACCGACGAAGCGAAGAGCAAGATGACGCGCGTGGCGAAGAGCGGCGGTCGCAGCGTCACGAGCAATTCGTCGTGTAGTTGCGGCCACGCGACGAACACGTAGAGCAGCGAGTACTCGAGCGACGCGAGCACACCGGCGCCGATGGACAGCTTGATGTTTCCGCGCAGACCCGACAGCGCGATGAGCGTGCCCCAGATCATCACCGGCGGAGCGGTGAGCGCGTACTGGACTCCGCCCTGCCGCGCGTCCACCAGGAAGATGAGCGCGGGCACCGAGACTTCGATGGCCACGTTGATCCACGACACGGCGGGGTGGAACCAGCCGCGTTTTATCATCCGATTCAGCTGGAAGTAGTAGCCGGTCAACACGCCGAGCATCAGCCCGAGCGCGACGCCGATGCCTGCGCCAATCATCGGAATGAGGAGAATCGCGAGCACCGCGGCGAGCCCGCTGACTCCGGCCATGAAGCGCGCGACCGACGCTTCACGCAGCGGCGCATCACGTGCGATGTGTTCCCGCAGCAGCTTCGTCGTGAGGTTGGGCTCGGGCTTCTTCAGCGCGGGCGTGGCTCCCGTCGCTGGCGGCGGAGGCGGAGGCTTCTCCACGGGGGGAAGCGACACCGACTTCCCGACCTCGAGCTGCGCACTCGCCCGCGTGGGACGCGACTCTTTCGGAGGCTGCGGGGGCTTCGGGCCCGCCTGCTTTTCGTCCGGCGCATGCGGCTCGTGCATGCGCGTGCTGGTGTCCTTGTTCACCATGGTCACCGAGTCGCCCGGTGCGTTGATGTTGGCCGACACATCGGCGGCACAGAAGCAGGAAGGCGCGCGCTGTCGTTCCTCATGAGCCCTCCGGCTGAGCTGAGTACTCCCGTGTGGGACGAAGTACGCAGGAGCATTTCGCTGCGGATTTTTCGGAATGCAAAGGACCGCGGGGCAGGCCGCTACACTGTGTCTTCGTGCGTCCGATCAGTCTCATCATCTTGATCAGTGGGCTCGCTGCCTGCGGCGGATCGATGAGCGACATCGATGGTGGAAGTGACGCTGGTCGAACGGACGCAGGCGTTCGTCGCGATGGCGGCCTCAACACAGATGGCGGTGCGGACGCGGGCGCGAGTGATGCGGGAGGCATCGACGCGGGCCCACGTGACGCGGGACCCAACCACGTGCCGATGGTGATGCCCGACATTCTCGCCAACCGCACCACGGTCTACGCGGGCCAGGTGGTGGACCTCGCGCTCGGCGTGACCGATGAAGATGGAGACTTCCTCCAGTTCACGTGGAGCGGCGGCGGCACGTTCTTCGAGAACGGAAATCCCTCGGCGCAGCGCTGGTTCTCGGCGGAGACGGCGACTCCGATGACGGTGACTCTGAACGTCAGCGTGACCGATGGGAGGAGCGCGCCCATCACGCGGCAAATCGTCATCAACGTCACGGTGCCGCGCTTCACCGACGTGTACGCGAACATTCTGGCGGTCGCTCCGCTGCAGGGCGGTCAGTGCGTCGGGTGTCACGGCACGATGGGCATGTTTCAAATCGCCGGCACGCGCGCAGGGGCGTACGCGCAATTGGTGAACGCTCCGCACAACCGCGGCGCGGGCTGCGTGAACGCCGGAGTGCCGGTGATGGTCACGCCTGGCGACGTTCAGCGCTCGTTGATCTACCGGAAGATGACGAGCACCCAGCCCACCGCATGTGGAGATGGAATGCCGGCGATGTCGATGGTGATTCCAGCTTCGCCGTTGCAGTTCATCGTGACTGTAGGGTCGTGGATAAGAGCGGGCGCTCGCGACGACTGAGCATAAAGTCTCGCGCCGATGTCCAACGAGAACCGCACCAACCAGCGCAAGCAAGTTGGCTTATTGGTGAAGCTGGCGCACAAGGGCCTCGACGAGTTCGCCTCGAAGTACGCCACCAACCTCTCCGACGGCGGCATGTTCATCCGCACGCGGGAGCCGAAGCCGGTCGGCACCGAGCTCAACTTCAAGGTCGAGATCGCCTCGGGTCAGCGTGTGCTGCAGGGCACGGCGATCGTGCGCTGGGTGCGCGGAGAGAATGATCCCGGCGGACCTGCGGGCATGGGGCTGCAGTTCGTCACGCTCGATCCCGCATCGCGTGAGCTGGTCGATCGCATGCTGGGCATCAAGTCTTCGCTGCCCGACGCTACGGCTCCAGCTCCAGCTGCTCCGGCTCCGAAGATTCCGACCGGCTCTCAAGCGGGAGTGAAGTCGCCGCTCGCTCCGTCGATCGCTCCGTCGATCGCGCCGGCGGTCGCTCCGAGTGTCGCGCCGAAAATTCCGACGGGCTCGCAGGCGGACGTGAAGTCTCCGCTCGCGCCGCCGAGTGTTGGAGCGCCGCCACCTCCGGCGATTCCGACGGGCACACAGGGCGGTGTGAAGTCGCCGCTCGCACCGCCGAGTGCAGGAGCGCCGCCACCTCCAGCGATCCCGATGGGCTCGCAGGGCGGTGTGAAATCTCCACTCGCTCCCGCCGCAGCGATTCCGACGGGCACGCAAGGCGGCGTGAAATCTCCACTCGCTCCTGCGGCCACGACCGCGCCGCCGCCGAAAATTCCGACGGGCACGCAGGGCGGAATGAAGTCGCCGCTTGCTCCGCCTCCTCCAACGAAGCCGGCGCCGACGGCCGCTGAGCTCGCAGCTGCGGAGATCGCGAAGCTCGGTGGTGGAGGCGAAGTCGAAGACGAGCCCTTCTCACTCGCCGCCGAGGTCGAGAAGGCCGCGGCTCCCGAGGCAGACGCAGGCGACTTCGAGCTCGACGTCGATCCCACCGACATCTTCACCGCGACCTCGAACGCAGACACCAGCAAGGCGATCGAGCTCGACCTCGACTCGTTGCTCGCCGGTGGACCTGCCGCGCAAGCGAAGCCCGCCGCAGCCGCCGAGGAGATTCCGTTCTCCTCTTCCGATTCCGGAGTGGCGATCGATCTCGAGCCGCTCGAGCAAGCCGAAGCGCTGCCGAACTTGCCGGAGCTTCGTCGTGAAGCGCCGCCGCCGCCTCCCCCGCCCGCTGCGCCGCAGGTGTTGCAGCGCGTGCCCGATGCACCGCCGCCTCCTCCTCCGCAGCAGCAGACGCAGATCGCCGCTGTCCCCACCGGCCCCGTCTTCTTGAAAGACGTGAAGCAAGGCGACTCGAGCGGAGCGCTCATCGGCATCGATCTCGGCACGACGAACTCCGCGTGCGCGGTGCTCAACAAAGGCCGCCCGCAGATTCTCGTCTCGCGCGATGGCTACAACACGATTCCTTCCATCGTCGCGCTGACCAACGCGGGCAAGTTGCTCCTCGGGCACCGGGCGAAGTCGCAGATGGTGCTCAACCCGACGCAGAGCATCTTCGGCGCGAAGCGACTCGTGGGCCGCGACTACGAGAGCCCGACGGTGAAGCAGGTGAAGGAGCACGCGCACTTTGAAATCGTGCAGGGCGCCGACCGTCGCGCGGCCGTGAAGCTCGGCGACAAGGTGCTCTCGCTCGACGAAGTGCAGGCGCTGGTCCTCAAAGAGTGCCGCGAGATGGCGGAGCAGACACTCAACACGCCGGTCACGCGCGCGGTCGTGACGTGCCCTGCGTACTATTCGGAACCGCAGCGTGAAGCGGTGCGCCGCGCCGGAGCGATGGCGGGCTTGAAGGTCGAGCGCGTGCTCAACGAGCCGACGGCCGCCGCGCTCGCGTTCGGCATGAACCGTGAGTTGTCGAAGACCGTGCTGGTCTACGACCTCGGCGGCGGCACGTTCGACGCCACGATTCTGAAGATTGATCAGAACGTCTTCGAGGTGATGGCGACGGGCGGCGACGTCTTCCTCGGCGGCACCGACTTCGACAACCAGGTCGTCAACCTGCTCCTCGAGCGCTACGCCACGTGGCACAAGCGGCCGTTCGGCGGAGATCGCGTCGCGCTCTCTCGCATCGCCGAGGTCGCGGAGAAGGCGAAGATCGCGCTCTCGGAACGCGCGACGTTCGACGTTCACCTCCCGATGTTGGAGATGGACGGCACCGGCAAGCCGCTCGACCTGCGCACCACCGTGACGCGCGCGGACCTCGAAGGCGCATGCGGCGAGCT
>JAEUJS010000454.1 GCA_016792935.1 Archangium sp. | reverse complement strand
AGACGGAGATCGAACTCATCTCGGAAGCGCGTCGCGTCGACCTCGCGGCGCGTGAGGCCGACATCGGAGTGCGCGCCGGTCGCTCGACGTCTCCGGTGTTGATCGACAAGCCGATCGGTTCGGTGGCGACGGGTTTGTTCGCGAGTGCGGCGTATCTCTCGAAGCGGCTGCCTTCGCGCGCGCTGCGTTCCGGTGAGTACGCCGCGCAGGATTTCGTGGTCGAAGACGTCGCGCGTGGACCGGGCCCATCGCAGTGGCTCATCGCGCGCGGTGCGTCACGCTTTCCCGTTCGCTCGAACTCGTACGAGGCGCGCATTCACGCGGCGAAGCGGGGCATGGGCCTGGTGATGTTGGGGTTGGCGAGCGGTCCGGAGCATCCACAGTTGGAACGGGTGGAGCTCGATCAGCCGCTGCCTTCGCTGCAGTTCTTCATCACCATGCACAAGGATCTGCGGAAGGTGCCGCGCGTGCGTGGAGTCGCTGAGGCGTTTCAGCAGGTGGTGGGCGAGTACATGAAGAAGCAGGGTGACGTCGCTCAGCGATCGCTCTCGAGGTCGCGCAGCCGTCGCTCGTGATCGAGGAAGCGGCGATCGTTCTGCATGCGCATTGCGGTGAAGCCGATGTCGACGTCGCCGCGCAGTTCGGTGATCTCAGTTCGGACGCGGGTGAAGCCTTCGTTCATCTCAGCTCGGAGTTCTGTGCGAACGCTCGTGACTTCGGTGCGCACGTTCGTGACCTCGGTGCGCACGTTCGCGACTTCGCTCGTGAGACGCTCGAGCCCGTCGCGGAGGGCTGTAATCTCCGCCTGGATCTTCTTGAGTACTTCGAGCTGCAACGTCGCGACGTCGGTCGGCTGATTGGTTTCGTTGGTCATGCGCTCCTCATACTCGGAGGCACAGACATCGCTCGGGAGCGGGGCCGCAGACATGCGGTCATCGTGGCAGACCGCGCGCTTTGGGAGCAACCTGCGCTCATGCGCGTCGCTCTCGTGATCGCCGTGTTGCTCAGTTCAGCCGCTCTCGCTCAGAACGCCACGACTGCGGGCACTCCGACGTCGCCGTGGCCGACGCTCTCCAGCCTGTCGATCGATTGGCCGATCACCGGCGATGACGATCTCGATGGCGTCGTCAGCGTTCGCTACCGCGTGCAGGGGACGATGGCGTGGAACGACGCGCTCCCGTTACGGCGCGTGCCGGCGGGAACGAATCAGGGCTTCAGCTGGGCCAATCGCCACGCAGGCAGCGTCTTCGATCTCGCGAGCGGCACCACCTACGAGCTCGAGCTGACGCTGGTCGACCCCGATGGTGGAGGCGCGACGCAGACGATCACGGCCACCACGCGCGTCGAGCCGCAGACCGTGATGACGCGTTTGCGACCGGCGACGACCGCGACGATCAACTCGGTGCTCAGCAGCGCGATGCCGGGCGATGTGATCGAACTCGCAGACGGCATGTACCCGGCGCTCACCGTGAGCGTGAACGGCACGGAGGCGGCTCCGATCACCATTCGCAGCGCGAATCCGCTCGGAGCGACGCTCACCGGAAATCTCGGGCTCTTCTCGCGGCGGCACATCATCGTCGAGGGGCTGCGCATCAACGCCACGGTGCGCATGAACGACGCTGAGTTCTGCACCATCCGTCGCAACACGATCACCACGACCGGCTCGGGCATCAACGGCTACGGAGAACCGAAGGGCATCATCGTGGTGGACAACACGATCACCGGCGCGACGACGTGGGCGGATTCGTCGCTCGGCGTCAGCGGCAACAACATCGGAGAGGGCATCGAACTCTCCGGTCCTGGCCACGTGATCTGTTGGAACCGCGTGTCTGGTTTTCGCGATGCGATCTCGACGCTCGAAGACACCGAGGCGCACAACCAGCAGTCGATCGACATCTGCAACAACGACATCTCGGTCGGAGCGGATGACGGCATCGAAGCCGACTTCACGATGGGCAACGTGCGCATCGTGCGGAATCGGATCAGCAACTCGTTCGTCGGCATCAGCGGTCAGCCGACGCTCGGAGGCCCGCTCTATGCCGTGCGCAACGTCATGCAGAACGTCGTGTACTCGCCGTTCAAGCTGCACCGCGGGAGCATCGGTGACGTCGCGCTGCACAACACGGTGCTCAAGTGTGGCGACGCGTTCGCGGTGTACGCGGGCGTCGCGTGGAGCCGCGCGTTCTTCCGCAACAACCTCTTCATCGGAGGGCAGGGCGGCGGAACTTGGGGCGGCTTCGACAACGGGAGCGGCCGGGTGTTGCAGCTCGCCGATGCGCAGAGCTCGTGCAGCTTCGACTACGACGGTCTGGGCTCCATCGGGACGAACACGTTCAGCGGGCGGATCGGCGGGACGCAGTTCATGAGCCTCGCGGCGCTGCGGATGATGACGACCGAGGCGCATGCGGTGCAGGTCGATCTGTCGATCTTCGCTACGGCTCCGGCGTTTCCGTCGAGTGGGCCGTTTCCGGCGCAGGCGCTCGCGGATCTGCGGCTGAGCTCGATGAACGCGGCGGTCGATGTCGGCGTCGCGTTGCCCAACGTGAACGATGGCTTCGCGGGGGCGGGGCCTGATCTCGGAGCGTACGAGGCTGGTGCGCAGTTGCCGATCTACGGACCGCGCCCAGGTGGTGGACCGGTGTGTGGTGACGGCATGCGCGAGGGATCCGAGCAGTGTGATGACCACAACGTGATCGGTGGAGATGGCTGCAGCGCGACGTGCACGATCGAAGCAGTCGATGCGGGGACGGGTGGCGGTGGTGGCGCGACGGGCGGTGGCTCAGGCGGCGGAGCGACCGGCGGCGGCGCAGGCGGTGGATCGACGGGTGGCGGTGGCGGTGCTGCAGCGACAGGCGGTGGCGGCTCAGTGATGACGGGCGGAGGCGCGGCAGGTGGAGGAGGCGGAGCCGCCGGCGGCTGTGGATGCACGACGTTCTCAGGAGCTTGGCTGTTTCTCCTCCTGCCCTTTTTTCGGCGACGAACCCGGTGAGCGCGAAGGGGCAGGGTGAGGGAGAGCCAGAACGTGCAGGGCGACGGATCGCAGCGTCGACGTGAGGCGTCTCGTGCTCGCTCGACTCCGAGATCCAGCGCACGCTGGTCGCGACTGCCCCTCACCCCGACCCTCTCCCGCAGGGGCGGGAGCGGGAGACATCGCGCGCGCGTGACCTCTTGCCGCGCGATATGAGCGCCGCCGTGCGCTCACTCGTTCTGATCACCGCGGTCGTCGCCCTCACCGCCTGCCCGCCACCGGCACCGCCGAACACCTTCACGCTCACCAACGGCACCACGACCATCGACGTCACCGTCGAGCCGTTCTCCTTCGTCGTCAAAGGCGCCAGCGGAGAGGTCCTTCGCTCGCGCAGCGAAACTGAAGGCAAGTACGGCCGCTTCGCCCCGACGCTCGATCGCCCGACGTACATCACCGGAATCATCCCCGGCTGGGACGACTACCGCCCCGGCGATGGCGACTGGGTGCACGGCGGCAAGGCGAGCATCATCGAGCGCACCGACACCTCCGCGACGATCGGCTGGGACCTCAACGCCGATCGCGTGCGCATCACGCTCAACGTCGAGAACGGCAAAGCGAAGATCTCCGCCGCCGTGCAGAACACCGAAGGCGGCCCGCCCGCCGTTCGCTTCAACAAGTCCTCGATGGCCTTCGCGCTCGCCGCCGACGATCATTTCTTCGGTCTCGGTGAACGCTTCGCCACCTTCGATCACCGCGGCTGGTCGATGTACTCGTGGGCCGAGGAAGGCGCGCTCGGCGGAGGAGAAGGCGTCGCTCCCGGCCCCGAGAACCCGTACCCGCTCGGTCCGTCGATGACCTACTTCCCCGTGCCGTTCTTCCTCTCGCCGCGCGGCTACGGCGTGCACCTCGACACCGACTACCGCACCGAATTGCACCTCGGCTCCGAGTCGCCGGACGGCTGGCGCATCGCGGCCAACGCCCCGGCGTTCGCGTTCACGGTCTACGTCAACGACGATCCCCTTGCGGTGCTCGACGCGTTCACCGCCGACACCGGCCGTCCGCTGATTCCGGCGCCGTGGGTGTTCGGTCCGCGTCGTCGCATGAGCGGCACCTCGCGCATTCCCGACGGAGGAATCGAGTGGGAGAAGATGCGCGAGCTCAACCTGCCGCTCACCGGCATCGACGACGCGGTGCACTTTCTCCCCGCGCTCTCGCAGGTCGGTCGCGAGACGGAACTGCGTGCCTGGACCACGCTCGCGCACGCCAACGGCATCAAGGCGCTCGCGTACAACAACCCCTACGTCGCGCAGAACCACCCGAACTCGGTCGCCGACTTCGCCTTCGGAGCCGACGCCGGCTTCTTCATCAAAGACGCCGACGGAGATCCCGCGCTCGTCACGTTGATCTCCGGCTCTCCGCTGCAGGTCGCGATGATCGACTTCACGAGTTCCGCCGCGACCGATTGGTACAAGTCGCTGCTCCAGCGCACCGTGGACTTTGGGTACGACGGCTGGATGCACGACTTCGGGGAGTACGTGCCGCGCACGGGCCGCCTGTCCGATGGACGACGGGGTGAGGTGTTGCACAACCCGTATCCACGTCTCTCGGCGAAGGCCGCGCGCGACGTGCTGCAGGCCGCGAAGCCCGACGATCATCTGTTCTTCGTGCGCGCTGGCTACACGGGCTCGCAGGCCGTCGTGCCCGCAGTGTGGGGCGGCGACGCGGAAGTCAGCTTCGACGAGACGCAGGGAATTCCGAGCACCATTCGCAGCGGCCTCAACCTCGCGCTGGTCGGCGTTCCGTACTGGGGCAGCGACGGCACCGGCTTCAAGTGCATCGGCAACGCGCTGCGCGACAAGGAAGTCTTCGTGCGCTGGCTCGAGCTCGAGGCTGTCTCGCCGATCATGATGGAACAGAACGCGTGCTCCAACCCGATCGAGCGCCGGACGAAGTGGACGCTGTGGAGCGACGTCGAGACGCAAGACGTCTACCGCCAGATGGCGAGCTTCCACACGCGCTTGATGCCGTACTTCATGGTGCTGGCGCGCGAGGCGAACGCGACGGGCGTTCCGCTGATGCGGCCTCCGTTCCTCTACGCGCCGAAGGAACCGAAGACGTGGGCGCTGGACGACACGTTCTTCCTCGGGCGCGCGCTGTATGCGGCTCCGGTGCTGCGGCGCGGGCAGACCACGCGTCATGTGTGGTTCCCGCCCGGCAAACGCTACGTCGCGCTCGACGACGACTCGGTGTGGAACAGCGGAGAGGCCGATGTTCCCGCCCCGCTCACGCGACTGCCCGTCTTCCTCGTCGAGGGCGAGCTGTTGCCGATGCTCGACGCCGACGTGCAGACGCTCGCTCCAGCGAGCGCGCCGACGGTGCCGGTGGTGACGGTGCAGGATCGCGCCGACGTGCTCGACGTGAAGGTCGCGTTGGGGCCGAGCGGAGAAGCGACGCTCACGCTCTTCGACGGCACGAAGCTGACGGCGCGACGCACGGCCTCTGATGCGGGGCGTACTGGCTTCACCGATCAGCCCGACGTGCGTACGTGTGATCGCTGCTTCAACGTCACGGTGCTTCCGTCACTCACGCGCGTTCGGGTGAGCAGCTCGACCTCGGTCTCGTTCGACGAGCTGCAGTTCGAGGTGAGCGGCGGCCCCGCGAATCGGCGCTACCGCTGGGAAGTGCTGCGCCTGCCGTAGTCAGCGACGGAGCTGAGACTCGATCGTCCCGGCGAGCGGAGCGGTGCGCCCGAGCTGCGCCAGCGTCTCGGCTCGCTTCGCCAGCGCTTCGAGTTGCTCCATGCGCAGCACGGCGTTTTCGGGAGACGCGGTTTCGCTGCCGATTGCGATCAACACGCGATCTCGCATGCGCACCTCGAGGCCGCGCCGAAAGAACCACTGCAGGAGCAGCTGGAATTCCGGATCGGTGACGTCAGTCTCATACGGAGTGAGCCCCAGCAACGTGCGGATTTGTTGGAACTCGAGCGT
>JAEUJS010000110.1 GCA_016792935.1 Archangium sp. | reverse complement strand
CACGTTCGACAGCTCGCGCACCGAGCCCGGCCAATGCCACGCCTGCAACAACGTGCGCGCTTCGGGACTCAGCGTGAGACGCGGACGACCGACGGCGGTGCGGAAGCGCGAGACGAAGGCTTCGGCGAGCGGCAACACGTCTTCCGGTCTCGCATGGAGCGGCGGCACGTCGATGGTGTGTGCGAAATGATCTCCATGCGGCACGCTGCTCGCCGTCGCGATCACCCGGGTGCGCGCGCTCTTGAGCACTGCCTCGAGCTCTCCGCGCCCGAGGCGATCAGCGTCACGCAGCAACGCCCAGTCTGCACCGCGCGGTGGCGTGCGCGCACCCGACGAGATCGCGCCGAGTCGGCGACCCGCGCTGCGCGCCACCACGTCGGCGAGCGTGCGGCGGCCAGAACCCGGCGGCCCGACGAAACACACCGCGCCTTCATCATCGGCCAGGCGTTCGGCGAGCGCGCCGAGCCGCACCATGACGGGATCCGTGAAGACCGGCTCACCCCGCCCCGCCGCACCCGGCAGCGCATCGAAGCATTCCCCGAGCAGCGACTCGGCGTCGGCGCCGTCACGCGGCAACTTCGCGGTGGTGACGGCCGCGCGCGGACCGGCGACCTGCGGCAAGCGCGCGAAGAGTTCGTCGAGCTGCGCCTCGCTCCATTCGGGCAACGCGACACCGAGGAGATCGATCGACAGCTGCCCGACGAACGGCACTGCCTCGACGCCCACGACTTCATCCAGCACGCGGCGGGTGAGCGCCTGGCGCGCCGCGACGTTCAAGTGCGGAGAGCTCACCAGCACCAGCCCCAACGCGCGTTTCCCGTCGGACCGGCGCGCCTCTTCGCCGAGGCGGAACATGAACTCGTCTTCGGTGGTGATGCGCGTGCCGAGCGGACGTGTGGGCGCGAGCGGCGTGAAGACGAGCCGTGCGTCGCCGACCGCGACCTCGTCTCCTCCGCGAACCACGGCCTGCGCGGCGATGGGCACGTCGTTCACCAGCACTTCTCCGCCGCCGCGCAGCGGCTCGACGACGACGCCCTCTTCGCGCGGCAACAGCGAGAGGTGTCGTTCGGACAGACGCGCCTGGGGGATCTCGACGGCGACGCCTTCGGCCTGACCGACGATCGAGCTCTTTCCACTCGGGAGATCGGCGGTCCACGTCGCGCCGGGCGTGGTGATGAGCAGTCGCCAACGCGTCATTTCAGGGAACCTGCGTCATTTCAGGGAACCTGCGTCATTTCTTGAAGAGATCGGCTTTCAGAATCACCGACCCGCCCGCGGGCACCTTGATCGAGACCTTGCGGCTCACGCCCAGCTTGTCGTTGCGCAACACGAAGGTCGCGGTGCCCGCCGGCACTTCGACGGGAGGAATCGGCGTCGTGCCCAGGCTGCGACCGCCGTAGAGCACTTCGGCGTACGGGTTCACGCGCACCGTCACCCTGCCCGGCTTGGCCTTCTTGATGATCGGCGGCGGCGGTTTACGCATCGGCTCCGAGCCCGCGTCGCTGTCGTCGGAGAACTCGACGCGCGTCTGCACCACGAGCTCTTCGCGCCCCGCATCGACCGGCGTCGTCGGTCGAGCGGCGAGCTGCCCCAAAGACCCGTCTGCGGTCTTCGGAGTGGGATCCTGCGGCGTCACCACGACCGAGCGCGGCCAGAGCGCGAGCAACAGCACGAAGCCGATCAAGAGCGCGGTGACCGAGCCGACCACCACCGAGAGAATCAGCTGCCGTCGATCATCGGGCGGCGCGAGGAGCGGCTCGTGCGGCACACGCACCGGCTGCAGCGACGGCAGCGAGAGCGGCTGCGTTCCACCCGGCGAGCCGCGCGGAGAGAGCACGTTGGTGATCGCGGGAGCGCCTTCTCCGAGCGCGACGCCGGCGTTCACATCCATCACGTCGGGGCCGTAGAGCGCCTCGAGGAAGCCGATGACGTCACCAGGCACGACGGTCTGCGCGCTGCTCACCAGCCAGCTCTCGAGTGCCTCGCTCATCGCCATCGCCGACGAGAAGCGCGCGTCAGGTTCGGGAGCGAGCGCCCGCGCGAGGATGTCGTTGAGCCCGCGCGGCAACGTGGGGTCGGCCTGCCACCCCGCGCGCGGAGCCTGCGCTGCTTCGAGCGACTTCGCCTCGTTCGCCTTCTCGAGCGTCAGCGCTTCGGCGAGCACCGCGCCCATCGCGTACACGTCCACCCGGCGATCGATGGTGGCATTGGACACCGTCAGCTCCGGCGCCATGTACGAGAGTTTTCCGCGCGGACGACCGACGCGTGCGGTGCTCCCGCTCATCGCGCGCGCGATGCCGAAGTCGACCAGCTTCACGACGCCGCTGAACGAGACGAGCACATTCTCCGGGCTGACGTCGCGGTGGAGGATGCCCAGCGGCTTTCCGCGCTCGTCCATCAACTCGTGCGCGAAGTGCAGCCCCTGCAGCGCCTGTGACGCGAGCCGCGCGGCGATGCGCGGCGGAATCTTGAGCCCCTTGTCCTTCGACACGCCGATCACGTCACGCAGCGAGCGGCCGTGCACGTATTCCATCGCGATGAACCAGGTGTTGCCCTCGTTCTCGAGACCGAACACCTGAGCGATGTGGGGATGTTGCAGCTGCGCGGCGAGGCGCGCCTCGTTCAAGAACAGATCGATGAAGTTCTGATCGTTCGCGAGGTGCCGGAGAATGCGCTTGATGACGACGGTCTTGGTGAAGCCCGCGGGGCCTTCGTGCCGCGCGAGAAAGACCTCGCCCATGCCGCCCGTCGCGAGCAGCCGCAGCAATTTGTAGCGCCCGAGACTCTCGGCCATCGTCGAGGGCACCCTACAACATCGCGCGCAGCCGTCTCGCCGCGTCGAGCACGGTGACACGCTCGCGATCGTCCCCCAGCCAGCCGAACAACCGGCCCAGGCGATCCAACTTCTCGCGCACCGGCACCCGCAGATCGCGCTGCTGCCGCACCAGCACCTCGGGAATGCCGTCGGTCTGATCCAACACGTCGATGGCGTGCAGCTCGAAGTTGAAGAACGCGTCGCGCCGCAGTGAGCGGAACGTCAGCTCGACCAGCGGCCACGGCATCGCGGTCGCGAACGTTCCGATGAACGGCACGTGGGTGATGGGCGCCACGCTCATCGGCAGCTCGATCAAGTCCGAGGCGCCGCGCGAATACGGATTTTCCAGGGACGGGCGATACGGCGTGCGCGGAGCGAGCAACACGCGCGGCGAGTCGAGGATCGCGCGCGAGGGACGTTGCAGCGCGGCCAGCGCTCCCATGACGCCGGCCTTCGCGAGGTAATACGGAGTCGCCGGGAACGTCGAGGAGTCGTACTCGTAGCCCCGCGCGGCGACGGCCTGCAGCAGCGCAGGCGTCAACGTGTAGCCAGGCGCGCGGAAGCCCCGCACCTCGACGCCCAATTCTCCGAGCGCCGCTTCACACCGCCGGAGATCGGCGTCGATGTCGGCGCGCGGCCACCGCGAGATCTCGTAGTCGTGAGAGAAGGTGTGGGAGGCGAGCTCGACTCCGGCGGCGTGGGCGTCGGACAACGCGCGCTTCATGCCCGGCAACCCCACATCTGAGCCGATGACGAAGAACGTGGCCGGCATGCGCGCGTTGGCAAACAGCTCGAGCAGCCGCGGAATCGCCTTCTCGGCGACCAGCGAGAGCGCGCGCTCATCGAGCGTGGATTCGGGCAGGCCCTGAATGCGCAGGTAGTGCGGGAGCGAATCGAGATCGACGGACACCGCAGCGAGGCGGGTCACGAGCGTCACTCTCCGCGAACGCGGATCACGTACACCAGCCGCGCGACGTTCTTGAGCACGTTGGGCACGCGCTTGAAGAGATGAATCGACGGCTGCCGCTTCTCATGCAGCTGAATGGGGATCTCGCGAACGTCGAGCTTCTCGCGCCACGCGCGCACCACGAACTCCGAGGCGAACACGTCCATGTCCACCACGCAGCGTTCGATCACCGGCATCAAGCGCTCGCGGCGGAAGGCCTTGAGGCCGTGCGTGTCGGTGCCCTTGAAGCCGAGCGCCGCGCGCAAGAGGCCGTTGTGCATGCGGGTCGCGAGCCGCCGCACGATGGGGCGCTGATCACTGGCGCCGCGGGCGGCCTTGCTGCCGACGATGAGATCGGCCTCGCCACGCAGCAAGGGAGGAACGGCGGCGTCGTAGAAGACGAGATCGCAGAGATCGATCTCGTCGCAGATCACGAGCTCGCCCTTCGCCATCTGGATGCCGAGCTTGAGCGCCACGCCGTAGTTGGGCCGCTCGCTGTGGAACCAACGCAGGCGCTTGTTGGCCTTCGTCATGCGCTCGAGGATTTCCTGCGTGCGATCGCGCGAGCCGTTTTCCGCGAAGATGATCTCGTAATCCCACCCGCGCTGATCGAGTCCAGCGGTCAGCTCGGCGGCAGCCTGCTCGACGATGGATTCCTCGTTGTAGACGGGAATGACGATGGAGATCTGCGGGGAAGCCATGGGGCGCGCGGCACCTAACACGGCTTTATTCGACCGTCATTCAACTCAACGCACGGGTTCCTGACCGCTAAGTCTGCGAGGACAGGTGCGGTTCTGAGTAGTAGCGTTCCGCGCTCATTTACGAGGAGACGCATGAAGGTCTCGTGCCCGTCCTGTAGCTCCATTCTCAACATCGACGACAAGAAGATCCCGGCCGGCGGAGCACGCATCAAGTGCCCGACTTGCCAGAACATCTTCCCGGTCAAGCCACCGGCAGCTTCGTCGGCGTCAGGCGTGGTCCCGCTCCCGGGGTTGAGCGCGGCGCAGCCCCAGCGGCAGTCGTGGGAAGAAGAGGCCACGCGCGTCGGCAACGTGCCACTCCCTGGCGCGGCTGGACCTGGCAACGGCATTCCCGGAGCGACCACCACCGCCGCTCCGCCGACCAACGTGCGGCTGCCCGCGATTCGCTCTTCGTCGTCGACCGCGGTGCCGCTGCCCGGCATCAGCGCCGCCAGGCCGCAGCAGAGCGGCGGGTGGGAAGACGAGGCCACGCGCGTCGGTGACGTTCCACTCCCCGGAGGCAGCGGCGGCATCGATCTCGACATGGGCGGCGAAGCGCCGACCGGCTCGTTCAGCCAGCCGACGGAAGCGAGAACGGCCATCGCTCCCGCATACTCGGGTGGAGGCATTCCGTTGCCCGGCGCCGCGAGCGACGCGCGCACCTCGATGGCGCCCGCGTACTCGCCCAACGACTACGGCAGCGCGACCGACGACTCCATTCCGCTCCCCGGCGCGGAAGGCGCGACCAGCATCGCGCCCGCCTACGAAGAACCGCCGCAGCCCACGCAGCCCATGCGCGCCGTTCCGCTCCCCGGCTCGCAGGGCCGCACGCCGGCGCTCGGCAATCAGGGCATCCCGCTCCCGGGAAGCGCTCCACGTGCTTCCGCCGGTGGAGGCATTCCGCTCCCCGGCGCAGCATCTTCGCCTTCGAGCGGTGGCATTCCGCTTCCCGGTGGTCGCGGTGCTTCAGCAGGGGGCGGCATTCCCCTTCCCGGCTCGTCGGGTTCGAGCGGCGGGATTCCGTTGCCCGGTGGCGCTCCGCCTCCGTTGCCGAAGTCTTCGCGCAGCAGCCCGGGCGCGGCGGTTCCGTTGCCCGGCAACAACGGCGGCGGCTACGGCGACGAGTACGATCCGACCGCGGCGGTGCCCCTGCCGGCGTCGAGCGGAAGCGGCACGTTCGATCTCTCCGAGCCGGCTCCGATGGATGACGGTGGCGGCTATGGCGGGTTCGATTCCGCGCCCGCGCCTGCGCCCGTGTCTGGTGGCTTCGATTTCGCCGAGCCGCCCGCTCCGGCACCAGTCGGTGGAGGATTCTCGTTCGACGACGCGCCGGCCCCTGCGCCCGCGCCGGTGTCGGGTGGTTTCGATTTCTCCGAATCGCCTGCCCCGCCGCCCGCAGCGAGTGGTGGCTTCGAGTTCGACGCTGCGCCTCCTCCGCCGACGAGCGGTGGTTTCGATTTCGCGTCACCGCCTGCACCCGCCGCCGCGCCGCCGCCTCCCGCGCAGCCGATGGGCTTCGGTGAGGTCGACTTCGGAGGAGGTGGTGGTGGCGATCTCGAGTTCGACCCGACCGCGGGGTCTGGCGGGCAAGCGCCCAAACCAGCCGACGATCTCGAAGCAGACCTGAGCGCGCCGCTGCCATCGTCGCAGCCCGCGGGGCCCGTCGATGGCCTCGAGATGTTGTCGTTCATCGACAAGCAGGCGAAGGAAGCAGGCGCCAAGCCGGACGAAATGCTCAACGTGCGCCGCTTCCACGTGAAGCGCCGCAGCGGCAAGGTCTTTGGTCCGTTCGAAGAAGCGGTGATCCAGAAGATGCTCGAAGACGGGCAGCTGCTGGGCAACGAAGAGGTCTCGCTCGACGCGAACAGCTGGCAGCCGATCGGAACCGAGCCGGCGTTCCAGGCGGTCATCTCGCGCTTGATGGAAGCGCCGGCGCGGAGCCAGACGCAGGCCCAGCTCCCGCAGGTCGACGAGAACCGCGGTCCGTCGATGGACCGGCTCAAGCAGCTCTACGAAGGACGCATGGCGGCGGTCGCCGTCGTGCAGAGCAAGGAACCGGTTCCGTTCAAGAAGCGGCTCCCGTGGATCATCGCCGCGGTGTTGGTGGTGAGCGTCGTCGTCACCGGCGTGGTGCTCGGCGTGGCGACGCCGTACGGCTGGTTCGGCCTCAAGGTGCTCTTCCCGGCGAAGGTGAAGCCCGACACGCGCGAGTACGGTTACCTCACGGTGGCGCGCAAGGCGTTCCAGCAGGACACGTTCAAGTCCTACAAGCAGGCGAAGGAATCGGCGTCGCAGGCGCTGGCGATCAAGGAATACCCCGAGGCGCGCGCGGTGTGGTGCCAGGCGGTCTTCTACCTCGATCGCAAGTACGGCAAGGCCGACGCGGCTGAGCTCGAGCAGGCGAAGGCCGAGCTGGTGAACGTGCGGCTGCTCGGTGAGAAACACGTCGAGGTGCTCAAGACCGAAGCCTCGGCAGCGCTCACCAACAAAGACGCTGATTCCGCGCTGGCCACCATCGCCGACGCCGTCGCGCGTGACAGCGACGATCTCGAGGCGCTCTTCCTGCGCGCCGAGGCCTACCAGCTCAAGAAGCAGCCGGCGCAGGCCAAGGGCGAGTTCGAGGGCATCCTCAAGAAGGACCCCAAGAGCGCGAAGGCGCTCCACGCGCTGGGCATGATTCACAAGGCCCAGAACGAGTTCAACGAGGCCGCGGGCAAGCTCAGTGAAGCGCTCGAGGCCGACCCGGCGCACCTCTCGTCGGCGGTCGAGCTCGCCGAGATCGCCATCATCCGTCGCAAGGAGATCGATCGCGGCAGCGAGCTGCTCGAGAAGGCGCTGGCCGAAGAGTCGCGCAAGACGCTGGCTCCAAGCGTGCTCGGCAAGGCGCTGGCGCTGAAGGCCGAAGTGCTCGTCGTGCAGGGCAAGCTGAACGACGCAGTGCCGCTCTTCGAAGAGGCGCTCGCCGCCGACCCGAAGAACCCCTTCACCAACGGCCGGCTCGCGCACGCCTACGCCGAGCTGAACCAGCCGGAGAAGGCGGCACCGTTGTTCCAGGCGGCCGTCAACGCACAGCCCGACAACCTCGAGCTCACCGAAGGCTACCTCTCGACGCTCATCATTCTCGGCAAGATGGATGAGGCGACGCAGGTGATGACCAGCGCGAACACGCGCTTCCCGGGCAGCGCGACGCTCGCGTATTTGTCAGCGCGCGTGGCCGACAAGCTCGACACGCCGAAGGAAGCGGAAGACGCGTACAAGCGCGCGATCGCCGCTGATCCGAAGATCATCGACGCGTACCTCTACCTCTCGCGCCTCTACATGCGCTTCCGTCGCTTCAACGAAGCGGGGCCGATTCTCGAGGCGGGTCTGGGGCAGGCTCCGGACAACGCGGCGATGCGCGTGGGCATGGGAGAGCTCGCCTTCCACGAGCGCAACCTCGACCGCGCGGAGAACGAGTTCAAGAAGGCCATCGAGCTCAATCGCTTCTCGGCCGACGCGCACCTCGGTGCCTCGAAGGTCTCGCTGGCGCGCAACAAGTTCGAGCTGGCCGCCAGCCAGGTCGACAAGGCGCTCGAGCTCAACCCGCGCATTCCGGGCGGCAAGCTGCAGCGTGGTGAGGCGCTGTGGAAGCTCGGTCGGCTCGACGAGGCGATCACCGAATTGGAAGCAGCGCACACCGCCGAGCCGAAGGCGACGCAGATCACCGTGACTCTCGGCGCCGTGTTGTTCGACAAGGGCGATCTCGCTGGCGCGTTGAAGGAGCTCAACACCGCGCTCGTCGCCGAGCCCGCGCACCCCGACGCGAACTTCTACATGGCGCGTGTGAAGAACGCGAAGAGCGAGCACACCCAGGCCATCGAAGCGATGAAGCGCGCGCTCGACTACAACTCGAAGAACCCGCTCTACCTCTATTGGTACGGTCGCATTCTCGCCGACGCGCACAAGGCCGACGACGCGATCGCCGAGTTGAAGCTCGCGCTCGACGTCGACCCGAAATACGCCGACGCGCTCGAGGCGATGGGCCGCATCTATTTCGATCGCAACGACTTCAAGAAGGCCGTCGACTACTTCCAGCAGGCGCTCAAGATCGACCCGTCACGGCAGTCGGTGCGGGTGGCGATCGGCGATGCGCAGATGAAGCAGGAAGACTGGGGCGGCGCGATCTCGAGCTACCTCGAAGCGCTCGAGGCAGACCCCGACTTGAAGTCAGCCTACGCACAGCTCGGTCGTGCGTATCAGGAGAAGAAGCAGTACCCGAAATCGATCGAGTGGTACCGCAAGGCCGTGAAGTCCGACCCGGACAACGCCGACGCGTGGAAGGAAATGGGCTTCATGCTGAAGGATGCGAAGAAGAAGAAGGATGCAGTCACCGCGTTCAAGAAGTACCTCGAACTTCGGCCCGACGCGCAGGACGCGAAGCAGGTCGAAGACGAGATTTTGTACATCAACCAGAACTGAGGAGACGCAGTCGTGTTGGATCTGAAGGAAGTCGCGAAGAACTTCGAGGCAGTCGTCGAACGGTTGAAGACGCGTGGCGGGGCCCTCGACCTCTCGCGATTCCAGACGTTGATGGCCGATCGCAAGAAGCTGTTCGTCGAGCTCGAGAGCAAGCAGAGCGAGCGCAACAAGGGCGCCGAGCTGATGAAGGACGCCAGCAAGCGCACGCCCGAGCTGCAGGCGCAGATGAAGGAGCTCGGCGCGGTCGTCAAAGACCTCGAAGGCAGGCTGAAGACGCTCGAAGAAGAGCTCGGCACCGCGATGATGGTGGTGCCCAACGTGCCGCACGCTGACGTTCCGGTGGGAGCCGACGAGAGCGGCAACAAGGTCGTCAAGACGTGGGGAGAGAAGCCGCACTTCCTCTTCACGCCGAAGCAGCACTTCGAGGTCGGCGAGAAGCTGGGAATGATCGACTTCGAGCGCGCCGTGAAGGTCAGCGGGCCGCGCTTCGCGTTCACCAAGGGTGCACTCGCGAGACTCGAGCGCGCATTGGTCAGCTTCATGATCGATCAGCACACCGAGCGCGGGTACACGGAATTGCTGCCGCCCTACCTCGTGTCACGCGACTCGATGACCGGCACGGGCCAGCTGCCCAAGTTCGAAGAGGACGCGTTCAAGACCGTCACTGGCCGCGAGCTGTTCTTGATTCCCACGGCGGAAGTGCCGGTCACCAACTTCCACGCGGACGAGATCATCGAGACCGCGCTCCCGCTGAAATACGTGGCGTTCAGCCCGTGCTTCCGCGCCGAAGCTGGAGCGGCCGGCAAGGACACGCGCGGCCTCATCCGCATGCACCAGTTCCACAAGGTCGAGATCGTGAAGTTCGCTCACCCGAGCAACTCACTGGCTGAGCTCGACGCACTGGTCGCCGACGCCACCAACATTCTCGAGAAGCTCGGCCTGCATCACCGCGTCAGCCTGCTGTGCACCGGCGACATGGGCTTCGCTTCACAGAAGACGTTCGATCTCGAGGTGTGGCTGCCCGGTCAGAACGCGTTCCGTGAGATCAGCAGCTGTTCCAACTTCGGCGACTTCCAGGCGCGGCGCTCGAAGATCCGCTTCCGGCCGGCTCCGGGGGAAAAGCCGCAGCTCGTTCACACGCTCAACGGCTCTGGCCTCGCCGTCGGCCGCACGGTCGTGGCGATCCTCGAGAACTTCCAGCGCGAAGACGGCACGGTCGCGTTGCCCGAGGTGCTCTGGCCGTACCTGGGCGGCATGAAGGAACTGCGCCCGATTTGAAGTGGGCGTGCACCGGGAAACCCTTTGCAGTCGAAAACGCGTTCCTGTAGGGAGCGCCCCGCGCGTCAGGCTGTGCGACGCGATTCGTAAGGTCGTTGATGGGGAGCAGGAGCCGTCTGGAGCAGTGGCCGAGCGGCTGAAGGCAGCGGTCTTGAAAACCGCAGACGCTGAAAGGTGTCCGTAGGTTCGAATCCTACCTGCTCCGTGAAGTGCCGAAGTTGCGGTCCCGCAGTCCGCAGTTCTTTGACAGGACGTCTCGTCATTTCGATGTGGAGTGATGGCCGAGAGGCTGAAGGCGCAGGTTTGCTAAACCTGTATACTCGCAAGGGTATCGAGGGTTCGAATCCCTCTCACTCCACTGGGTCGCAAAGGTCGCAAGAGCTCCCTTAGCTCAGCTGGATAGAGCGTTGGACTACGAATCCAAAGGCCGGAGGTTCGAATCCTCCAGGGAGCGCATCGATCTTCACTTCATGGGTGAAGCGTTGGCGTTGGCTGCGGAAGCAGCTCGACTCGGAGAGGTGCCAGTCGGCGCCGTCGCAGTGAAGGACGAGCAGATCATCGGGCGAGGCTTCAACCGCCGCGAGATCGACAAAGACCCCTTCGCCCACGCCGAGTTCATCGCCATGCAGGAGGCCGCCAAAGCGGTCGGTGCGTGGCGACTTTCCGACATCACCGTTTACGTGACGCTCGAGCCCTGCGTGATGTGCGCGGGAGCGCTGGTGCAATCGCGAGTGACCCGGTTGGTGTTCGGAGCGATGGATCCGAAGGCAGGCGCGGTGGGGTCGCTGTACAACCTCGCGCAAGACGCTCGCTTCAACCACCGACTCGAAGTGACTGGCGGCGTGATGGCAGACGAGAGCAGTGCGTTGCTCAAGCAGTTCTTCGCTGAGCTGCGGGCTTCGCGGAAAAAAGAATAACTGGAGAGTTGGCCGAGTGGTCGAAGGCACCTGACTCGAAATCAGGCATACCGGTAACGGTATCTAAGGTTCGAATCCTTAACTCTCCGCTCGCAGGAACCCGGCAGTACACCGGGAGAGGTGGCCGAGTGGCTGAAGGCGCACGCCTGGAAAGCGTGTGTATCTGAAAGGGTACCGTGGGTTCGAATCCCACCCTCTCCGCTCGTGATATGCAGTCCGCACAACTGAATCTTTATGGTCAGGGCAACGCGGGGCCGTGAACCCCGCCAGGTCCGGAAGGAAGCAACGGTAGCGTTACTTCGCGTGTGTCCTGGCCGTCCTTCATGCAGCACCACAAATCCCCGAGCGTCCCTCGGGGATTTTTCTTTTCAGCGCGCGAACCAGGTCGCGAAGCCGCTGCGCGCTTCGACGTGAAAGCCGGCGGCAGCGAACGCAGCTTCGGTCTGTGCGTCGCGCTGCTCTGAGCCCTTGCCGTTGCTCCAGTACACCGCGCGGTTGAAGCGGCCGTCGCGCGCGGCGAGCTGGAAGCAGCTGTCGTGTGGGAAGTCGCATGGACACCAGGGGATGTTCTTGCCGACGTAGAAGAAGCCCGGCGAGCCCCACATGCCTTCGTTCATGACGACGAGGCCAGTGGTGGCTTCGGCGTTGCGCGCGACGAACTGGAACTGCTCTTTGCGCTGCACGTCGAGCGGTGACGGGAACAAGTAGAAGAAGACGCCCGCAGCGACGGCCGCCATGCCGAGCCCTTCGAGGCCGGGCGTGTCGAGGGAGCGGTACCACTTCACGAAGAGCGGAGCGCCGGCGACGGTGAGCAGGATCAGCGCGGGATAGATGAAGCGATCTTCTTTGTGCGCGGTGGCGGAGAGGATCGCCAGGTAGCCGAGCGCGCTGGCGATGAAGATCGACGGCTGCTCCACCTCGGTTTTCAGGAGCAACCAGCCGACGCTCAGCGCACACAGCGCACCGAGCACGCTGGAGAACGTCTGCAGTCCGGGCGAGGCATCGGGCCGCACTGCGATCAACGCGACGCCGATCAACGCTACAGCGAGCACGCCCACCGCCGGGCGCAACGTTCGGCCCTGGCGCACCGAGACCGCGAGCCCGAGGACGGCGAAGGGCGCGAGGAGCAGACGCGGCAAATACATCCACCACGGCGCGGCGCCGAAGGTCGCAGCGGCCGAGCCCGAGACGACGTTGTAGCGGACGTAGTGGATGAGCGAGTGGAAGGGCTCTCCCCAGGTCACCCAGTCGAGCGCACCGAGCGCGAGCGCTGCGATGGCACCTCCCGCCGTCGCGAAGGCGAACGTGATCCACCGTCGCTCGACGAGGAGCCAGATCATCGCGGGCACGATCGCGGCGGCTGAGCCATAGCGCGTGATCTGCGCGCAGCCGAGCAACACGCCTCCGAGCAGCCACCGGTTCCATTCGGGCCACCTGCGCTCGCTCTGCCCACCATGTGGCCCGGCGACCTTCACGTCACGCGCGTCGAGTCGCTCGAGGCCCCACACGAGGAAGGCGGTGGAGAACGCTTCGCTCATGGTGCGCCCGCCGAACCACACCAGCGGTGCGTAGAGCGCGACGAGCCACAGACACCAGCGCGCGCCCACTTCTCCGACGCGACGGAACGCCATACGCCACACCGCCGCCAGCATCGCGACGTGCAGCGCAAACTGCGGCAGCTCGATGAGGATGCGCCGGCCCATGACGGTGGTGATGCCGACGGCGTCTCCGAATTTGAGCAGCGTCGAGAAGAGAATCGGGACGGCCCAGTTGCGAATGCCCCACGGCGCGTTGGGATCGACCGCGGGGGGCCGCTGCCATTCCCAGGGCACGACGCCGAAGCCGTAGGTGCGGTTGAGCGCGATCTCGAGCGACTGGAAGACCTCGTCGGGGTGCAGGCGCCCGAGCAGGATCACCGCGTGCAACGCAGCAGGGAGCGCGGCGAGCACGACTTCGAGCCAGGGCAGGCGCGTTGGCTGAGGGGCATTTTCCATCGAGCGCGGCGGGCGAATATCACGGTACAACCCGCGACGGATGAACGCCTGCCAGCACTGTGGGAGAGAACACCCGCCAGGGACGCCGAAGTGCCCGACGACGGGCGATTCGATGCAGTCGCCGGGTGTGATCGGCACCAAGGTCGACCGCTACCAGATCGAGCGGCTGCTCGGTGCCGGTGGCTTCGGCTCGGTGTACCGCGCGCAGCACGTGCACACGGGATCGACGGTCGCGCTCAAGCTGCTCAAGCGCAGCCTCGGTGCCGACGCGGCGATGCTGGAGCGGTTTCTGCGTGAAGCGCGCGCCGCGGCCGCGGTGGGCAACGAGCACATCGTCAAGGTGATGGACGCCGGGCAGTCGAGCGACGGGCAGGCCTTTCTGGCGCTCGAGTTCCTCGACGGAATGGACTTGAACGAGCTCGCGCAGCGCGAAGGTCCGCTGCCGCATCTGCGCGTGGTGATGATCACCATGCAGGTGCTCGAGGCGCTCGGAGCCGCGCACGCCAAGGGCATCGTTCACCGCGACATGAAGCCGGCGAACGTGTTCATCGTGCGGCGGCGAGATGAGCGCGGCACCGAGCGCGACTTCGTGAAGCTCCTCGACTTCGGCATCTCGAAGATGCACGGCGACGCGGGCCAGTCGGGCCTCACGATGACGGGCATGGCGATGGGCACGCCCAGCTACATGGCGCCCGAGCAGTTCTTCGACGCACGCAGCGTCGATGCGCGCGCCGACGTCTATTCGGTGAGCGCGATGCTCTACGAATTGCTCTCCGGGAAGCTGCCGTTCGACGCTGAGAGCTACGCGCATCTGATCGTGAAGGTGCGGACCGAGCAGGCGGTGCCGTTGCAGCAGGTCGCTCCGCACGTGCCGGTGCCGCTCGCCCAGGTGGTGCAGGTCGGCCTCGCGAAGGAAGCGGGCCAGCGCTGGCAGTCGGTGAAGGAGTTCGCGGACGCGCTGCGTTCGGCGTTGTCGCTGCCGGCGCCGGGGAGCACGCCGGCGTTCCTGCCGCCTGCGCGGCCCAGTGCGCCGGGGCAGCCGATCGTTCCGCTCAACACGCCAGCGCCGCAGAGCGCGCCGGTCCATCAGGACATCGGGCTCGACGCGACGCGCACTCCGCAGCCGGGCGCTCCGTCGCCGCAGCCGTTGTTCCCGCAGACGCCTCCGCAGAATCCCAAGCCGATGTTCCCGCAGACGCCGGCTCCGCTCGTAATGCCGCAGCAGCAGCCGGGACAGTCGGGGGGCTGGGTGGTGCCGACGAGTGGTTCGGCGAACACGGGCATTCCGGTGAAGGCCGCGGGCCTGCCGATCAACGTGACGGCGGCTCCAGGGCAGATGGGGGCGCAGGCTCCGGTCATGCCGCCGCCGTCGCAGGTCACGGGCGCTCCGCCGAAGAGCTCGGCGATGAAGTGGGTGCTGATCATCGTCGGAGGGCTGATTCTGATGGGTGGTGGTTGCTGCGCGTGCGTGGCGATCGGCGGTGCGATGGAGCAGCAGAGCAAGGCGCCGAACACCAAGCCGCCTCCGACGTATTTGCAGCCGCCTCCGCACGAGCCGAACGAGCCTGATCTTCCGGCTGATCCCGAAGACCCCGCTGATCCAAACGAGCCGCCGACCGACGCCGTCGAAGGCGAAGGCTGAGCTCGAGCGAGCGCGAAGATCCCCTCTCCCGCCCCTGCGGGAGAGGGTCAGGGTGAGGGAGAGTCAGACTTCATCTGCTCCGCGTCCATCGCACGTCATCGAGATCGGCTTCGCGTGCGTGCGCCGTGACGAGTGCTGCAACTGCGCGACTGTCCCTCACCCTTTCCCTCTCCCGCAGGGGCGGGAGAGGGGATCACTCGCGGGGCAGCGGCGGACGGAGCTCGAGGGTGAGCTCGAACTTCGCGCCGTCGGGCGCGGGCTGAAGGAGCAGCGTCGCTGAGTCCACGCGCGTGATGCGATCGATCACCGTCACCGCCGCGGCCTGAGCGACGAGCGCACGGCGGGGATCGACTCCAGTCAGCCGCCTCGGAAACAACAGCTCTTCACGAAGACGACCGAGATCGAGACGCGCGGCCACGTGCCCGGGCCCGAGCGATCCTTCCGGAAACTGCGCGCGCAGATCGACCGGCTTTCGTTCCGTGACGTCCGCCCCGCCCCGCACCACGAGCTTCGTTTCGGTCAAACGCACCGTCAGCGGCATGCCCCGCAGGTGGCCGTTCCAGATTCCGTCTTTGAACTCGAGCGGCAGATCCCACCGCCGCGCGAGCGCATCGATCAGCGGTCGCACGGCGCTCGCATCGCGCACCCCCGCTTCGATCAACAGCAACCCGCGCGGCTCCGGCAGCCCATTCCCCGAGAGCGTGGCGCGCACGAAGCTCTCGACGTCGAAATAGAACGACAGCTCGACACGCCCGCTGAGTCCACGCAGCCCGCTCACCAGCTCGGGAAGACCCGACACGCCGCCGAGCGCCGAGGCGAGATCTGCGAGCGTGGCCGAGGTCGAGGCCGTGGCGATCGCTCCATTCGGAGCCGTGGCGAGCAGGCTCTCCGGCACACCCGCATCGCGCCCCCCAGCCGACCCGTCGGCTGAGGTGATCGCGCTCCATGCCGGAGCGTTGCGAATCAACCGCCCTTCCCACGTCGCGCGGTTCTTCTGAAAGCGCACCACGCCCGCAAGCAAAGAGCCGTTGGTGCGCGTCACCACCATCACCGCGCCGCTCGGCATCGAGTCGAGCGCCGCGTTCACCGCGGGATCGAAACCGAGGCCCAGCGCCGAAGCCGCCGCGACGCGCGACTGCGCTGAAGGGACGCGATCGAGCAGCGCCGACTCGACGGCATAGAGCGCGTTGCGATCGACGAACACATCGAGCGCGCGATCGTCTTTCTCGTACCGCGAGAGGCCCTGCACCTCGTTGGCGAAGACCCAGTCGTGCGCCAGCAGCCACTCGCGAAACGCGCCGCTCTTGAGCCCGTCATCGCGGCCCACCACCGCCACTGTTGCGTTCTCGGCATCGGGCCACGCGAAGAGCGCGGCATCTTCACCCTTCTCGACTTCAACCAACCAGCCGTGGAGCGGATGCAGTTCCAGCCAGCGCCGCACGGCCTCGGGCCCGATGACGCGCTCGGCGGTGTCGACTCCGAGCATCAAGGCGTCGCTCTGCGTGCCGAGCACCGCCCAATCAGCGTCAGGCGGAACCAGATGCGCCGCGGGCCGCGGACCGACGATGACCGACCACTCTTCGCGCGAGCCGCCCGAAGCGCCGCGCACGGTGTAGCGGCCGGGCTTCAGGTACGCGTGCGCGGCCGTTCGCGCGCTGGTCGCCGTCGCGCCATCTCCGAAGTCCCACGTCAGCGGCCGCGCAGCGGTGAAGGTGACGGGCACGCCAGACTCGGTGGCGAGCTCTCCGCGGGCGGTGAGGGTCTCCGCGATGACGCACGACGCTCCGACGAGCGCGCACGCCACCACGAAGAAGCTGATTCCTGGCTCGGTCTCCCGCGCTCGGCGACGCCTCGCGCCTCGACCTTCGCGGATCAGAACTCGAAGCCCAGACCGAAGTTGAAGTGCTCGGAGCTGAAGTCGAGCCCGCGCGGCTCGGAATTGAAGAGCGCCATGCCCTGAATGGTGCCTTCCGCGAAGAGGTACGTGTGGTTCACGCCCATGCTGCTGTCGAAGTCTTTCGCGAGGCGGCGATCGATGAAGTCGAGCTCGAGCGAGAGACCGAAGGTGCCGGCGAGGCCGAACTTCACGCCCTGGCCGACGTTGAGCGTCACCTCTTCGAGCGCGACGCCACTCAACAGGAAGTACGGCATCGCGACGAACGCACCCTT
>JAEUJS010000038.1 GCA_016792935.1 Archangium sp. | reverse complement strand
CTTCGCGAGCGTGACGAGGTGCTTCCACGTGAGGGGCATGGCGTGAAGCTGCCATGCGGGCGGCACACCATCGCGGAGAACTTCGCTCGTTGAAGGTGGGGGGCCGCACCGCTACAAGCGCGCCCGCTATGTACTTTCAGGATCTTCTGATGACGCTTCAGTCGCACTGGGCGTCTCTGGGCTGCATCGTGACGCAGCCGTACGACACCGAAGTGGGCGCGGGCACGATGGCGCCTTCGACTTTCCTGCGCGCGCTCGGTCCGGAGCCCTGGAACGTCGCGTACGTGCAGCCCTCGCGTCGCCCCGCTGACGGTCGCTTCGGTGAGAACCCGAACCGGCTGTTTCAGCACCACCAGTTCCAGGTGATCCTGAAGCCGGCTCCGAAGAACGTGCAGGAGCTGTATCTCGACTCGCTCAAGAAGATCAGAATCGACCCGCTCGAGCACGACATCCGCTTCGTCGAAGACGACTGGGAATCTCCGACGCTCGGCGCTTCCGGTCTGGGCTGGGAAGTGTGGTGCGACGGCATGGAGATCACGCAGTTCACGTACTTCCAGAAGTGCGGCGGCTACGAGTGCAAGCCCGTGAGCGCCGAGCTCACCTACGGCCTCGAGCGCATCGCGATGTACCTGCAAGGCGTCGACTCGCTCTACGACATCGAGTGGGTCAAGGGCGTGAAGTACCGCGAAGTGTTCCACGCCAACGAAGTCGAGATGTCGCAGTACGCGCAGCGCGACTCGGATCCCGAGCAGCTGGAGATGTTGTTCAAGTCCTACGAAACCGAGTGCAAGCGGCTGATCGTCGAGAAGGAGCTGCCGCTGCCCGCGTACGACTTCGCGCTCAAGTGCAGCCACACCTTCAACCTCCTCGACGCCCGCGGAGCGATCTCCGTCACCGATCGCGCCGGCTACATCAAGCGCGTGCGCGACAACGCCGCGCTGTGTGCCGAGGGGTATTTGAAGATGCGTCAGAAGCTCGGCTGGCCGCTCACGAAGACGGGGTGGACCGTCGGCGATCAGCTGCCGATGTTCGAGGGCAAGGCGGCTTCTGAGATGTGGAAGACGATCTCCTTCGAGAAGAAGGAAAAGAAGGAGGCTCCCCGTGGCTGAGCTCCTCTTTGAACTCGGCAGTGAAGAGCTGCCAGCGCGCTTCGTGGGTCCCGCACTCGAAGACATCGTGAAGAACTTCAGCGAGCAGTGCACGGCGCTGAACATCAAGTTCGGAGCGATTCGCACCTTCGGTACGCCGCGCCGCCTGGCGATCCTCGTCACCGTCGCCGAGAAGACCGACGACGTGATGAAAGAAGTGCAGGGCCCGTCGGTGAAGGCCGCCTTCGAAGCCGACGGCAAGACGCCCAGGACGCCCGCCACCAAGTTCGCCGAGAGCGTGAAGCTCTCAGTCGATCAGCTGAAGCGCGTCACCACGCCCAAGGGCGAGTACCTGACCGCCACCGTCGAGGAGAAGGGCAAGCGCGTCTTCGATCTGCTCCCCGAGGTGCTCAACGTCTGCATGCGGAAGATCAACTTCGCCAAGCAGATGCGCTGGGGCGACGTCGAGCAGACCTTCGGCCGTCCGCTGCAGTGGATCGTCGCGTTGCTCGGCAGCGAGGTGATTCCGTTGACGTTCAGCGACGTGAAGAGCGGCCGCATCACGAAGGGGCACCGCTTCCTCTCGCCGCAGCCCATCACGCTCAACGCGCCGGCCGACTACGAGACCGCGCTCGAGAAGGCGAATGTCGTTGCGGACATCGAGAAGCGTCGCAAATTGATGATCGAGCGCATCGCGGCCGCGGCGAAGACGGCTGGCGGGACGGTGCTCGAAGACGAAGCGCTCGTCGACCAGGTCGTCAATCTCGTCGAACTCCCCAACCCGGTCGTCGGCTCATTCGAGTCGCGTCACCTCGAGCTGCCGCCTGAAGTGCTCGTGCAGGAGATGAAGAGCCACCAGCGCTACTTCTCGCTGCTCGATGACAAGAAGAAGCTCCTGCCGAAGTTCATCGCCGTCTCGAACACGCCGGTGAAAGACGTGGCGTTGAGCGTCGTCGGCTACGAGCGCGTGTTGCGTGCGCGGCTCACCGACGGTCGTTTCTTCTTCGACGAAGATCGCCGCAGCAAGCTCGAAGACCGTCTGCCCAAGCTCGCGCGCCGCTCGTGGATCGATCGACTCGGCTCGATGGCCGAGAAGACCGAGCGCATCAAGACGCTCGCCTCGTGGCTCGCGAAGCAGGTGGGGCAGGGTGCGATCACCGCGACCGTCGAGCGCGCTGCCACGCTCTGCAAGGCCGATCTCAACACCGGCATGGTCGGAGAGTTCCCCGAGCTGCAGGGCGTGATGGGGCGCGAGTACGCGCTCCACGACAAGGAACCGAAGGAAGTCGCCCTGGCGATCTTCGAGCACTACCTGCCGCGTGGCGCCGGTGACGGTCTTCCCACGCAAGACGCCGGAGCGATCATCGGTCTCGCCGATCGCCTCGACTCACTCGCCGGCCTCTTCGGCATCGGCAAGCGGCCCACGGGAGCGAAAGACGACTTCGCGCTCCGCCGTGCGGCCATCACGTTCATCCGCATCGCGACCGCGCGTGGCTACCGCTTCTCGTTGGCGGCGGCGATCGACAAGGCGCTGGAACAGCTCGCGCCCAAGCTCGCCGACGTGAAGCCCAAGGCCGGAGAGCCGCCCGTTCGCGAGCAGCTGCTGGAGTTCTTCCGCGGCCGCCTCGAGTCCACGTGGCGTGAGAACTTCCGGCCCGACGTGGTGGAAGCCGTGTTGAGCGCTGGATTCGACGATCTGACCGCCGCCCAGCTGCGATTGAACGCAATCAGCACCTATCTCACTCGTCCCGACTTCGCCGCGCTGGCCGCCACGTTCAAACGAGTGGCGAACATCGTCGACAAAGAAGGCAAGGACGTCCCGAAGGGGCAGGTCGACGCTGGAAGTCTCACGGAAGACGCTGAGAAGGTGCTGAACACCGAGGTGAGCGAGGTGCGTGACGCAGTGCTGGCTTCTGTGCGGAGTGACGACTACGCGGGCGCCATGTCGCGCGTCGTCCCGCTCAAGCCCTTCGTGGACACCTTCTTCGACAAGGTGCGCGTGGTGCCCCAGGGCGAGAAGCTGCCGGTCGCGAATCGCGTTCATCTCCTGCGCGGCATTCGCGACCTCTTCGGCGCGATCATCGACTTTTCGAAGATTCAGGCCGAGACAGAGAAGTGAAGAGAGTCATGTTGCACAGACCCCAAGTCCTCGCTGGCCTGCTGTTGCTCGTGGCCTGCGCGGATCCCGGCTCGTCGAGCGGCCCGCCGCTCACGCAGCTCTACTTCCCCACCGGCATCGCGCACGTCGATGTTCCCGGGAAGCCTGAAGGCGTGTTGTTCGTCTCCAACGCCAACTTCGACAAGCGCTACGCGACCGGTTCGATCAACGCGCTCGCGCTCGACAAGCTCGGGCTCCCTGCGCTCGGCACGACAGCTGATGCGGGCATCGTCGCGCTGACCGATCTCCAGCTCGGCGAGTCGCAGTCGGTGCAGATCGCGACCTTCGCCGGAGAGATGGCCGTGCAGCCGCTCAACGCGAGCTCGTACCGCATCTTCGTGCCCACCCGGTCCGAGGGCATGCGCGTGTACCGCGTGCAGGCCAACATCGACGCCGACGGCAACCCCTCGCTGGCGTGCATCGGCGACGACGGCAGCCGCGGGCAGAACTGCTTCGAGCTCGGCGCCAGCCTCTCCCCGCGTGAGTTCGAGCAGTCGAAGACCGGCATTCCGCGCGCGCCGTCTCCCTACGGAGTCGCGTGGGCCAACCGCGCGTGCACCGTGCAGGCCGACTGTGGCTGCGAGGGTGAAGGCTGCCAGCGCGCATGCACCGCCGGCTTCTGCGTCGGGAGCGACAACCAGCCCTTCGCCGACGTCTACGTCACGCACCTCACGCAGGCCGACTCTCCTGCGCTCAGCAACACCAACTTCCGCGCGTACCTGGTGCGCCTCGACTCGGACACGTTCTCGGTCGCGGAAGACAACTTCATCAACATCGGCCCCGGCGGGTCGAACTCGGTCGCGGTCTACAAGAACTGGGCGTACCTCAGCGGTCGCATCTTGAGCCCGGCTCCGAACCTGATGCGCATCGTGGGGCGCGACGGCACCGTCTTCAGCACGTCGCTCGAGTCGTTCTATCGGGTGAGCGATGCACGCGGCATTTCCTTCTCGTCCGACGGCAAGCGCCTCTACGTGGTCGGTCGCATCCCCGACACGCTGATGGTGCTCAACGTCTCGACGCCCGAGACGATCCCCACGCTCTCGTTCGTGCGCGGCGTGACGCTCCCCGATGCGCCGAACTCGGTGGCGATCATTCCGCGCGCGGGAAAGCGCGATCTGGTCGTGGTCACCGCGACCTCGGGCGGCAGCGTCGCCATCTACGACGACGAAGTGGGAGACATGGTCGCCCTCGTCACCGGAGTCGGCGTGCAGCCCTTCGGCATCGCGGTCGATCACCGCGGCAACGCGGCGCGCATCTACGTCAGCAACTTCGGTGACGGTCGCTTGAGCGTGATCGACATCGAAGACCTCAACCGCCCGCAGCTCGCGCGTCTCGTCGCGCACCTCGGAGCGCAACAGCTGTGCCACACGCGCGGAGTGAACTCCCCCGGCTGTCTGGCGGTGACGACGCCATGACTCGCGCACAAAAATCCCCTCGGGGAGCGGGTCAGGGTGAGGGAGCACGCACTGTCTTCTCGCTCGTCCTCGCGTTCACCTTCGCCGCCTGCACGCAGACCACCGCGAGCACCAGCGCCGGACTCATCGGCACGCACGATCTCGTCTTCGTCGATCAGCTCGCCGACGACGGCACGCTCGCGAAGGTCACCAGCGACACCGATGGAAACCTCGTCGCCAACGGCGTTCCCTCGCGCTTCCTCTTCGTGACCTCGGCCGACACCAACGAGCTGCGCGTGCTCGAGATGTTCCGGCCCAACACCACCGGCCGCGACTTCATGCGTGGGCCCAACCCGCTCGAGACGCTCTCGATCCCCGTGCTCGATCGCCCGACGATGTTGGCCACGGGAGAAGGCCGCAACGACATCGGCCAGCGCGCCACCAGCCAGTACGTCTTCGCCGCGCGTCCGGGTGGAGCCGAGGTCAGCGTGGTCAGCGTCGCGCTCCGCCGTCAGCTCGGAGGCCGGCCGCTCTCGCTGCCCGCGCCCGTCACCGCGATCAGCGCGTCGATGGCCGTCACCGCCGATCAGAAGCCCGGCAGCACCACGCTCTACGTCTCCACGTGGGATGGCGAGACCTCGTCGATCTTCGTGACCGATCTCGACCCCGACACGTCGGTCGCCGACGCGGCGGTGCGCGACGCCACGCAGAAGTTCCGCCGCCTCACCACCATCGATGCACACCCGATGGCGGCGTTGATGGTGATCGCTCCGCTCGCGACGCGCACCGTCGATGGCTCGCCCTTCTGCGACACCCAACCGTGTCTCGCGCTCGCCTCGCGTGTGAACACCGCAGGGAAGGGTGACAGCTGGCTCTTCGAGCCGGGCACTGGACGCACCGCGAAGCTCGGCTTCCCCGGCCCGGTGCGGAAGTTCGCGGCGGGAACGATCACGCGGCGGCTCTACGCCATCCTCGACGAGGCAGAGTGCGGCGGCCCGCAGTGCGGCGGAGTCGTGGCCGTCGACCTGATCACCGGCGCCTCGCTCACCGGTTTCCCCCAAGCCAGGGACGTCATCGGTCGCGCGTTCGGTCCGCTTCGTGTGACCGAAGGTCTGCTCACGGGCCTGTCGATCGCGCAGGGCGCAGTGGTCGCGCAGCTCGTCGACACCGTCGACGACGCGGGCGCGAGCGACATCGCGGGCGTCTCGCAGCAGTACGACGAACTGGGCGCCTTCGCGAGCTCCGACGGGCTCATCACCTGGTTCAGCGGCAACGCCGGCTCGGTGCTCGACTACGACATGCGCCGCGCGATCGTGAAGTTCGCCAACCTGCGCGCGCCGGGCCTCGCTCCTGACGGTGGCTTCACGCTCACCACGCCCGACGGTGGTTTCGCAGGCGCGTTCATCGAAGCGACCGTCGACGCTCCATCGGCGCTGAGTCAGACCTTCCGACGCACCAGCATCTCGGTCACTGGCGCGCTCCCCTCGGAGTGGAGCGTGGACGTCAGCGACGGCTACTTCCTGTCGCAGGAATTCCTCATCATCAACGAGGGGCAGATCCCCGGGCTCGTGTACCTCGACGCCACCAGCGTCGCGGGCGGGAGCACCACCCTCAACACGCAGGGCTACGAGTCGCGAGCGCTGGTGGGAGACACCGTCGTCTTCTTCACCGGCTCGTTCAGCACGTCCGACGTCTACGAGTGCGGTCGCGCGAAGGTCGCCGCGATCAACACCGGTTCGATCAACGTCGACGCCGTGCCTTGCACCAACGCCACGCTCTTCGTGGTGCGGGCGAGCGGCCTCAAACCGTGGATGGTGGTCGGCTCGGTCGACGGGTACATGGGCCGGTCGGCGCCCGGTGAGCAATTCACCTACAGCAAGCCACTCATCTTGATCCCCGCTGACGTGATCGCTGAGCGCACGGCGATGACCATCAACATGGCGACCGGCGGCCTTCAGGGAGAGGGGTCGTACCTTGCCTTCGCGCTCACGGCGTACATCACCCCACTGCGCGTCTCGATCGACTCCACCGCCCCGGGATTGACGAAGTGTTCCTC
>JAEUJS010000030.1 GCA_016792935.1 Archangium sp. | reverse complement strand
CACGCCCGAGCAGGTCACCGCGAAGAACATCGTCGGCGGCACCAAGGTCGAGCTCGGCGCGCTGGAAGAGCTGCGCCGCGAAGAGCGCGAGCGAACGCGCAACAAGCGCTCTGGTTAACGGTTTTCCGGGCCGCGGCTCCTCGTGGTCATGGTCTCCTTTTCCTGGCAGGGCCGCCGGGCTGAAGCCCTTCAAATCGGCATCGCGAGCCCATGCTCGGAGTCGTGGAACTCGATGCGTGGCGATGAACGATCGCGCTTCTGTCAGCGCTGTTCGCTCCACGTGTTCAACGTCAGTGAGCTGAGCGAGACCGAGCTGCGGGAGCTGCTGGTGAAAAAGGGCGGAGTGGTGTGCGGCCGCATCTTCAAGCGCGCTGACGGCACGGTGATGACGCGCGACTGCCCAACGGGTGTGCGCGCACTGCGCCTGCGGTTCTTCCGCGGGCTGGCGGCGGCCGCGTCGTTGCTGACCGGGCTCGTGGGCGTTCGCGCTGCGACGAGTGGTTCGGCCTGTGTTCCACGTGAAGATGGACCAGCCACGCTTCGGCGCGTCGAGGTCGCTCTGCAGAACCGGTACGTCGATCTGCGCGAGACGCTGCGGGAGACGGAGACGCTGGGCCCGATCATCGATCGCTTCTCGCCGCAGCCGACCTACACGATGGGGAGGATGTACGAGATCCGTCCCATCACGCGCGTCATCCCCAGCGGTCCGCAAAAGTAGTTTTGGCGGCGAGGGTCGGGTCGGACGCTCTCGGTCGAAGTACGAGCGCCCTGATCAGAGTCGCTTCTCGAGCCCGGCGAGAGCGCGCGACAGCGGGAGAAATCGCGTTTCGGCGGCCGCAGCCAGCACGTCGTTCGCCGGAATCTGCGTGCGCCGTTCGAGCTCGCGCGCGACGTCGGGCCAGGCCATCGAGCGCGAGATGCCGTGTTCGTCGTCGAGGCGGCGGCGGAAGTCATCCTTGAGCGCGCCGATGAGCTCGCCTTCGACCTTTGCGTTCGCGGTGAGCGAGGCCATCGCGCGCACGTATTCGATCGCCGAGCGGTGTTGCGTCGCCGGCTCCTCACGCACCGGCCCGAGCCGCGGCGCGCGCGCCCACACGAACAGCGCGGCGAGCACGAGCAGCTGGGCGAGCGACGCGAGGATCGAGACGGGCGTCGACTGCGCATGCGCCGACAGGTGGTACTCGTCGAACGCGATCGGCCCGCGCGCGCCGAGGTTCTTCCAGAACTTCGCGTTGTCGAGCAGCTCGAGCCGCGCGTTCTCGATCAGATCAGGGCCGGTCGAGACCCACACCTCTCCGTCGCCCTCGGGGAACCACCACAGCGCGGATGCATCGGTCACGGGCACGGCGCCTTCGCGTTTGAGGCCCGTCATGTATTCGGCGGAGAGCCGAAGCTTCTGCAGACCAGCCGTCGCGCTGCCGGGGAAGCGCACGTTGACGGTGGTGCCTCCGACGTCATCGACGCCATCGATGGAATTGAGTGGAGCGATCTCCCCATGCGTGAGCCCCAGCCAGCGCGAGAGCGGGGGATGGGTGCGATCGCGCGAGACGAGCACCACCACCGCGCCTCCGTTGCGCGCGAAGGTGCGCAGCGACTCGACCTCTTCGTTGCTGAGCTCGGTCTGCGACGGAGCTGCGAGCACCACGGTGCGGATCTGCGAAGGGATCGCCGTCAACGGTTGGTCGAGCGCGACGACTTCGACTCCTGATTCGCGCAGCCAGGTCGCGAGCACCGCTGCTCCGCGTGGCCCACGGTTCTCGATCGAGGGCAGGGGAGAGTCCGCTCCCGGCTGCGCGGCGAACGCGGAGACTATCATCGCGAGGAGGATCAGCGCTCCGATGGCGAGCTGGCCGCGGCTCACGGTGCACCCGAGGGGAGCTTCGCGACGTCATCGAGGAAGCGCCGCGCCTCAGCCGCCTCGACGCGATCCAGCGAATAGAACGAGCGATCGAACCAGGCGACGAGCTGCTCGACCGCCTGCGTCAACGGTACCGGCGCACCCCGCGTTGGCAACTCGCTCACCAACTCGCGATTCGTCTTCACGCGATCGGGCCGCGCCAATCGAGCGCGCTCCAGGGTCGCGAGCACCGAGAGCCAGCCTTCGCGAATCGCTCCGCGCGGATCGGTGGCGAGCAACGACTCGGCGCGCTGCCGATGCACGGCGGGGTCGTCGAGCTCGAGCGCGTTCGTCGCGTGCTGGAGCGACGGCGAAGCGACCTTCGCGCGGCGCCGCGTGATCACGCGCAAGACGACCGTGACGCCGATCGCGAGCGCCAGCGCGAGCACCACGACGCGCGTGACGTTGGAATACGTCTCAGCGCCAGACGACTCGAAGAACTTCTCGAACCACGCACGGAGCTGGGCGAGCAACGCCTGAAACGCGCCCGAGTTTCGCTGGCGTGCGTGTTCGAAGCCGGGGCGCGCGTAGATGTCGGGCAAGGCCAGCTCGCGCCGCACCATGGGGCCAGACGCCGGGAGCGAGACCAACCGGCACGCGTTCGTCTGCTGCGCTTCGTCGAGCGTGACGAGCCCGGGGTGTTCACACGGAGCGGCGATCAAGAGCGCGAGCGCGACGCCGATCATCCGCGGCCTTCGAGCGCCAGCTCGAGATCGAGTCCTTCGCGGCGCGAGCGCATGTCCACGTAGAACCAGGTTTGGAACACCGCGAAGAGCGGAGAGACGATCGCTCCGATGAAGGCTTCGACGAGCTGTACTGGCACCAGAATCGCCGTCGGCACCACGTCGTGGATCTGCGAGCCGGGCGTGAACTTGGCTCCGAAGGCGACACCCAGCGCGAGCAGGGGCAGCGTGTTCACGAGGCCGACCACGAGCAGGATGCAGCCGATCACGGTGACGAGCACGGTGAGACGCACCTTCACGAGGCCCATGAAGCCGGGAAGCACGCGACCCGACGAGAGCTGATCCGCACGGCGAAACGCGGTCAGCGCGCTCGGCGACTCGATGGCGATGATCTGCGACATCAAGATGAAGCGGATGATGAACCACAACATCAGACCCACCGTGCCGACGAGCAGCAGCACGATCGCCAGCACCCCGAAGAGGATCGCCAGCCCGGGCTGGTCGCTGGCCGCGAAGTAGCCGGTCAATCCGCTCATCAGCATTCCGGGGATGAGGACGACGAGGAGCACCAGGAGGCTCCAGCCGATCGAGGCGAGGAAGGCTCCGGTGATGACGCCCAGGCGCGCTGAGGCGTGCGCGAACGCGTCACCCGGTGTGGGTTCGCCACGTCCGGTCACGCGCGACCACGAGAACCAGGTGGTGGCGACTCCGGAGACTTGCGAGAGGTACAGCGCGACGAGGCTCGCGGTGGTCAGCAGCCCGAGCTGACCGAGGAGATGCGGCAGCGCGAGATCGGGCGTCTTCGCGGCCGCGGTGAGATCGCTCGCGAGCGGGAAGAGCTTGCGGGTGAGGCCCTGCGTCGAGGACAGGATGACGAAGCTCAGCAGCTGAAAGCCGATCATCAACCGGAAGAGCGGCTTCCAGTGCGCGCGCCAGAACGAGACCGATTTGTCGAGGAGCTCTCCGAGCTCGAGCGGGCGAAGCTGCACGGTGCGAACGCTACAGCAAGGCCGTCAGATCAGCCCCGAGAACGAGAGAAGAAAGGCGACGATGGCGGCGACGATCGTGGCTCCGAGGGTGACTTCGACTGCACGCGGCCGAGCGCCGACCGGCAGCAGCGAGAGAATGGCGACGCCGATCCCGATCGTTGCGGGCAACGAGCGGAGGGCGAGCCAGACGCCGAAGTCGTCCGGTGTCCGCAGGAACGACATCGCCAGACCGCTCAAGCCGATGACGACCAGCGGCCAGTACGCGAGCTCGAGCTTCTCGACGGTGAGTCTGGCTTTGAGCGCGCGACGGCGATCGCCCCGCGTCTTCACGAGGAGCGTGAGGGTCTTCTTGAGCGAGTCCTGATTGTTCCAGCCGAGATCCTTCGCCGCGCGCTGCGTCGTCAAGGTGAGCCGTTCGCGCGCGACCTCGGTTCGTTCGATCAGTCGCTCGATGGCGCGGCGATCGTCCCAGCTCGCGCGGCCGTGTGTTCTCGCGGCGCGAACGCGCGCGGTGTCGAAGAGTTGATCGGCGTGGGCGAGTCGTGAGGCGGCGCATTCCGTCGATCCACCCGTGTCGAGGACGCGCTGGAGCCGACGGTAGATCGTGTCTGCACAGTCGAGGGAACGGGGTACATCCTCGTACAGGGCGAGCGCTTCCGTGGTCATGCGGTGCAGCAGAGCAACGCGTGCGCCGTCTCCAAACGCGAGGAGCGAGGCGCGCGTTGAGAACGTTTCTGCGCAACCCGCTCGGCGTGTCGTGGCGTTCATGGAACCGGGACGAGGCAACACACTGAGTCGAAGCCCGCGTGAACTGCGCGATCGCATTCGCCTTTGAGCCGACAGCCTGCTCAGCCCCGAGGTGCCAGGAGTTCTCGCGCAGCCTGGACGGGGTCAGGTGCCTTCATGACAGCGCCGATCACCGCGAAGCCGGCGGCGCGCTGCAGCGAGCTGGAGCGTTCTTTCGTCACTCCGCCGAGCGCGAACACGGGCGTCGTCGTCGAGGCGGCGAGTCGTTCGAACTTCTCCGCACCGAGCGGGACCTCGCCCTGTTTCTCGAACACCGGGCTGAGCAGCGCGAGATCGATCCCCGCACGCAGCGCAGTCGTCTCATGCCAGCTCGCGCTGATCAGCTTCTCGGATCCGACGAGCGCTCGCGCAGCTTCGACCGGAATCGAAGTCTCCGTGAGATGCAGATGCGCCCCGAGCGCGAGCGCGACATCAGCGCGTCGGTTCACGAACAGCGGAGCCCGCCCGCCGATCGCATCGCGCAACCGCATTCCCTGCTCGAAGAAGAGGCGGTCCGCGGCCGCGGGATTTCGGTGCTGCACGGCCACGCCCTCACACGCGCGCGTCACGGCAGCGATCCGCTCGACGCAATCACTCACGCGCCAATCGGTGATGATCAGCAACCGGAACGGCAACACGACTTCAGTGCCCGACGAGTCCCGCGATGGGGCTCGACGCCGTCGCATAGGCCTTCATCGGAATTCTCCCCGCGAGGAACGCTTCACGGCCAGCTTCCACGGCGAGCTTCATCGCGCGCGCCATGCGCACCGGTTCCTTCGCAGCGGCGATCGCGGTGTTCATCAAGATGCCGTCGATGCCGAGCTCCATGGCGATGGCGGCGTCGCTCGCGGTGCCGACTCCAGCGTCGACGATCACCGGCACCTTCACCGCGTCGAGGATCAGGCGGATGTTGTGCGGGTTCCGAATGCCGAGCCCCGAGCCAATCGGAGCCGCGAGCGGCATCACGGCCGCGCACCCGATGTCGGCGAGCTTGCGCGCGGTGATCACGTCGTCGCTCGTGTACGGCAACACGGTGAAGCCCTCCTTCACGAGCACACGCGCCGCTTTGAGCGTCTCTTCGACGTCGGGGTAGAGGGTCTTCTCGTCTCCGAGCACCTCGAGCTTCACCCACTTCGACAAGCCGAGCTCTTCCGCGAGCCGGCACGTGCGCACCGCGTCATCGGCCGTGTAGCAACCGGCGGTGTTGGGTAGCAGCGTCATGCTCTTCGGAATCCAGTGGAGCAGTGAGTCTTCGCCCTTCGCTTTGAGATCGAGCCGACGCACGGCGACGGTCACCATCTGCGCGCCCGAGACCTCGTGACAGTCCTTCATCACGGCGTGCGACGGATACTTGCCGGTGCCGACGATCAGCCGGCTCTCGAAGGTCTTCCCTGCGATCGTGAAGTTGCTCATGAGCTCACCCACCTCCGACGAACGTGACGATTTCGACTTCGTCTCCGGCGCGGAGCGGAGTTTCCGCGTGCCGAGCGCGCGTGATCACCGTGGCGTTCACCTCGACCGCCACGCGCGGTGTTTTGATTTCGAGAAACGAAAGGAGCCCTTCGACCGTCAGGCCGTCGCGAACTTCCTTCACCTCTCCGTTGATCCGCAGTTGCACGCGAGACACCGTATATCCCTCCCATGAGCGAACCGGTGGTCGTTCCCTCAACGCCGCAATCGAACGTGACGTCGGTGTTCGTCCGTCGATCCCGGAGCAGACTCTCCGCGCAGGCAGACAGATCAACTCAGCCGAGCTTGGCAGTAGACTGAAGCACCAAAGGGGGAAGCGATGGGTGAACGAGGAAACGGCGACCAACCCGGGGTTGAGACGCCGGCATCGCCCGCGACGCCGAAGGTGGTCGAGCTCAAGGGCGCCGTCTACATCGCGTCCGGCCAACCGCCGCTGCGGCTCCCGGGGAGTCTGCCGGTCATTCCGCTCCCGGGCGGCGGGTACATTCAATTTCTGCCCACCAACGACCCGACCGATCCCCATCACGGCTCCTGAGCCATGAAGGCACCTTCACCACGCTCCGCGGTGCTGGTCGGTGTCGAGCAGGAATTCGAGCTCTTCGCTGGCGAGCGGAAGTTGGACTTCCGCGAACACGTCGGCCGCTTGCGCAGCCCGAAGGTGCTGGCCTTCCACGCGCGCGCTGACGCGTTCGTCACCACCACCGGGTTCGTTCTCTCGACCGATGGCGCCGAGGCCGAGTTGGCCATCGCGCCGCACACGCTCGACGAGTTCACGGCCCGCGACGTCGCGCGCGAGGTGCGCCGAGTGCGCCGCGAGGCGTTCGCTGCGTTCGGCGCGCTCGGCGTCACGGTGATGCGCGGCTACTCGACGCACCTGAGCATCGGCGTGCCCGCGGAAGCCGACGTGCGCGTGGCGTGGGAATTGGTGCGCCGCGCTGGGCCCGCGCTCGTGTTGGCCCTCGAGGCTGCCGCTTCGGAAGGCATCACCGTTCGCCCGCGCGGAGCCCGCGTCGAGGTGTGCACCGACTTCATCGACGACGAAGACCGCCTCACCACCGCCATCGCGCTGCTCGCCGGCTCGGTCAGCGCGATCCTCCAGGACGCGCCGGCGGTGCGCGGATTGCCGACCATGCACCTCGTGCGCGTCGAGCCAGGTGCTCATCGCCCGGGCTTCTTCCTGCCCAGAGACGCCTTCGGAGCCTCGATTCACGCCGGTGGTCGCGCGACGTCGCTGCAGCTGGAGACCCGCGACTTTTCCCACACCACGGCGGGCGAAGTGCTCGACGCCTGGGCGGGCGTCGCGGCGACGGCGTTGGGTGAACGTGACGCAGCCGCGGCGCTCGAGGCCCTGCGCGGCCCGTTGCCGAGCTCGCAGCCGTTGGACGTGCTGCGCCAGGTGACGGTGCCGGAACAGCCGAGCGCGCCGACCCGCGCCGGTCTCGAGCTCGCCGCGCTCCAGTCGGTGCCCGGCGTGGTGTTCGTCGATTGGCGTGGCGTCGCGGTCAGGAGCGGAGAGCGCGTGGCCACCGTGCCCCGCACCAGCTGGCCCAGGCTGCACCGCGAAGACGCCCCCGCGTGGCTGGCGGGGCTGCCGGTCGAAGAAGCGTGGCTCAGCACGCTCCCGCAGTTGGGCGAGCAGCTGAGTCGGCCCGGCGCCGACCTCGAAGCGCTGGGCGAAGAGGCGCGCACCGGCAAGAGCCCACCGCGCATTCCGCTGCGCCCGGGCGGCCCCTTCATCCCCCTGCACATCTGCTTCATCCAGGTTCACCTGCTCCAGACGCACCTCTGTCCTGGCGACATCGGCTTCGCGTTCTGCAACTTCTGGCCGTGGGGGCAGCTCCAGTGGGTGATGCCACCGGGCCTGACGCTGCTCTCGGGCCAGGGCACGTGGTTCATCACCTTCCAGGTCAAGCGCGCGGGCTGCATGAAGGTGCGGTGCGTGCTGCTACCGCCCCACGGCGATCCGTGCTCTTCGGCGCAGACGCTCTCAGTCCCCGAGGCTGGCTTGATGACCGCCGACGGACAGACGGTCGCTTGTCTCGGGCTGGCGGGCCACGCGCCGGCCATCGTGCTCGAGCGGCCCGTGCCGAGCGGGAGCCGCGACGCCGAGGCGCGCTTCGCGAGCGCCACGGGGACCAGCGAGGCGAACTTCAGCGGCACTTTCACCGTCAGCGGCTACCTGGTGGACCCGCTGGGGTTCTCGGGCGCGAAGCTGAGCGCGACGGGAGACGGGCTCGAGGCGCCGCAGTCCATCGCCATTCAGGCCGACGGCCGCTTCGAGTTTCCGGTCACCGCGCGAGGGCTGGGCCTCAAGCGGCTCGTGCTGCGTTGTGAAGGCCTCACCGGCGCGCGCGGGGTGACGGTGCTGTCGGGGCTGGTCGAGCCGGGCCCAGAGCTCGACGCCGCGCTGGAAGAGAGCGTCCGCCTTGTGGGACAAGTTGCTGAACGCCGCGCCGAACAGACCCGCAAGCTGCTCTTCGGCGAGGCGGGGCAGCCGCTGCGCCCGCTGAACGACGCGACGTGGGCCGCGCTCGACGAAGAGCTCGAGCGGGTGCAGCAGGAACGTGACGGCGTCGACGAGGCGGCCTTTGCGACGGCCCTCCGCACCGCGCGTGCGCGCTGGTCGGTCGGTCGCTCGCTGGGCCACGACCGACTCCCCGCGGCGTCGCGCAAGCGGCTCATCGTCTTCGATTGCCTGCCCGACCCGGGAATGACCGCCGACTTCCAGGGGCACGCCTTCGCGCTCGAGGAAGCGGTGTCGATGCTCGTGTCGACGAAACCCGAGGCGTTGGTCGCGGTGTCGACGGCGCACGACGGCGAGGCGGTGCCCAACCAGGCCAGCGACATCATGGTGAGCATCGACCGCGCCGAGGAAGTCGACGCCCAGCCCATCGGGTACCGCGACTGCCAGCTCTCGGGCGCGTTGCCGTTTCGGGTCGAGCTCGACGGCGCGACGCACAGCCTCCTCTACCGCCCGCCGCGCGAGCCAGCTGCCGCGGGCGCGCTCGGGGTGCTGGGCGGGCCGGTAGCAGGTGCGCCGGTGGTAGAGGAAGTGCGAACCCTCGTCGGCAGGCTGCACGCGCGCTTCACGGGCGCGGCGGTCAACGTGAAGCAGTTCGAGTGGCGCGTGGCCTACGGGCCCGACCCAGAAGGCGTGCAGCTCGAGCCGAGCGGTCCGCTGCGAGAAGACTGCGCCTTCACCGCGCGGGTGGCGGGCCTCTATTTGATCGAAGCGCGGTTGGTTTCCGACCACGACGACCCGCTCGCGGCGGCGGTCGCCGAGATCGAAGCCGTGGAGCTGGTCTTCACGGCCGCTCACGACCTCGACCCGCGGCACTGTGAGGTGCGTGAAGAGGGTGTGCGTGTCTCGGCCGACGCGGGCACCTTTCAGCTCAGCGCCGAGGTGCTGGCGGTCGGAGACGGCGGCTGCCCGGCGCACGTCGTCGAGAGCATCACGCCGCGCTTTCACTGGACCCGGCGCGACGCGCTCGAGCAGCGCGACTTCGACGGAGAGGAGCCCGCGCTGGACTGGACCGTGCCGACCGCCGCCGGCGAGCGCGTCGAGGCCGCGGTGTCGGTCACCGGGCTGGTGGTGCGCGACACACGCGGCGGGCGCACGGAGCACGACGTCTCGACGCTGGGCATCACCGCGCAGCACGCCATGACGGTGAAGGCCGGCGCCGCAGCGAAGGTCGAGGCGCGCGCAGCGGTCGGCTCGTCCTGGTCGCCGTGGTTACCGCTGCGCGACCAGGGCCCGACGCAGCGCTCAGCGTCGATCGCCGATGGCTTCTCGCTGGCGACGCGGTTCGCCGAGCTGGGAGTGAACGACCCGCGCCAGGTCTTCTTCCAGCTGGCCGTCACCGACGATGCAGGGAACCCGGTCGAGGCGGGCGTGCCAGTGGCCGCCGACGCGCTGGGCACGGCGCGCCTGGTGTTGCCCGCCTCGCAGCAACGGCCGCTGACCACCGACGCGCGCGGGAAGCTGCAGTTGCAGCTGCAGGCTCCGCAAGACACCGCAGCGCATGCGCTGGTGCGCCTCGAGGTCGGTCAAGCGCTCTTCTTCGTCGGCAACCCGCTCGCGGCGCTGTCGTTCTCGCTCGCGGGCGACGAGCGCGCACCGCAGGGCGACGAGACGACGGTGCGCCAGGGCAGCGGTCTGCTCATCAAGAACCTCGAGGGCGAGGCCAGGGGTGAGCTGCGCGTGCAGTTCAACGGCAGACCCGTTCCCGAAGGCACCGCCGTCACGTTGGTCATGGGCAAAGGAGCGGTCTCGACCGACCGCGTGCACTGGCGCTCGCAGCTCAAGGTCACCACGCGCGCTGGCGGCGTGGTGCCGCTCTTCTTCACCCCACAGTCGTACACGCCCGACGGCACGCGACGCTGGTACGCGGTGAACACCTGGGGAAAGACGAATCTGATGGTGCAGGCCGGGCCGTCGACCCACAGCTTCACCGTGGAGTTCGAATCGAGCGCGTCGCTCGAGCTGGCTCCGGAGTTCGACCTCGCGGGTAGCCTGCTCGTGCAGCAGTCGGACCTGGCGCCGATTGCCCCCATCGGCGACCACCACCTCGTCGGCCCGCCGCGCGTGCAGGGGCGCCTGCGCGCAGTGCCGGGGCGCGAGGTGCTGCTCGAGGTCGCCGAGCACGCCGAACCGCGGTTGATGGAACGGCTCACCTTCGACAGCGTGGCCGTGGGCACGGTGAACCCGGTGGTGGTGAGCGCCGGCCCGGGCGACGCGCCGTACGTGCCCCGCTTCGCTTGCCAGTTCGCCGAGATTCACCTCGGCGGGGCGCAGCCGGGGCTGCGGGCGATGGTCGATGGCGTCGTCGTTTCAGCCGCCGGCAAGCGCTCGCTCAAGCTGACCGACCAGGCGCCGCCGCTGAGCAGCGTGACGGCTGCGTTCTCACCGGCGCTGGTGCCGCTGCTGCCGGCCACTCCCGGTGCGCCGCCGCCCGCGCCGAGTTCGTCGCCGCTGGCGTGGCCACTCGCCGTCGTGCCGGCCATCAAGCGCTACGCGGCGCCGGTCGCCGGGTCGGCCGGTTTTCGCGTCACCTTGCGCCTGCGCATCACCACACAGCGAGACTGGGAAGTGCTGCGCGTCGAAGGCACGGCGGCCGATGGCAGCGTGCTCGAGGGCCTGGGCCAGCTGACGTTGTCGGTGGCAGGGCTGGCGACTGGTGCGCCGGCGTTGATCGCCCGCTACTCGGCGCGTGCGTGCTCGCGCCCCGGCGCCGAGGTCTGGGTGTCGGCGCCCATCACCCGCCACCAGTGGACCGACATCTCGCTGTCGATTGAGCCGTCGTTGGCCGATGACCGCGTGACGCTGCGCCTCACCACCAGCCCGGGTGCGGCGCGAAGCAACGTGTCGGCGAGCTTCAACCTGCTGCCCGGGCTCAGCTACTGGCTGTCGCTCGGCCCGACCGACCAGTCAGACGCCTGGATCGAAGACGTCGAATGGCACCTCCCGCGCAACTTCAAGCTTCACCTGCGCCGCGCCGACGGGCTCCTGACGCCCTGGTTGATGCAGGAAGTGAAGCGCGCCGACGACGACTGCCCGGTGATGTGGGTGCAGACGCCCGGCCGGCCCGTGCCCACCTTTGGCGCGCGCATCGACACCTTCGCGCGCATCAGCTTCGGCTACTGCGACAAGCGCCGCTTCCGCCGCGTCGACGTGGGCGCGCTCGACGCCTTCACCACTGACGTGTACCGCTATCTGGGTGACGGCGTGACGGGCCTGCTCTTCGGCGAGGCCGAGACAGTGGGTGGCTTCGCGACCGACTTCGCGGCGGGGCTCCTCGGGTGGGGCGACCTGCGCGACGTCATCAAGCAGCTGTGCTTCCTCGTGCCGGGTGGCGAGGAGTTCGAGTGGCACCAGTTCACGCTCGCGCTGCTGGGGCTGGGGCTCGACGCCGCGCAGTTCGTCGCGCCGCAGGCGGCCGCGCCCAACGCGGTACTGGCGGTGCTCAAGATCCTGCTCAAGCGGCTGCAGCCCTTCCTGCACCACCGGGCGGCGCGAGAGATCGCCGAGCTGCTGGGCAAGTGCACCATGGCGGTGCTCAAGCGCCTCTACGAGCTGCGCGTGCTGCTGCGCACCGCGGAAGCGGCCGTCTTCCTCGACGCCCTGCGCGTGGCGATTCCCTCGGGCTTCTTCGAGTTCTTCTTCGGAGACGTCGAGACCGAGGACCTCGAGGCGATGGGCCGCTTCGCGCAACGTCTGACGCCCCGGCCCTTCGCCTACCTCTCTCCACTGACGGCGGCCGACGAGGCGCGGGCGCTGCTCGACGTGCAGGGCGCGGCCGCCGACGCTGAGCGCGTGCGCAAGCTCATCGCGCGCCTGATGAACCGGGTCGAGGTGGTCTCGCAGTTCTTCAACCCGACCTGGCGAAGCGTTCTCGAGATGAGCGAGGTGTTGGAGTTCATGGCGCAGCTGCGCGTGCTCGGCAGGCGGCTCGACTTCGACATCGACGAGCGGATGCTCGAGTTCATCAAGCACGCGAACGGCTGGCCCTTCGGGCGGCTGACCGACAGCGCCGAGATGGCGCAGTTCACGGTGCTGTTGGCGATGCCGCGCCTGATGACCGCGCTGCAAGAGCTCGAACACCTCGGAGATCTGCGCGCCATGCGCGGCTTGATGGAGTTCATCATCGCGTGCGGCCCGCACCGGGCAGACACTCTGCTCCGCGAGCTGCACCACGCACCGGACACGGCCGACTGGTTCCTCGCCGCGGTGGCCGACGTGGCGCAGCTGGTGCGGCGCTCGACTGACGGCAACCACGTCGACTTCATCAAGGTGATGAACCGTGCCCTCTCGGGGCTGGCCATCGAGAGCGACAACCCCGCTGCGCGCGAGGCGGCGCGCCTGGGCGTCGAGGCGACGATTCTCGCGCTCCAGCGCTACGGGAAGAAGCTGCGGTCACGCGTGGAAAACGGGGCCATCAACCCAATCGACCGTCGAGGCCGTCAGCTGCTCGACGCGTTGCTCACCGGGCGAGAGGCGCTCGAGATCAAGGGGCTGAGCATCGCCAACCTGACCGACCACTTCGACGGCGCGGCGCGCGGCATTCTCGATCAGCTCGCTGAGGTGTCACGCCGCCTCGGGTCGCGCACCGACGTGGGCCTCATTCGTTTCTGCATTCACATTCCCGGCCCCGGCGGGCGGGCCTTCTTCAACCGCCTGGCCCCACGCATCCGCGCCTTCCGCGCGCAGTTGGCTGCGATTCAGGCGAGCCGCGCCGCGAAGGGTTGGGCGCACCACGCAGTTCCCGAGGTGAGCGTGGTGTTCATCACGCCGTGAACGGTCACGTCTTGTTGGCCGCGCCAGCGTCGAACTTCCTTCATCCATTGATCCGCAGCTGCACGCGAGACACCGTATATCCCTCTCATGGGCGAACCGGTGGACATCGCGGCATTGCACAAGAAGGTCTGCGTCGCCGATGGTCACGCCGATTCGCTGATGTGGAATCGCGATCTCAACAAGGCCTCGGAGAGCGGCCACGTCGATTTCCCGCGTCTTCGCGAAGCCGGCGTGAAGCTGCAGTGCTTCACCATCGTGACGCGTGGCCTGCCGGTAATCGACGGCTTCGAGTTGTTCGCGATCAAGCAGGGCTGGCCGGCGCACGCGCGCAAAGGCGAATGGAATCGCTGTCTGTTTCAGCTCGATCGGCTCGCCGCGTTTTGTCGTGAGTCCGAAGGCAAGGCGTCGATCGCCGCGACCGCGACGCAGTTGGAGAACAACCTTGCCAACGATCGCATCTCGGCGGTGATCGGCATCGAAGGCGGCCACGCGCTCGAAGGAAGACCGGAGCGGGTCAAGGAGCTCCACGAGCGTGGCGTGCGCTTCATGTCGCTCTCTCATCTCTCGAACAACGAGCTCGGTGGCACCTCAACGCCGTTCTTCGGCAACAAGCCGCTGACGCAACACGGGCGCGACGTGCTCGACGCGATGGGAGCGGCCGGCATGGTGCTCGACATCGCGCACGCCTCGCTGACCATGCTTCCGGAGTTGCTCAACCACCAGAAGCTGCGGCCGTTCTGCAGCCACGCCGGAGTGCAGGGCGCGACGAAGTTGTGGCGCAACCTGAGCGACGAGACGTGCCGCGCCGTCGCGGAGAAGGGTGGAGTGGTCGGCATCATCTTCGCCCCGCAATTCATCGGCGGGAAGACGATCGATCACCTGGTGAAGCACATCGAACACGCGCTCCAGGTGATGGGCGAAGACGGCGTCGCGTTCGGCAGTGACTTCGACGGAATGATCCCGCTGCCGAAGGGCATGCGTGACGTGCGCGACCTGCCGAAGCTCACCGAGGTGCTGGTGTCGCGCGGAATGCCGGTGCGCGTGGTCGAGAAGGTGCTCGGAGAGAATTACCGGCGCTTCTTCAATGAAACCCTGCGCTGATGGACGAAACGCGCCTTTCGTTTGACTCGGATCCGGGCGTGGAACATGGTGCGCCGCCTCTTTGGCCGCTTGCCTGAAGTACCTGCCCACCATGCGCCTTCCGATCTTCGCTCTCTTCGCCGCCGTTGCTTCGTTCCTCACCGCGTGTGGCTCGCCGATGTCGGGCACCACGTGCAACACCACCGGCTTCTTGTGTGAGTCGGCGCAGAGCGCGCTCGAGTGCCGCGTCGGCACGTGGACTTCGCTCCCGTGCAAGGGCCCCAATGGCTGCAAGCGCGAAGGCGATGTCGTGAAGTGCGACATGACCGGCAACGCCGAGAACGATGCGTGTGCGTCGTCGGCTGAGGGCAAGGGCCTGTGCACCAGCGATGGCCAGGGCACGCTCGAGTGCCGCGATGGCAAGTTGGTGAAGACGAACACCTGCCGCACCTGCACGGTGAGCGGCGACCTCGTCACCTGCCAGCCGTAAAGGCCACAGAGCGAGCGTGACTCGCGTCACCAGACGTTCAAAGCGAGGGGCTGCGAGCGAATCGCTCAACGATGGCGCTGAACTCAGCCGGCTTCTCGAGCGGAGTGAGATGTCCGGCCCCCTGCACGACGTGCAGCGACGACCCGCTCACCAACTCATGCATCGTCTTCGCGCGTTCTAAGGGCGTGATCACGTCCTCAGCACCGACGACGACCGCGCAAGGCCCAGAGTACCGACTGAGGATGTCCTTCCCGTCAGACCGCAACGCCATGCCGCGTGACGCAGCAGCGACCGCGTTGCGATCCTGCGCCAGCATCATCTTCTCGATCCGCGAGCGAACGTCGGCCGGCGCACCAGCACCGAACAACTTCTGCATCAACCCGCTTGCGAGCCCAACGACACCGTTCGCTTCGACGTCAGCCGCAACCGAAGCACGACGCGCTTTCCCAGCCTCGTCATCCGCAAGCGACATGGTGTCGACGAGCAACAGCCCCGACACCCGCCCGGGATCCAACCGAGTCGCAGCGATCGCGACGTAGCCGCCCATCGACAGCCCGCCGACGATCGCGCGATCGATCTTCAGATGCTCGAGCACCGCGAAGCCGTCCTCCGCGAGCTGATCCATCGTCGACGTCGACCCAGCCGTCACGCGCTCAGACCGGCCGAAGCCCCGATGATCGGGCGCAATGACCCGCACGCCCTTCGGAGGCGACTCGAGCAACGGCCACCACGACTCCGAAGTGAACGGGAAGCCGTGGAACAACAACACCGGCACGCCTTCACCTCGATCTTCGAAGTGCACCATCAGAACCACCCCTTGTGCCGGAACCAGAACAACATCGTGACGGGGATGAGGATCATCGACGTCAGCATCGACCAGAAGAACATCGGCTGGTTGAGCACATCGAAGTTCTGCCCGAAGAACCCGACGATGAACGACAGCGGCAGGAAGATCGACGCGAACACGGTGAGCTGTTTGCTGATGTCGGCGGTTCGATTCGCGACCTGTGTCAAATACGCATCGACCGCGTTGCCGACCAGATCGCGCGCCGCATCAATCTGCTCATAGATGCGCACCAGGTGGTCGTACACGTCACGCAGGTAGAGCGTGGTCTTCTCGCTGACCTGCGGATGCCCGCCGCGTGACAAGAGCCCGACCACGTCGCGCTGTGGAGACAACACACGCCGCACCAGCACCAGCGCGCGCTTCAACTGAAACGTCTCCTGCAACATCGAGCGCGGAGGGAACGCCGCGAAGATTCGTTCCTCGAGATCTTCGAGCGCGTTGTTGAAGCAATCGAGGAGCGGGAAGTTGCGATCGACCAGCGCGTCGGCCAGCAGGTACATCACGAAGTCGGTGCCGCGCCCGAAGGTGTTCACCGGGTCGGCGTCGATGCGCTTGTGCACGGTGTCGATCGCGTCGTGCCCCTTGTCGTGCACGGTGATCAGCCAGTCCTGCCCGATGAAGAAGTGCAGCTCATGCATCGTGAGGTCGGACCAGTTCTCGGTCGGCGTCGAAAACCCCTGCAGCACGAGGAACTGGTGATTGCCGTACGCCTCGAGCTTGGGCCGCTGATCGAGGTGCAGACAGTCTTCGATGGCCAGCTTGTGGAGACCGAAGCGTTCCCCCAGCTTGTTGAGCACCCCTTCGTCGGCCTCGAGCACGTCGATCCACTTGGGCCCGGGATGCGAGATCAAGCTCTCGTCGCCATCGAGGACGCGTGGGGCGCCGTTGCTCGTGTCGTACACGCGAACGCGCAGCATTCCCGCGCGATATCAGATCTTTCGGCGGCTCATGCAGGCGCTATCGTATTGCTCGAAGTGGAGTCGCTCCCCGCCAAACTCGAAACGCTCTTCGCGGCCGAGGTCGATCAAGACTTCAGCGCGCGCACGAGAATGGTGTGTCTGGCTGCCGCCCGCACCATCAGCCAGATGGGTGAGCTCGATCTCGTGCAGTACGAGGAGCCCGATGTCGAAGGCTCGGCCGATCTCTCGATGTGGGAAAAGGTCGCTCCCATCATCGGCAGCACCATCGCCGAGGTGAACACGCTGGTCGCGCAGGCCGAGGCCAGCTTTCCGCCCGGAGAGCTGCTCGTCGATCCCCGCCAGCAGAACGCCGAAGCGCTCGTGCACACCGGCGCCGCTGAGCTCAAGACCGAGGTGATGAACTTCGGCATGCGCATCCGCGATCCGTCCGTGGTCGGCGATCGCTGGAACCTGCTCACCGAGCTCCAGACCTTCCGTTTCCGTTTCCGCGATCGCATCGGAAAGCTGGTGTGGGAGCTCGCCAGCGTCTTCGGTGAGTGCAAGCGCCGCGAGGTCGAGCCCGGCTACGACGAAGATCTCGCCGCGACGCTCGTGGTGCGCACCATGACGGCCGACTTGCGCCGCCTGATGCGCGTGCGCATTCACAAGGTCGGCGAAGCGCAGCCCGGCGAGATGCTCGCGCAGGCGCAGCAGATGGAAAAAGAGCTCAACGCCTTCGGTCGCACCGCGGCGTGGCGAGCGCTCCGCGCGCAGGACAAGAAGGGCATCCTCGAGTTTCGCTTCAAGCTCCGTCAGCTCATCGGCGGTGGGGCGCCCTCCAAGATCGAGATCCTCGAGCTGCTCGAGCCCTTCGTGGAGTTCGTCGACGGCTTCGCGGGCATCAGCCAGCGCGAGATCCTGGTGCAACACGATCAGGAAATCCTCGCCAGCGTCGGGCTCTCACTCGAGCGCGCGATGAACGCGCTCACCGCCGAAGACAAACTGGCCGCCTTCAAGGAAGCGCTCGAGGCCGGCATGACGCTCTACGGCCGCGCGCCCGACTTCGACGCGTTCCTGCGCAACCAGCGCAAAGGCCTGCCTCCGCCGGAAGCGCTGCAGGAGACGGTCGAGCAGTTCCTCGTGCAGATCGCCGGGCTCTCGCAGTATTGACGCGCGCGCGATGCCCGTGACAGCGATGCGCCCAGTGCACGAGGCCGATCTCTCGTCGGTCGAAGCGGTGTTCACCGACGTCGACGGCACGCTCACCACCAAGGGCAAGCTGACCTCGTCCACGCTGCGCGCGATCGAGTGGCTGCAGGCGCACAAGGTCCCGGTCGTGCTGGTGAGTGGACGCCCCGCGGGCTGGGGAGAAGCGTGGGCGCGCCAGTGGCCCGTCGCCGGGGCGATCATGGAGAACGGCGGTCTCCACTTTGCGTGGCGCGGCGACAAGCTCGAGAAGGTCTACGCGCAGAGCGAGAAGGAACGGGCCCGCACGCGCCGTGAGTTGATCGAGCACGTCGACGCCGCGATGGCGAAGGTGAAGGGCGCGCAGTTGAGCGGAGATTCTCCGTACACCGAGGTCGATCTCGCCATCGACTACGCGGAAGACGTCGCGCTCGGGCACGCCGCGGCCGATCAGCTCGAGGCATTCTTGAGAGCGCGCGGAGTTCAGGCTGTCCGCTCGTCGGTGCACGTGAACTGCTGGATCGGCGACTTCGACAAGCGATCTGCGGTGAAGCGCTTCGTGAAGACCGAGTGGAAGAAGACCATCTCCGACGACGAGCGCCGCTACGTGTACGTGGGTGACTCGTTCAACGACGCTCCGATGTTCGAGGCGTTCCCGCTCTCGATTGGAGTGGCCAACGTGAAAGACGTGCTCGGTTCCATCGACACGCCCCCGAAGTTCGTGACGCGCGCGCGTGAAGGCAAAGGCTTCGGAGAGGTCGCCGACGCCATCGTGAAGAGCAAGAGGAAGAGGAAGAGACGCTCGTGAGCCACCTCGTGAAAGTCGCCGTGCGTCCCGGCCTCGGCCGCCACATTCGCGCGGGCCACCCGTGGGTGTTCAAGAAGGCGATCGAGAACCTCCCCAAGATTCCGCCGGGCAGCGTGGTCGATCTCACCGACGACGGCCGCTTCGCAGGCCGCGGCTATTGGGATCCGTATTCGGCGATCGCGGTGCGCGTGCTCACCACCGATCCACGCGAGACGATCGATCAAGACTTCTTCGCGCGGCACGTGAAGGAAGCGCTCGACTCGCGGAGATCGCTGATCGACTTCAGCGGCACCAACGCGTTCCGCCTGCTCCACGGTGAAGGTGACGGGCTGCCCGGAGTGGTGGTCGACCTCTACGACGGCGTCGCGGTGTTGAAGCTGTACAGCGCAGGGCTGACGCCGCATCGTCCGCTGATCCTCGAGGCGCTCAAGTCGGCGCTGCCGGAATTGAAGGGCATCGTGGGCCGCGACGAGCTCGGGCGCGACGACGACGGGGAAGAAGGGAAGGGCGAGGGCAAGATGCTCTTCGGGCCCGCTGCTCCGCGGCCGCTCACCATCCTCGAGCGCGACGCGAAGTTCCTGGTCGACGTCTATGCGGGACAGAAGACGGGCTTCTTCCTCGATCAGCGCGAGAACCGCTTCCTCGTGCGGCGGATCAGCAAGGGCCTCGACGTTCTGAACTGCTTCTGTTTCTCCGGCGGCTTCTCGGTGAACGCCGCGCTCGGTGGAGCGTCGTCCGTCTTCTCGGTCGATCAAGACGCCGACGCCATTGCTCTGGCACGCGAGAACTTCACCCTCAACGGCCTGCCTGCCGCGAAGCACGACTTCCTCGCGGCCGATGCGTTCGAGCTCCTCGACTCGTTCAAGCGCGAGGGTCGCAAGTTCGATCTCGTCATCCTCGATCCACCTGCGTTCGCGAAGAGTCAGAAGGCCGTCGAAGGCGCGCTCGCTGGCTACGCGTCTCTCAACCGCCAGGCGCTGGCCGTGCTGAAACCCGGCGGCTTGCTGCTCACCGCGAGCTGTTCAGCGCGCGTTTCGAGCGAGGCGTTCTTTGAGGCCGTGAAGGAAGGCGCGTACAACGCCGACGTCGATCTCACCCTCGTCGAGGAACGCTACCAGCCTCCCGATCACCCCGTTCGCCTGCAGTTTCGCGAAGGCAAATATCTGAAATTCTTCGTACTTCGGGCCTCCTGAGGTTTCGTGGCCGAGCGGCTGCGAAAAATCTGAACTCGATTTGCACACATCGGCAACCAAACGTGTCCTGTCCCGCGAAGGGGCACGTATTCGGGGCCGAAACCCCACTTGAAGTGAATTGACTTCGCCCGGGTCGTGGGCCAAACGGCGCCGGTTCCAACAAGGCCGCAGTACTCACAAAGGGAAATCTCAAATGCGTTCCATGAAGCTCGTTGCTCTCTCCGCTCTCTCGTTGCTCGCCCTCGTCGGCTGCAACCAGGGCCAGCCCCGCATCTACCGCGTCGCGATCGACGAGACGCCGGTGCGGACGATCGCGGTGCCGTCGTGCTTCCGCAACAACAACCTCCCCGCTGGTCGCGGCAACATCACCGAGCAGTCGTACCGCTCTGAGGACGAGTGGGTGATCTGGGCCGGCGTCGATCAGACCGAGTACCTGGACCTCGGCACCCAGACCTGGAACCTCGGCGACGCGCCGACGATCCGCGTGAACGACCTCATCGAGGGCACCGACAAGAACTTTGCCGCGCTCCGCAACGAGCAGAAGCCGATCGGCACCGACTACACCGAGGCGCGCCAGACGCAGATCGCGGTGAAGTTCAACGACTACTCGTTCGCGCCGACGGGCACGATCAACCTCAACGCGCAGTACGCCTGCATCCGCGGCATGATCGACTGCCCCACGGGCAACGCGTCGCCGGCCGATGCCGCGTCGTGCACCTCGCAGGTCAACTTCGTTGCGCGTCGCATCGAGGCGCAGCACCTGACCGTGTACAACAACAACCCGTAATTCTCGCGGAGCTCACCTGAGCTTCGAACTCGACGGGAGCCTGGCAACGGGCTCCCGTTTTGTTTTCTGGTTCGCTACCCAACGGCGTCGCCCCAGGGGGCTTTGCGATGGTTCTGAAGGGCCAATTCCTCGAGCGTCCCACGCTGATCCAGCTCACCAACGGGCTGGTGCTGGAAGGCGTGTCGCATCGCGGAGAGAAGCGGCCTGGCTTGCTCGTCTTGCCGCCTCCACCGATCGAAGGCGGAGGCATGGATCACGTGGTCGGCGCTGAGCTCGCGTACGCCATCTCGCATGCGGGGCACCCGACCTTGCGCTTCAACTTCCGCGGCGTCGGAGGAAGTCAGGGAGCCGTCTCGAAATCTCCCGGCGACTGGCTCGACGACGCACGCGCCGCGATGGATCTCGCGCGCGAGAACACGGGTGGAGCTGCGCCGTTCATCGCGACGATCGGCGCCTCCGACGCGATCGCGCTCAAATTGATCGAGCTGGAAGCGATCGCCGGACTGGTTTTGATCAACCCCTCACTCGCGCGTCCAGCGGACTTCGAGTCGCGTGAAAAGGTCACGTGGCCACTGGGCGTCGTGGTCGCCGAACACGATTCCTCCCAAGAACGAGGGCGTTGGGCCGCGGTGCTGGAACGCCTCGACGGCCGCTTCACCTTGATTCCCGGAGCAAACCGCACCTACCAGCGCAATCTGCCCATGGTTGGCCAGGCGGTTGCTTCTCTGTTGAGCGACCTGACCGGGCAGGGGACTGGCGGGACATCGGGCGTTTAGGACAGTCTCAAGACACAGTTCTTTCAAGGACTTCAAAGTTCTTCGCAGTGGAAAAGCCGGAACTTCTGCACAGATCCAATCGTTGTTTCAGTCGTTCGTTAGCCTCGTGCGAGGACTTCACATGCGAAAGCTTCTGACCCTGACGTGCGCCGTGCTGGCCGTCGTTGGCTGTACCCGTGACGCGAGTACTGAGGAAGCGGTCGACCTGACGCGACCCTCGTACACGACAGCCGACCTCGCGGATGATCCCGCAGCGCGCGTGCCCGGCCGCATCGTCGTCGACTTCGTCGATGGCACCACGCAGGCCGACATCGACTCGATGGAAACAGCCTGGGGCATCGACCTCACCTTCAACTCGCAAGAGGAAGGCCCGCTCGACGGCATCACCACGGGCTCCATCGATGGGCTCGAGCTCGACTCACTGCTCGCGAAGATCCGCGCGAACCCCAGGGTCGAGGTCGCTGAGCCGCTGATGACGGTGAGCACGTCCGACGCCGAGCCGGTCAACGCGAAGGACAGCGAGGGCTTCATCCCCAACGACCCGATGTTCGCCCAGCAGTGGAACCTGAAGATGATCCGCATGCCCCAGGCGTGGGAGATGTCGACGGGCAAGGGCGTCGTCGTCGCGGTGCTCGACACCGGCGTCGCCTGGGAAAACCACGACGACTTCAAAGTGGTGCCGGATCTCGACGGTCAGAAGTTCCAGGAGGGCTGGGACTTCGTGAACGACGACGCGCACGCCAATGACGATCACGGTCACGGCACGCACGTCGCCGGAACGATCGCGCAGGCCACCGACAACGGTGAAGGCGTCGCCGGCGTGGCCTTCGACGCGGTGATCATGCCGGTGAAGGTGCTCGACCACTTCGGCTCGGGCAACACCGCCGACATCGCGGACGCGATCCGCTGGGCCGCTGATCACGGAGCGAAGGTCATCAACATGTCGCTCGGTGGTGGTGGACGTTCGGACGTCATGGAGCACGCCGTCGCCTACGCGCGCGCCAGGGGCGTCGTCGTGGTGTGCGCCGCCGGTAACGGTGGTCGCGGCATCGTCGAGTTCCCCGCTGCGTACCCCGGCTCGTTCGCCGTCGCGGCCGTCGGTCCTCAGGGCAAGCGCGCGCCGTACTCGTCGTTCGGCAAGGAACTCGACATCGCGGCTCCGGGTGGCGACACCTCGCAGGGCCAGGCGGCCGGCATCATTCAGAACACCATCGACCCGCAGGACGTCTCGCAGTCGGTCTACGCGGCGTACCAGGGCACCTCGATGGCGACTCCGCACGTCGCGGGCCTCGCGGCGCTGCTTTACGCGGCTGGCGCGAAGAATCCTGATCAGGTCGAGAAGGCGATCGTCATCAGCGCGCACCCGCCGGAGGGGAGCAAGGGCTGGAGCGATCAGTATGGACACGGCGTGATCGACGCCAGGGCGGCGCTCGATGCGCTCAAGAAGATGCGCATGGCGGATGCGTCGGAGCTGCTGCCTCCTGAAGTGCAGGCGGTGCAAGACGTCGACGGCCGCTTCGGTCCGACCCGCAACGACGTGACGCTGTATTCCTACAGCGCGACCAACTGGAAGGTGTTCGGTTGGGGCGCGGCGCTGCTCGCGTTCGTCCTGCTCACGCTGGGCCGCAAGGAGCGCCCGGGCTACCTCAACGTGCTCGCGTCGCCGGGCTTCCTGGTGCCGCTGATGTTCACCACCGTCGGCGCCTTCTTCATCCAGTACGCGGCGGAGCCGAGCGCGGTGACCTCGCTCATCACGCTCCCGATTCCCGATTGGCTCAACAAGATCATCTTCGGTCGCGGCTCGCTCGCGAACCCGTTGGTCTACAGCGCGCTGATTCCGGGCATCGCGTCGATCTTCGCGATCAAGTTCAAGGGCATCCGCCCGATCATCGGCGGCCTCTCGCTCGGCTTCGCGGCGATCCTCGGCTACTCGATCTGGGCGAGCGCTCCGGCGCTGTCGTGGCTGCCCTTCACGTTCCTCGCGATTCCGTGGCTCGCGGTGAACGCCATCATCTGCCTCTTCGTCGCCCGTGCGATGTTGAAGAAGTCATGAAGCTCGCCGGCACCGTCGAGTTCAGGAACATCGAGACCGGCGTGTGGGTGCTCGCCGGTGATGACGGCAAGACCTACCTGCTCGCCGGCGGCGATCGGAAGATCAAGAAGAGCGGTGCGCGCATCGAGGCCGAGGGTGACGTCGACGAAGAGACCCTCACCTTCGCCATGGTCGGCCCGCGCTTCGTGGTGAAGACCTACCGCTTCGTTGGTTGAGGGAGCGCTCACTTCTTCTTCGACAGGTACCGCACCCGCTTGAGCGTTCGCTCGATGTCCTCGCGGTACTTGTCTTCAGAGCGCTCCAGGTGCGCCTCGAGCGCTGGAATCGCGGCGGCGAAGAGCTCTGATTGGCCATTGAGCGCATGAAGCCCCGCGCTCGCGGTGTCGGGCTTCTCCAGCATCTCGATGAACAGCGGAACCGCCTTCTCAGCGGCGTCACCCATCAGGCTCAACGACCACGCGAGCTCCGACGTGCCCGTCCACTTCGCGCGCGGCCCACGGATCTCTTCGCGCAGCGCGGCCTCGAGCGCTTCGCCCGCAGGCGCAGCATGTTTGCGCAGCGCTCGCAGACGTTTGGCGGCATCGACGCGTCTTTCGAACTCCGGCTCTTTGAGCTGCGCGATGAGCGGCTCGAGTACCCACGGGGCAAGGTTCGCTTCACCGGCGCACGAGAGAATCAGCGTGCCCAGTTCCTCGTGCGGAGGTTCCATCACGCCGCGCACCTTCTCGCGCACGCTGAGGAAGCGCTTCACGCGCGCGTCATCGGCGGAGCGGGGCGCACCCAGCACCAGGCCGACCGCGCGCGCCACCACGGCCTCGCTGCGGCCGCTCAGCATCCGCTCGAGCAGCCTGGGCCCCGCGGCAGCGACGCGCGCACCGAGCGAGCACACCACGGTCATGACGTAGAAATCGGCGCGCTCGGCGATCTGCACCACGAAGCGCGTCACCGTCTCGTCGTCGGCGAGCGGAGCCAACTTCGCCAGCGCTTTGCCGACGCGCTCGTCCCATTCACGAGGCAGGTCTTCGCGGCCGAAGCGTTCCAGCGCCACCACGGCGCGCGTCGCGTCAGGCTTCGCAGCGAGCCGCTCACAGGCCTCGACGACCGCGTGCAGGTCGGGGTGCGCGCGGACGATCGCTTCGTCACCTGGGGCCGTCTCGGCCCATTCCAGCGCCCACCCGGCGCGCTCGGCGCTCCAGTGGCCCTGGAGACGCAGCCGCACCCCATCCCGTAGCTCCGCGCTCAGCTTCGCGAGCCGATCAGGGCCGGCGGCGATCACCACCTCCACCAGCAACGACTGGTGAGCCTCGACCGCGAGGAGCGCTTCGATCGCCGGCCCTCCGAGCTTCTTCAGCGCCGCCGCGGCGTGATCTCGCGCATAGAACGTCGAGCCGCCGACCACGGTGCCGTCCCAGTCGCTGTGCTCGACCGAATACGAGGCGTCGTCGGAGAGCGTCTTCACGAGCAACGCTGCAGCCTCCGCGGGAAGTTCTTTGCAGTCGGCCAGCCACTTCGCGGCGTCGACGCGCGTCTCGGGGTTCGGGTCTCCGAGCTCAGCCAGCCACCGCTCGACGCGCGGATCGATCATTTCGCGCCGATGAGCTGCTTGTATTCGTCGAGCGGAGCTTCACCGCGCCGCACCCTCGCGCGCAGCTCGATCACGTCAGGCCGCTTGCGCACGGAATCAGGAGACCGCGCGATGCCGTCGACCACGTTGAGCGCCACGCCGCGTCGATCGACCGCGATCAAGAGGGTGATGGCGGCCACGGCTCCCACCACCCACGGGCCGAACATGGTGCCCGGCGAGGGACGCTTCTCATCGACGAAGTCCGCAGGCGCAGCGACCTTGAGGCCCGGAGAGGCGTACCGCACGAGCAGGTAGAGCACCGCGTTGCCCACCGCGAACATGATCAACGCCGCGAGCCATGGGATCTCGTCATCTTTGGCGTCCAGCGAGTCGCGCGAGAGCAGGAATAACGTCGAGCTGATCGCGTTGTTGGCGGCGTGCGCTCCGATGGCTGGCCAGATCGAGCCCGAGTACCAGGCCAGCAGACCGAACAAGAGCCCCAGCTCGAAGCGCGACACGAGCCCGACGGGATCGAGGTGGAAGGCGCTGAAGATGAACGCCGTCACCACGATCGCGCGTGGCCCGCCGCTGTTCTTCTCGAGACCGCGCTGCATGAAGCCACGAAAGAAGAACTCCTCCCCGAGTGGAGCAGCCACCGACACGCCGATCACGATCAGCCAGAACTCCAGCGGCGTCTGGCGATCGAAGATCTTCGCGCTGTCGAAGAGCTCGAGGACCTTCTTCGGAAAGACGGCGTGTGCGAGCGCCATCGTGGGAATCGCCCACGCGGCGTAGTTCACGAGGCCGAACGCCACGCCGATTCCGAACGAGCGCGGCTCGAAGCGCGTGATCCCCATCGCGCGGGTGGGGGAGAGCGACAGCGCCTGCCACGCCATCACCGCCAGCGCCGCGAAGATCACGATCTCGGCGAACCACAGCCCGAACGCGAGGTGGAGGAACTGGGTGAGGCCACCCACCAGCAAATACGCGATGAGACCGAACGCCGTGCCGCCGATCACGAACGCGAGAGGCACCGGCGCTGGAATCTCGGGCAGAGAACGCGGTTCGGGCTCGGACACCGAGTGCTCGTTATACTCGCCGCCTTGTGAATGCACCTGGGCATTGGGCGGACGATCAGAGGTTCACCGCGGCATCGGCGGCGTTCCGGGGCTTTTTCACCGAACTGCGTGAAGCGTTCATCGAACGTGACGCGGTCTTCACGCAGCTCGAGCTCGCGCTGTTGTGCCGTGAGCACGTGTTGATCATCGGGCCCCCGGGCACCGCGAAGTCGGCCATCGCCGGCGCGGTGTTGGGCCGCATCGTCGACGAGAAGACGGGACGCCCCTCGCTGTTCGCCAAGCAGATGGCAGAGAACACCGTGCAGACCGATCTCATCGGCCCGGTGGACTTCAAGGTGCTGACCGAGACCGGCCGCACCGAGCACCTCACGGAAGAGGGCATGCTCGGCGCCGTTCACGCGTTCCTCGATGAGGTGTTCGACGGCCGCGACATGTTGCTGCGCTCGATCTTGAACGTGCTCCACGAGCGCGAGCTCAAACACGGTCGCAAGGTGACGCCGGGTCGCTGCGAGTGCGCGGTGATGACCAGCAACCGCTACCTGTCGGAAGTGCTGCAGCGCTCTCCCGAGGCGCTGCAGGCGTTCGCCGATCGCATCTCGTTCATCTGCTTCACGCCCAAGAGCTTCTCTCGCCGCTCGAGCCGCGGGCAGATGTTGCATCGCGCGCAGGCCGGTCAGCGCCCCGCGTTGCACGCGCGCCTCACGTTGCAGCAGCTCGATCTGTTGCAGGAAGCGGTGGAGGCCGTCGAGGTGCCGCCGCTCGTCGCCGAAGGCATGGAAGAGCTGAGCGACGCGCTGGAACGCGAGCTCGTCGCGCAGGTGGCGCGGCTGCCCGACTACGTGCCGACGAAGTACTTCTCGCAGCGCTCGATGGTGAAGGCGCTGTGGGCGCTCAAGGCCATCGTGGTGCGCGACCGGTTGTACCGCCGCCCCGAGCGTCGCCTCGTCGCTGAGCCCACCGATCTCGAGCAGCTCAAGCACTTCTTCCTCCTCGGCGGCCCGGTAGAGGCCGAGCTCGAGGCGTTGCTGAAGGTCGCCGCCGATCCCCGCGAGCGCGCACAGCTCGACATCATTCGTGTGGAGCACAAGGCGTTCGCGACGGTCTACGCGCGGCTCGCTCCGTCGTCGGGGGTGTCGGTGGAGCGCGAGCTGAACGAGCTCAAGCTGAACGACGACGTCACTGCTGCGCAGAGCCAGGTCGCGAACTGGGCGCCTCCGGTGGCGAGCACCACCGCGCACGCACTGCGCGACAAGCTGGTGCCCGGGCCGCGGCATCCCGACAACCGCAAGCTGCTCCTGCGCGGCGCGGAGTTCCTCGTCACCGCGCTCGAGACGCGCCTGCAACGCGGAGTGCCGGCCGACGCGCGCGGTGGCGTGGCGATGTTGGGCAGCATCGGTGACGTGTTCGAGCTGGCCTCGCGCGTGCCGGAGCTGCAGCCGCGGTTGCCGACCATCGCGCGCTCGATTCAGGAATTCGCGCACCAGAGCGGCTCGCTGATCGCGTTGGCCGCCGAGGGCAGTGAGTTCGAAGACAAGCTCGGCCTCGAGGCGATCACCGGACTGGCGAACAACCTCGCTGAAGAGCTCGAACGCGCCGCGGAGATCGCGCAGCTCGCCTCGCACCACGCGCAGGAGAAATTCGAGGCGCTCCGCAAGCACCTCGCGTCGTGCAAGGAACGGTGTGGAGTCGCGCTCCGTCGTCGTGCGACGCGCGCGCTGGCGCAGCCGACCGGGAAGAAGGTCGAGCCCGCCGCGCAGCTCGCCGCCGACAGCAAGCGGCTGCGGGAGCTCGAGAAGGCGTTGGTGGTGTTGTCTCCGACGCACGCTGGTTTGCGCGCGGAGTTCCTCGCGCCGGTCGCCGAGCAGTACGCGCGCGCGGTGTTGGGTCAGCCAGTGCAGCGCCTCGAGAACTCACAGGCGACGCTGCAGTTCGTGATCGATGATCTCCGGCGTGAAGGAGCGACCGCGGAGCCTGCGGTGCGTGCCGCCGCGCCGGAGTTCGAGCGGAGAATCGCCGCGTACGTGCAGCAGCTGGACGCACCAAAGGCGGCCGCCCCCGAGACGCAGCGTGCACTGACCGGAGAGGCGTACACCGCGTACCGCACGGTGGTCGCCGCACAGATCCTCGAAGGCGAGGGCGCCGCGCTGACGCGCATCACGCAGATGCTTCGTGACGCGGCGGCCGCGCCGTTGCCGCCCGAGCTGCTGCAGCACGTCGCCACGGTCGAGCTGAAGTCGGTCGAGGTGCGCCTCGGCTACCTCGTCGGTTGGTGGCAGGCGACGCAGACCGGCATCACCTCACAAGGCGTGAAGACCGCGGCGGAGGCCGATCGCGGCTTCGACCTGCTCGTGAAGTCGCGCTTCCCGCAGCTGATCACGCGCGAGGGTGAGCTGGTGCGCATCGGAACGGCGATCGAGCGCTTGTCGTCAGCCGATGCGGATCGCGCCGAGGGGCTGCGCAACACCATCGGTCAGCTGCAGGACGCGTTCGCGCGCTTTGCACGTTCGCTCCTCGACCTGCGCCAGCCCAAACGCGCATGACCTCGCTCGTCACCAAAGAGGACACGCTTTCGAGACCCCTCGCCCACCCAGGGCTTTGTCATCAACGGGGACGGCTTCTTGTGCCCGAGCCGAAGCCAGCACGAACTGATCGACCAGACGCTCGAGGTCGAGGGGCTCGAACGGGTCGAGTCGCGGCGTTCGCGGTCCACAGCCACACGCGTCGCCTGACGCAGTTCTGGCCCACGTGAGCGTCGAACGCTTCAACGCGCTCAAGGCGCGGCTCGACGCGCTCCTCGCGGGCACTCCGCCCGATCTCGGCGTCATCGATCGCGCACGCCTCTTCTTCTCGCGCGAAGAACGCGCCGTCGAACTCGCAGAGCTGCGCGCCCTCGACACCGAGCTCGATCGCGCCGGAGTGCACACCGTCGCCGACGCTCGCCTCCTGCGCGAGCTCGGCGCCGCGAAGGGGCGCATCGGAGAGCTCGCCAGTGGACTGGCGGCTCGCTCCGCGAAGGCGATCGACGAGTTCGAGGCCGCGCTCAGCGAAGGAGAGCGACTCGTCGCGCTCGAGAAGATCACCGCCGTGCATCGCGACGCGCTGACGCGAGACTTCGCGCGGCTCGGTCGCATCGTGAAGGTGGCGGCGGTCTTCTCTGCGGCGACGCTGACGTTCGAGGTCTTCCCGACCGCGAACCCGGCGGTGGTGCACACCGACGCTCCGAAATCTCCGCAACTCGCGATCGCGGAGTTCCTCGCTCAGCGCGCGCTCGGCGAGGTCGAGAACACGGCCAGGAAGCGGCGCGATCTCGATCTCGCCTACGAGTTGCTCCTGCGCATGGCCGCCGAGACGAAAGGCGATCGCGAGCGGTCTCGGAAATTGAGAATTCAAGTCGGCGCCGCGCGCGAGCGAGTGCGTGCCGCGCCGGCGGTGCGGTCGCTCGACGAGCTCGTGCGTCACGTGCGTCACACGGCGCGCAAGGATCCGTCCACCGCGTGGCGCAGCATGCGTTCGCTCTATGAGCGCGCCGTCGAAGCGGGCGACTCCGGGCTCGCCGAGGTCGCCGCCGCCGCGCTGCAGTCGATGCCCAGGGAAGGCTCACTCAAGGACGCGGTGGAACGCTCGGGTGGGCTCCGATCCGTCGGGTGGAACGAACGCACGCGTCGCGAACTCGCCGAAGAGCTCGCCGCCGGTGGAAAAGCCGGAGTCGAAGACAAGCTGGCCGCCGAGCTCTCGAAGCTGGCCTTCGATCTCGACGACGATCGCCGCCGCGCGATGGAGCTGGCGATGGGCTGCGCGCGCTTCTTCGACGTGGAAGACGCGCTCGCGGAAGAGATCGTCGAAGCCGAGACCGCCACCACCAGGCCGATTCAACGCCGCGTGCCGTACCCGACGCAGCTGATGACCTATGAGACGACCAACTCGCTCGATCACCTGAACCACTTCGTGCTCGATCGCCCGGGCGCGCTGGTGCTCGACCTCGCGTCGGGTCGGCAGATGGTGCGTGCGTACGTCGAGATCGAGCCGCCGCCGAAGCAAAAGAAGGCGCGCAAGACGGCGGTGCGTGTGTACGTGATGGACGCCTCGGGCTCGATGCACGGCTCGCGCGCGCGCTTCCGTGACGCGTTGTTGATCAGCGAGCTCAATGCCATTCGCGTGAAGGCCAGGGTCGGGCTGCCGTTCGACCCGCTCTACTTCTCGTTCTTCAACGACACGCCCAGTGAGTTGGTGCGCGTCGACTCGGGCGACGAAGCCAGCAAGCAGATCGAAGCGCTCTTCGAGAACTCGCCCGCCGAAGGGCAGACCGACATCGTGCTCGCGCTCGAGGCGGCGTTCGATTCGATCGGCAAGGCGCGCGGAGAAGATCCGTACCTGGCGCGCGCGACGGTCGTGCTGGTGACCGACGGAGAAGACGGCGTCGATCTCCAGCGCATCAAGAAGCACCAGAGGCCGTACGAGGGGCTCGACATCGCGCTCTCGTTCATCTCGCTGGGAGAAGAGAACCCCGACCTGCGCTCGCTGGTGATCTCGCAGCGCGACGAAGGTGGGCGCGCCTTCTACCACCACGTGTCCGACGCCGAGATTCAGCTGGCCCGCACCGACTTCGATTCGGCGTGGCGCACGCTGTTGCCGGCCGACGTGCCGGTGACGACCGACGTGCTGGAGCGGTTGCTCCCGCACCTCGAAGCGCTGGAAGCCATCGCGCAACGTCGAGACGTCAAGGCGCCCGAGCCCGAGACGCCGCAGTTCGACGCGCTGTTTCCCGAACACCCGACGACGGCCCTGGCGGCCGGCGGCAAGCTGGAGCGGGTGGTCGACATTCTGCAGGCCGTCGCGGAAGCGGTGGCGCTCGCTCCGGCGGATGGGCGACGTCACGAGGCGGCGCTGCTGTTGATGCACCTGCTGGGCGTGTACGGCATTCCGCTCGTGCGTTACCTGGAGTGGGCGCAGGTGTCGGACGAACGGCTGACGAAGGCCATCGCGCGAATCCGCCTCGTGTGCTGAATTTCTTCGGCCGTGGCCTTCTTCCGTAAGAAACCGCCGCCAAAGAAGGACGTCGATCCGCTCGAGGCGTTCGATCAGATGATCGCTTCGCTGGAACGGCAGGGCGCCGAGGTCCGCAAGTCCGCCGCCACCATGCTCGCCCTGCGTGGAGAGCTGACGCGCGAGCGCGACAAGCTGCAGAAGCGCCTGGCCAGCATCGATGAGCGACGGGGACGCGCCAACGGCGACGTGACGGTGCTGCGCACGCTCGAGCGCGACGAGAACGAGGGCCGACGCTCGCTCGAGAAGGCGAACGAGGTCTTCGAGCAGGCCGAGCGCGACGGAAAGTTGCTGATGGAGACGGCCGAGTCGCTCAGCGCGCAGCTCACCGAGCTCAAGGAAGAGCGCATGAGCGCCAAGACGCGGTTGTCGGCCGGCTTGATGGTGTCCGACGCGTTGAAGGCGAGGGTGGCCAACTTCGACAAGGTGATGAAGCTCGACGCCGCGCGCGATGAGGTCGAGCGTGCGCACGCGCTCGCCGAGCTGTACCGCGAAGAGTCAGAGACGAAGTGACTACGTCGAGTAGCCGCGCATCAATTCCAGATACGTCTTCCACGCGTGCGCGATCGACTCGAGATCCTTCGCGGTGACTTCCCGAACCCGCTTCGCCGGAGATCCGACGAGAAAGCTGCGCGCCTCGAACTTCTTCCCCGGAGGAATCAGCGAGCCGGCGGCGACGAAGCACTCCGCTCCGAGCTCGACGCCATCGAGCAAGATCGAGCCCATGCCGACGAGGCACCGATCTCCCACCGTGGCGCCGTGGAGCGTGACGCGATGACCGATGGTGCACTCGATGCCGACGGTCGTCTGGCTGAAGCCTTGCGTCGCGTGACAGATCGTTCCGTCCTGCACGTTGCTGCGCGCGCCGATGCGGATCGCTCCACAATCTCCGCGCAACACACTGGTGGGCCACACCGACACGTCTTCGGCCAGCTCGACGTCGCCCAGCAGCTGCGCCGAGGGGTGAACCCACGCCCGTGGATGAACGCGAGGAGCCAGTGACTTGAACCGTTCAATCGCCATGCGAGCGAGTATGTTTCAAAGCCCTATGCAGCGGATCTTCGTGTTGGGAGTGGTGCTGTCGACGGCAACCGTTTTCGCGCAAGGCACGCCCGACATTCCGCCCGACAAGGTGGTGGTCGTGCCGATGAGCGGCGATGCGACGTGGGACGCGGGTGTGGCCGCGCCGCCGCAGCCTCCGCCCGAGCCACTTCCCGCCGACGCGCCGCAGAACCCGCCCGCTGAGACGCGCACGCTCGAGGCCGTGCCGCCGCCGCCTCCTCCTCCGGAGAACCTCGACACCAACCCCACGCAGATCGAGCCGCAGGGTCCGGGCGCGATGATCGACGGTCACCCGCGTGAGGGCGCGTTCCTCTCGGGTCCCGGCAGCTTCACGTTCTTGATGCACCACACGCTGATGACCGGCTTCGGCGGGCTCGCGACGCAGATGATTCCGCGCGCGGTCGATGCGTCACCGCTCCACGCGAGCATCGATGGCAAGGCGATGGAAGGCTGCGTTACGGACGCCAACGGCGTACCGATGATGGATCGCTACAAGGAATCGGGCGTGATGGGGAAGAACGTCGCCACCTGCGCGGAGATCTTCACCGGAGACGGAGCGCGCATCGCGTACCTCACCGGCACGTTGCTCGGCGCGGGCCTCGGCTTCACCAGCGCGGCGATCTGGCAGTTCAACAACTGGATCAGCGTGCGCAGCGCGAACTTCGGGATCATCTCGAGCTTCATCGGCGGCATGTTCCTTGGAGGCTTCACCGATCTCGTGACCAGCCACCGCGATCCGTACGCGACGGCGTGGATGACGGTGATCGGCAACAGCGTCGGCGCGTGGGTCGCGGCGATCGTGGGCGGCGGCGAGATCGCGCTCAACAAGGCGGCGCTGATCGTCTCCGGCGCTGCCTGGGCCGCGGCGTACACCGCGTTGATCGTGGCCATCGTCGCGACGACGGGCGGCTCCCTCACCTTCCGCTCGGGCATCGACGCGGTGATGCTGACGCCGGCGCTCGGTGCGGGTGCGCTCGCGCTGGCGACGCTGCGCTTCAACCCCAGCCTCGGGCAGATCATCAGAGCCAACATCTTCGGAGCGCTCGTCGGCGGCGCGGTGCTCGTGCTCTCGGGGCTGCTCCTCGGCCCCACGGTCGGCTTCACGCGCTCTCCGGTGCCGTACATCCTCTCGGGCGTCGGAGCGATCGGCGCCAAGACGCTGGTCAGCTTCCTGTGGGCCGACGCGGCCGAGAATCCCGGGCAGCCGATGGGTGACGGCTCGAGCAAGAGCAAGAAGTACCCGTACGTGTGGTGGTGATGGCTCCCCGCGCTTCGAAGAAGTCCTCCGCGAAGAAGAAGTCAGCGCCCCCAGCGAAGCCGCCGAAGCGTGCGCTTCACTACAAGGTCGTCGAACTCAACGCCGTCGATGAAGGCTCGCTCGAGCGAACGATCAACGAGTGGGTTCCGCACGGTTGGAAGTTCGACGGCGTGCAGTTCGCCATGCGTGAGTCGAGCAAGCGGCCGTCGATGGCGTTCGTCTTCTTCACGCGCGAGGGCGATCCGATCGCCGAGCCGGTGAGCGTGTTCAATCCAGACGCGTTCCGATCTGGTGACGAAGCCGACGCCCACTTGCGCCGATTGAGCGCGAGCACGACAGTCACGACTCAGGAAGACGACGCGTGGGCGCGGTTGCAGGCGCTCGCGGGAGACGACGACGAATGAGTCAGTTGCGAATCGTCCGCGAAGGGGAGGGCTCGGGCTATCCGAAGGCTTCGCTCCTCCTTCGAGCCGGTGCGCGCATCTCGGACGTGTTGATCGCCTGGGCGCTCTTCTACGCGACGGGGCCGGCGGGCGTGGTGCTCGCGCTGCTCTACATCTTGTTCGCCGACGGCATGCTCCAGGGGCAGTCGCTCGGGAAGAAGCTGTTCGGCATCAAGGTGGTCTACGTGCCGACGCGATCGGGCGCGCGCCACCGCGACAGCGTGCTTCGCAACGCGCCGTTCGGGCTGATCGTGATCCTCTCGATGATGCCCGAGCTCGGCATGCGCGCGTTCTTCGCGGGGCTCGTGGTGATCGGCAGCATCGAAGCCTTGCAGTGCATTCGCGATCGCGAAGGCGTTCGACTGGGAGACACGTGGGCGCAGACGCAGGTGATCGACGGCAAGGTGCAGGCCGATCAGCCGCAGCGCGCGACCACGCAGCAGCAGGAAGCGCGGGCCACCGGTCGGCTCCGCGACTTGCAGGACATGCAGCACAGAATCAGCAGCGCAGCTGCTGCCGAGAACCGAGAGGGGCCTTGAGCACATGCGCATCGCGCTGACGCACAACCTGCGTCTTTCCGATTCCGAAGAAGAAGCCGAGTTCGACACTGAAGAGACGGTCAACGCGCTGGCGTCGGCCATCGAGCGCCTCGGTCACCGCGTCGAGAAGATGGAGGTCTCCGGGCCCGCCTCACGCACCGTCGCGCGCCTCGAGGCGTTCTCGCCCGATCTGATCTTCAACACCGCCGAAGGTCGCCGCGGCCGTTTCCGCGAAGCGTTCTTCCCCGCGCTCTTCGACGAGCTCGGGTTTCCGTACACCGGCTCGGACGCCTACGCGCTCGCCGTCACGCTCGACAAACAGCTGACCAAGCTCATCCTGCGCGAGGAACATGTGCGCACACCGGGCTGGCAGTTCATCGAGAAGCCGAGCGAACTCAAACCCGAGGAGCTGCACTTCCCGGTCATCGTGAAGCCGAACTTCGAAGGCTCTTCGAAGGGCATCACGCAGGACTCGGTCGCCGAGAACGTCGACGAGCTGAAGAAGAAGGTCGCCGGAGCGCTCGAGAAGTACCCGGCCGGTGTGCTCGTCGAGGAATACATCGCGGGGCGCGATCTCACCGTTCCGTTCCTCGAGTCGGTGGACAACGAGTTCGACGGCGTGCTCGCTCCAGTCGAATACGTCATCGACCCGGCGCACGCGAAGAAGCGCAAGTACGCCATCTACGACTACGAGCTGAAGACGGTGTCCGACGACGCGGTGACGGTGCGGGCTCCGGCGAAGATCACCAGCGACATGGCCGAGCGCATTCGCAAGATGGCGCGCACGGTGATCAAGAAGCTCGACTGCAAGGATCTCGGTCGCGTCGACTTCCGGCTGTCCGATGCGGGCGTGCCGTACTTCCTCGAGATCAACGCGCTGCCGTCGCTGCAGCCGGGCGCGGGGATCTTCGCTGCGGCGGAGCTCGAAGGCCTGCACTTCGATGGCGTGATCGACGCGGTGATTCAGAACGCGGCCAGGCGCTACAAGATCAAGGACAAGCCGCGCGGGTTGTCGAAGCCGGCGCGCCGTGGGCCGCTGAAGGTCGGCTTCACCTTCAACGTGAAGCGCATCAAGCCGACCGCGGACGGTGAAGATCGCGAGGCCGAATACGACTCGCCGTCGACGCTGCAGGCGATTCGCGAGGCGATCGCGTCGCACGGGCACGAGGTGGTCGATCTCGAGGCGACGCCGGAATTGCCGATGGTGCTGGCGACCACTCCGGTCGACGTGGTGTTCAACATCGCCGAGGGCTTCCGCGGGCGAAACCGCGAGAGCCAGGTGCCCGCGCTGCTCGAGCTGCTCGACATTCCCTACACGGGCTCGGATCCGGCGACGCTCTCGCTCGCCCTGGACAAGGCGCTCGCGAAGAAGGTCGTGCGCGCGGCGGGCATCGAGACGCCGGTGTTTCAGCTCATGACGACCGGTCGTGAGCGGCTCGAGAAACAATTCACGCGTTGGCCGCTGATGGTGAAGCCGGTCGCGGAAGGCTCGAGCAAGGGCGTGATCAGCAAGAGCGTGTGCCACAACGAGGCCGAGCTCCGCGAAGTCGTGAAGGAGATGGTCGAGCGCTACCAACAGCCCGCGCTGGTCGAGGAATACATCGGCGGTCGCGAGTTCACGGTGGGTCTGCTCGGCGAGCGCCGGCCTGAAGTGTTGCCGCCGATGGAGATCGTCTTCACCGACAAGACCGACAAGACGCCGATCTACAAGTTCGAGGACAAGCTCGAGGAGAACGATCGCATTCGGTACGAGGTGCCCGCGAAGCTGGAACCCGGTCAGCTCGATCGACTCAAGGCCGCCGCGCGCGGTGCGTTCATGTCGCTGGGCTGCCGTGACGTCGCGCGCATCGACTTCCGTATGGATGAGGCGGGGCGCATCTACTTCATCGAGTGCAATCCACTGCCGGGGCTCACGCCCGGGTGGAGCGATCTCGTGTTGATCGCGCAGGGCGACGGCATGGATTACCGCACGCTGATTGGTGAGATCTTGAGTGGCGCGATCGGCCGCTACAAAGAGCGGAGATCGAAGCGTCGCGACGCGGCGGAATCAGACGCCGCGTAGTCACTTCAGGCCGTGCCGCCACAGCAGCCGGTACAAATACGCGCGATCCAACCCACAGCTGCGCGCAGCCGCCGCTGCGTTCCCTTCGTGGCGCGCCATCAACGCCTCGAGCCACGGCTTCTCGAACGCCTTGATCGCCTCTTCCTTCGCCGCCCGGTAGTCGAGCGTCGTCACCGGAGCCACTCCAGCAGCAGGCACCGGAGCCGACGGCGGAGTCGCCTCGCCGAGCGCGACGGCCTTCTCGAGATAGTTGCGCAGCTCACGCACGTTGCCCGGCCAAGGGTGCGCGCGCAGCTGACTCAACAACGGCTCACTCAAGAGCGGAGCGGCATCAGCCTGATCAATCAGCCCCAATCGCGTGAGCAGCGTGCGCACGAGCACCGGAAGATCATCGGTCCGCTCACGCAGCGCGGGCACGCGCACCTCAACCACGGCGAGCCGATAGAACAAGTCCGCGCGGAAACGCCCGGAGTTCACCTCAGCGCGCAGATCACGATGCGTCGCGGCGACCACGCGCAGATCGACCGGCTGGTACGCGCTCCCGCCGACGCGCTTGATCTCGCGCTTCTCCAACGCACGCAGCAACTTGGGCTGCAGATCGAGCGGAAGCTCACCGATCTCATCGAGGAACAGCGTGCCTTTGTCTGCGAGCTCGAACGCACCTTCTCGCATCGTCGCTGCGCCGGTGAACGCTCCCTTCTCATGACCGAAGAGCTCACTCTCGAGCAGCGACGGAGGCACTGCTCCGCAATCGACGACCACCAACGGCTCCGTCGCACGCGGGCTCGCGAGATGAATCGCCTCGGCCGCGAGCTCTTTGCCGGTGCCGCTCTCTCCGGTGAGCAACACGGTCGCGTTCGAAGACGCCGCGCGCGCCAGGCGAGCGAACAACGTCCGCATCGCGAGCGAGCCGCCGACCAGCGGCCCAAACGAATCACTCGCATGCAGCGCGACGCGCACCTGATCGCCGCTCAGCTCGACCACCGCTTCCGACTCACCGACCTGCAGGCGATCTCCAGCGGCGAGCCACGCGCGCTCGATGAGCACTCCGTTCACGCGCGTGCCGTTGCGGCTGCCGAGATCGCGCACCGCGAGCCCATCGGCCTCGAGCCGCAGCTCACAGTGGTACCGCGACACCGCCTTGTCGTGCAGCACCACGTCGGCGCCCTGGTGCGTGCCGATCACCGCGCGATCGCTCTTGAACGGCCAGGTCGCTCCGGCATCGGGACCTCGCGTCCACTTGAGCCGCGCCGCGCTGAGCGCCGCTTCCGGCCCGCGCAGGCCTTGCACTTCCACCGTCTGCGTCGTGCTCCCGCGCGGGAGCGGCGTCGCATCGTCAGCGTCGAGTGGCGAACTCATGCGCGCGCATGAAAGCACGCGCCACCCGGGCACGAAGCACGAACAGCCAGATCACTTGCGCGGGCAGGTGATGTTCAGCTGCAGCGGCTTCAGATCTTTCCCCGTGCCGCCCTGGCCGATGTACGTGAACGTCAGCTTCTGGCCGGTCGACTCGCAGCGCTGCTTCTTGATCTCTTCGCGGATCTCGAACTGGCACTTGATGCTCGTGCCCTCCGAGTCGTGCTTGAGGATCTCCGTGCCCTTGTCGTCGAGCAGACGGCACGAGCTGCCTTTCTTCTCATCAGCGAACGCGGGGACGGCGATCAACAGGGCGGCGACGATCAGCTTCTTCAAGGTGAACTCCTTCGTGGGTGCACCGGCGAGATGCCGGCGACGAAGGACCGCAGTGCACCCGGCGTTCCATGCGCCAACTGCTCGCATCGGTACGTGCGCGGTCGCACCAGGTGTTGACCTGCAGACAACACTCCGTTGACTCCCGCACAACACCTCGGCGCAAGGGCTCAGCGATTGCGCGGTTCCGTGGCGGGCACGTGCGTTGCTCTTCGGTCGTCGCATGAAAATCAAACCCTCGCCGAGCCCCTCCCCGAAGACGCAGCCGCAGTTCAACCCGAACAAAGCCGCCAGGAATCAGCTCACGCCCGAGCAGCGAGACCTCTCGCAGAAGACCGGCATCAAGGAGTCGCGCTTCGACACCGCGTTCTGGGCCGCGGGACAGAAGGGCGGCGGCGCGCGTCCTCCCGACAAGGCGATCTGGGACTCGTGGACGCCGCAGCAGCGCGCTGACGCCGGCTTCCCGACGTTCACCGAATGGAAGGCTGCGGCGGTGGAATGGCGCAACGGCATCACCACGCACCGCGCGCAGAAGGATCTCGAGATCTTCGAGGTCGCGAAGGCGAAGGGCTTCGATCTCAACTCCGAGGGCGGCTTCAAGAAGGCGATGAACGCGGCGGGCATCTTCGATCGTCCCGACGAGGGCCAGGCGGGCTTCCGTCGCCGCATGATGCAATTCCGCGGAGAGATGGATCCTTCGGGCCGCTACCACTTCCTCCCCGATGGCCGCTCGGTGGACGTGGCGACCAGCGATCTCAGCAAGCGCGGCGTGCCGGCGTTCCATTCCGATGCGGTGCGCGCGACGGGAATCCAGGCGGCGCTGCCGGGCGTGTTCATGCAGATGGAGATCATGAATCGCTGGGCCGGTCAGAACCTGAACCGCGTGGGCCCCGACGCCGAGAGCAAGATCCTGCGAGACGGGCAGGGGCTCTACGTTCGCGAGCAGGGCCGCCGCATCGCGCTCGACGAATTGGGCCGCTACCAGGACGGTTCGGGCCGCATCTACGCGCAGCACCGCGCGGGCGTGCACGACGTCTTCGAGCAGGCCGCCGGCAACGTGCGCTTCGGTGGCGGTGGACCGAGCCGCGGCTGATTGCTCAACTCGCCGCGTGACTGCTTCCGGCGAGGGACTGCCCGCGGTCGAGGGCTACCAGGTGATTCGCCGCCTCGGAAAAGGCGGCATGGGGGAAGTGCTCGAGGCCGAACGCGTCGGTCCCGAGGGCTTTCGCAAGCGCGTCGCGCTCAAGCAGTTGGCGCTCGATCTCTCCATCGATCGCACGGCGGTGAGCCGCTTCTTCCTCGAGGCGCGGATCTGCGCGCGGCTCGAGCACCCCAACATCGTGCGCGTGCAGGATCTCCTCAACGATCACGGGCGCCCGTTCATCGTGATGGAGATGTTGCGTGGCCTGACGCTCTGGGAATTGGTGCGCTCGCTGCGCGCCAACGGAGGCGTGCCCTGGTGGGTTCCGCTCGCCATCGGTGAGCAGGCGCTCTCGGCGCTCGTCTACGCGCACGCGTTCGCTGGAGATGACGGCGCTCCGCTGGGGCTCGTGCATCGCGATCTGACGCCGCGCAACTTGATGGTGACCGAAGACGGCGTGGTGAAGGTGCTCGACTTCGGCATCGCGAAGCTGACCTCGTCGTTGAGCGCGCCCGCGTTGACGGCGGATGGATCGGTCGCAGGCACGCTGGAGTTCTTCTCTCCTGAGCAGGCGCAGGCGATGCCGCTCGACGCCCGCAGCGATCTCTTTCAGCTCGCGGGAGCGATGTTCTGGGCGCTCACCGGCTCGCCTCCGAATGGTGGAGGCACTCCGGCCGAGGTGCTGACGCGCGCGGTGATGGGCAAGCGGCTGCAGCTCAAGACGTTCCGCGACGATCTTCCGGATGAGGTGTGTGCGTTTCTCGATCGCGCGCTCGCCCGGGATCGCGACGAGCGCTTTCCCGACGCGGCGGCGATGCACGTCGAAGCGAAGAAGCTGGCTGCTGGGCACTCGGCGGCAGAGCTCGCGGCGTTGGTGAAGCCGCTGATCTCGCGCTCGACCGCACCGGCCGCGGCGATGCGCACGCAGCTCGCCTCACCTCTCGCAGTCCAGCGCGCACAAGAAGTCTCGAACACCCACGTCGCAGCGATCCCCTCTCCCGCCCCTGCGGGAGAGGGTCAGGGTGA
>JAEUJS010000026.1 GCA_016792935.1 Archangium sp. | reverse complement strand
TGCCGAAGCGAGCACCGCGGCGGCTGGACTCCTCGCGCCACAGTTGGAATCAGACGCGCCTGGTCCGTTTCTCGAGCTGTGTCTCCTTTCGCGCATGGCCTGGCCGAAGTGGGTCGCCGAGCTGCAACAACTCTCCGGAGTCGACTGCGGGTACCTGCCCAACGGCCTCCTGCAGGTCGCGTTCACCGACGACGAAATGGCTGCGCTCGACGCCAAGCAGTCCTGGCAGGGAGCGCACTCGTTGCGCGGTGAGCTCCTCAATCCAGTCGAGCTGCGTCAACGAGAACCGGCGATCACCAGCAAGGCCCTCGGAGCGCTCTTTCTCCCCGACGATCACCAGGTCGATCCGCGCAAGTTGCTCCCGGCGCTCGCCGTCGCCGCGACGAAGGCAGGCGTGCAGTTCAAGACGGGAATGGTCCGCGCGCTGACCGGCGCCTCAGTCGATCTCGATGGAGAAACCCTGAAGGCCGATCGCGTGATCCTCGCAGCGGGTGCGTGGTCGGGCCTGGTGAACGGAGCCGACGTCGATCCCGCGCGGGTGAAGCCGATGCGAGGGCAGATCGTCGAGCTCCAACTCCGCGCTCCGATCGTGACCGCGACGTTGAAGAGCGCGACGGGCTACGTCGTGCCGCGCGCCGACGGGCGGATCATCGCGGGCAGCACCATGGAATTGGTCGGCTTCGACAAGAACGTCACCGCCGCCGGAGTGCGCACCGTCCTCGACGCCGCCATTCAGCTCGTGCCCGCGCTGGAAAAAGCCGCTGTCATCCAAAGTTGGGCCGGGTTGCGCCCGTGGACGGACGATCAGCTCCCCTTCATCGGCGAGGGGAATTCACCCGGGCTGTTGCTCGCCACCGGTCATTTCAGAAATGGAATCCTGCTCGCGCCCATCACGGCGAGACTGCTGGGTCAATTGGTACGCGGGGAGCGGCCGACGGTCGATTTGAAGCCCTTCCGGTACACGCGTTCGCGGGCGTAGAGTCGACACGCCGTTCCCCCACAGCAGTCCCGAGCATCAGGCCGACCTTGGAAGCAATCCCTCCTCCGCCACCGAGAATTTTGATCGTCGACGACGACGAGTCCGTCCGCGACGTGATCAGCGTGTTGCTCCGCGAAGAGGGCTACCACTGCTCCGTTGCGTCGGGCGCCGATCAGGCCCTCACGCTCGCGGAACAAGAAGAGACGCCGCTGGTCATCTCGGACATGAAGATGCCGGGGAAAGATGGCCTGTGGCTGCTCGAGGCCTTCCGCGAGAAGCACCCCGACACCGCGGTGATCATGTTGACCGGCTACGGAGACACCGAGGCCGCCGTCGACTGTCTGCGTCGTGGCGCCGTCGACTATCTCCTCAAGCCACCCAAGCTCACTGACCTCATCCGTTCCATCGAACGGGCGTTGGCCAAGCGTCGCGTCGAGCTCGCTCGCAAGCGCTACCAGAAGAAGCTCGAGCGCAAGGTTCGCGATCGCACCACGGAACTTCGCAACGCGTTGAAGGACGTTTCAACGACGTACCAGAACACGCTGATGGCGCTGGTCACCGCGCTCGATGCGCGTGAGCACGAGACGAGCGATCACTCACAACGCGTCGTCGAATACACGGTCGCGATCGCGCAGCGCATGGGCATTCGTGGCCCGGAGCTGGAAGAGATCGGCCGCGGCGCCCTGCTCCACGACATCGGCAAGATCGGCGTGCCTGACGCCGTTCTTCTCAAGCCCGGCAAGCTCACTCCTGAGGAGTGGGTCGAGATGCGCAAGCACCCCGACATTGGCTACGCGATGATCGCGCCGATTCCGTTCCTCGCGATTCCTGCGCAGATCGTGCTCTCGCACCAGGAACGCTTCGACGGCCGCGGGTATCCGCGCGGCCTCGCCCGCAACGAGATCCACATCGGAGCGCGCATCTTCTCGGTCGCCGACACGCTCGACGCGATGACCAGCGATCGCCCGTACCGCAAGGGCACCACCTTCGCGAACGCCATCGAAGAGATTCACCGCTGCAGCGGGTCGCAGTTCGATCCGGAAGTGGTGAAGGCGTTCCTCGAGATCGGCGAAGCCGGGCTGATGAAAATCAAAGAAGACATGATCGCCCGGAAGAAGGCCAAGCTCGCGGCTGGTGGCGGTGGCGGTTCGAGCGGCGGTTCGACGCCCGCGACCGGAGCCCCGGCCGTCGGTCTTGCCACTCCGATTCCTGTGAGCACCAAGATCGAGCCGTGAGCGTGCTCGACACGCTTCGTCGGCCTCTCGCGAACCTGCGGCTGTCGGTCACCGATCGCTGCAACCTGCGCTGCGCGTACTGCATGCCGGAAGAGGAGTACATCTGGCTCCCGTCGCCTGACGTGCTCTCGTTCGAGGAGATCAGCGCGATCGTCGATCGCTTCATGGCGCTGGGCGTGCGGCGCGTGCGGCTGACGGGCGGAGAGCCGCTGGTGCGTCGCGATCTGCACGTGCTGGTGCGGATGTTGGCGGCGAAGGGGCTCGAGGATCTCGCGCTCACGACGAACGGAGTGTTGTTGGCCGATCACGCTGAGGCATTGCGCGAGGCGGGGCTGCACCGGGTGACGGTCTCGCTCGACACGCTGCGGAGCGAGCGCTTCGTGCGGTTGACGAAACGCGATCAGCTGAGCGCGGTGCTCAAGGGCGTCTCTG
>JAEUJS010000721.1 GCA_016792935.1 Archangium sp. | reverse complement strand
CCATCGCGCTGGCGAACGCGCTGTTGATGGAGCGCGGCGATCGCCCCCAACAGCGCCCAGACGCCTTCTCCTCGAGCGCCGACGGTCCGTGGGTCGCCGAACCACCGCCGGGCGACGTGCTCTTCTTGAGCTACACCGTGCCGCAGGGGGCCGCGGCGTTCCGTCTGCAGCGCGTGCCCGCGGTCGACGGCATCTGGCTCGAAGGCGACGAGCAGAACCTCGGCGCGAGCTGGTCGGTCTCGGTGCTCCCGCGCGAGGCCGCCGGCCGACGGCTCGTGGTGCGCTACCACCGCTTCTTCGGGCGAGACCCCACCACACTGTCGATGACCTTCGGCCCGCACGCCGAGCTGCAGGACGAGCTCCTGCGCTCGCACCTCTTCGGCTTCGCGCAGTCGAGCACGCTGGCGGTGCTCGGGCTCGCCGCGCTCGCGCTCATGGTGTTCGGCGCGGGGCGCGGCGTGGGCTGGCTCGGTGCCTTCATGCTCGCCGCCGGTGTCCGCGGAGTCATTCAGGCGGCTGACCTCTTGCCCGTCGTCGGCTTGCCGATGCAGGTGCTGCGCGCAGTGCAGGTGCTCGCCATCGGCCTCGAAGCGGCGGCGCTCCCCGAGTTCGTCGCTGAGCTGATTCCCGAGAATCGATGGGTGACGTGGCTGCGTCGCACGCGCTGGCTGCCCGTTGGTCTGACTGCGGCGGTGCTCGTTGGCGCGGTGAGCGGCGCCTTCTACGGCGTGAAGCTCCTGCCGCTCGCGCTGGTGATGGTCATCGCCACCATGGCGCTCACGGTCATCGCGCTCGTCCCGCCGGTGCGCGCGGGAGACCCCAGGGCGCGCTACGTCGCGATCGGCCTCGGCCTCTTGCTGGCGTTCGCGGTGCCGGAAGTGCTCCAGGGCTTCGGCTTGCCCGCGCCGTCCACCGCTGACGCTGGTGTGCTCTTCTTCTCGGGCGCGTTGGTGCTCGCGCTGCAGGAGTTGTTTCGCGAGCGACAGTCGCGGCTCGTCGAGAGCATCGCGCGCCTCGACGCGCGGAACCGCGAGGTCGCCTCGCTCAACGCCGAGCTGCGCTACCAGGTCGCCGAGCGTTCTCGCCTGTTGGCGTGGGCCACGCTGCGCCCCGATGCCGCCGCAGGCTTGCAGCCCGGAGCGATGGTCGGCGGGCGCTACCGGGTGGTGCGCGAGGTGGGCGCCGGCGCGATGGGCACGGTGTACGAGGTCGAACGCGACGGGCAGCGCTTCGCGCTCAAGGTGACGCGCAGCCTCGGCGCCGACGACGCCGCTCGCTTCGCACGCGAGGCCAACATCGCCGCACGAGTCACGCACCCGAAGTTGGTGCGCGTGGTCGACGTCGGAGTAAATGACACCGGGCATCCGTGGCTGGTGATGGACTTCATCGAGGGCACCACGCTCTCGGCGCTCGCGCACCGCTTCGGAGACGTGCCCTTCGCCCTCGGAGTGCTCGCGCAGGTCGCGGAGGGGCTCGCGGCGCTCCACGCAGCACAGGTGGTGCACCGCGACCTCAAGCCCGCCAACGTGCTGGTCAGCTCGGGCGGGGACGTGAAGCTGGCGGACTTTGGCGTGGCGCGCATCGACGAGGGCGACGCTGGAGAGCGGCTCACGCGCACCGACATGATGATGGGAACACCGGCGTACATGGCGCCCGAGCAGGCCCGCGATGCCAAACGCGCCGGATCTGCGGCCGACGTCTTCAGCTTCGGCGTGATGGCCTGTGAAGTGCTGACCGGCCGCAGCGCGTTTCGCGTACCACCCATTCACCGCGTGCTGGCGTCCGCGCCGCTCGAGGAATCTCAAGTGCGGCTCGCGTCGTTGAGCTCGCTCCCGCCCGGAGTGGGAGCGGTGCTCGACGCGTGCCTCGCGGTCGACCCGGCTGCGCGCCCCACGGCTGCCGTGCTCTTGAAGTCGCTCGCCCCAGAGCGAGCCGCGTCGATCACGCCTCAGTTGTGACACCGCTTCAGAACGTGGCGGATGGTTGCCAACCCTTCGTCGCGCGCACGCTCAACACGATGCGGGCCGAGGTGCGCGGATGGTTGCGGTGACGGAACTCGTGCGCCCACGCCTGGCCGCGTTTGTAGCTGCCCATGTACTGCCAGACCTCTCCGCTCTCTTCGTCGAAGGCCTCGAAGTCCTGGTCGCCCATCTCTTCGGCCATCGCCTTCCACGCCGCCTTCCATTCGGAGCTGCGCGGCTTCAGTGACGCCCACTCGACCTCTCGCTCGATCTCTGTCGCTCGGTTCATGTCGACAACGATAGAGAGCAGCACTGACAGTCCTGATCATTCGAGAGGTTGCGCGATGCCTGTCTTGAAGCTCGAAGCGAAGCCGGCGCCGGTCGGCGATTTCACGGTGCTGCGGGTGATCCCCCAGCGGGCGTTGCGCTTCGTGGGGCCGTTCTGTTTCCTCGATCACATGGGGCCGCACACGTCCATCGGTGTGGTGGATGGAGGCGTCGCTCCCCATCCACACATTGGATTGGCGACGGTGACGTACCTCTTCGACGGAGCGATCCTTCATCGCGATTCGCTCGGCACCGAACAGCTCATCACGCCCGGAGACGTGAACTGGATGACGGCGGGCCGCGGCATCGTGCACAGCGAACGCACGCCGCCCTCGCTCATCGGCAAGTCGTCCACCATGCACGGGCTGCAGTTCTGGGTCGCGCTGCCGATCAAATCAGCCGACGAGTCGGCTGGGGCGATGGATCACGAAGAAGGGCCGCCGTCGTTTCAGCATGCGCCGCGCTCGTCGCTCCCGTTCGAGAAGAAGGACGGCGTCTCACTCCGCGTGGTGCTCGGGGAATGGAAGAAGCAGCGCTCGCCGGTGAAGATCGCGTCGCCGCTCACGCTCGTCGTCGCGGAGTTGGATGCGGGCGCCGAGCTCGAGCTCGACCCGTTGCACCCCGAGCGCGCGCTCTACGTCGCCGAGGGGAACGTGACGCTCGATGCCGAGAGTCTGTCGCGTGGAGAGGTCGCTTCGCTCGTTCCCGGTGAGGCGCACACCGTCACCGCGATCACGCCGGCGAAGGTCGCGTTCATGGCGGGTGCTGCGCTCGATGGACCGCGGTCGCTGCTGTGGAACTTCGTCTCGTCGCGACGCGAGCTGTTGAACAAGGCGAAGGAAGATTGGATCGCAGGGCGTTTTCCGAATGTGCCAGGTGATGCGGGTCCGCGCGTTCCGTGGCCCGAGTCGAAGTGAGGGAGCACATCCACCCTATCGGCGACGACGCGCGCGCCACATCGCGACGCCGAGCAGAACGAGCGGCCACGCGCCCGTAGCGCAGCTGCAACCGACCGCGAGCTCGCGCGGCTCGAGCTCTACGCCGGCGTCACTCGTTCCAGCGTCTGAGGTCGCGCTCGTCCCCGCGTCCGAAGTTCCTGCGTCGAGCGTGCCTGCGTCGAGCGTGCCTGCGTCGAGCGTGCCTGCGTCGTCGGAGCCCGCGTCCGGCACCGAGACGATTCCGGCGTCAGTGCCCGCGTCGATCTCTCCTGCATCGCGGCCGGCATCCATCGCTGGCTGCACGCTCAGCGAGCCCAACCCCGGCAGCAGATCGCTCGCCGACGCCGTGAGAAAATAGGTCGCCGCCGACGTCGGGCGGAACCACACGTTGATCACCGTCGTGCCCGCATCAGCCGAAAACGAGATGGGCAGCTGCTGCGTGCAAGTGGCCTCGGAGAAGAACGTTCCGCTCGGCACGCTCGCCAGGGTGATGGTGTTCGAGTCGAACAGCGGCTGCTGCAGGAAGCGATCGCTCGTCGCGAAGTCGACCCGCAGCTGAACGCAGGTGTCGGCGTACCACGGGCCATTGACGCCATTGATGCGCGCGATGCCAGCCGGTCGCGTGAGTGAGCCGCGCACGTCGTCGAAGTCGACCGAGCCGATCAAGGTGCGTGGCGCTCCGTAGGTGTAGCCGATGTTGATCTGCCGCACGCCCGCGTCCACGAAGTCGAAGCCCACCCGGTAATCGAGCACCGCGGTGCCATCGACGATGACGGTCACGCCTGCGTCGCTGAACCCCATGCCGCGGAGGAAGATCTCGTAGAGGTGCCAATTCGAGTCGGGCAGGTTCGCCGCGCGCGGATTGAAGTACTGGCCGTCTCCGTCGAAGCCCGTGAGAAAGAGCCCGGTCGGGTCGTACGCAATGCCGAGGTGATTGGGCACGTTCGTGTCGCCGAACCCAATCAGCTGCTGCGGAGCCGCCATCGTCACGCGCGTCCGCATCCACCAACGCAGCCAGGAATCACCACGCGGCGATTCGCGGCCCACCCACTCGAGCTGCGTGTCGGTGCCGGTCGTGGTGACACCGAGGTTGCGCGTGAAGGTGATGCCGCCAGCGCCACGATGCGCCGCGGACAGGGTGACGGACCGCATGGTGGCGACGTCGTAGATCTCGGTCCAATTGCCTCCCGCGTCGCGGCGCGCGACTGGCTGATCGAACGTCTCGATGAAGAACGCATCGTTCGCGGCCAACGCGAGAGAGGGAACGAAGCTCAGGGCGAGAAGTGCGTTGCGCATGCTTTAGGGCGCGACGTGGAGCTCCATGGTGCGATCCGGGAAGGCGTTCTTGCGGAACCAGAAGCCGCAGCGCGTGTCACCTGACTTCGTCGCGGTGAGGAGCAGCGTGTCGCTGGTCGCTCCGAGCGTGAGGAGCGGTTGATCACACTGCATGAGGATGATCGGCAGCGGCAACTTCACCTGCGCGGTCTCTCCGACTCGCATCTTGAGGATGTCGGTCACTGCGTCCTTCGTGAGCCACGCGCCGCCGTCGTGCGTCCACTGCCACCGCGGCGGGCCGGCATCGACGACTCCTGCGTCGACGCCTGCGTCACTCGCTCCCGCATCAG
>JAEUJS010000713.1 GCA_016792935.1 Archangium sp. | reverse complement strand
GAAGACTTTCGGCGGGCCCACCTGAGGCGGCGGAGGAATTTCGTTGTCGTTCTCATCGACCATGAACGGCGGCTGCCATTCCGCGCTCGCGGTGAATGACGACTCGTCACCGACGGTAACGCCCGCAAGAAACTCGTGCGTCGCTCCACCACTCACCACGATGCGGCACCCGAGCGCGCCCGCCCGGAGCGCCAGCTCGGCCTGCAGGTCGACCGAGCGCGGCAGCGGAACGTCGCGCGCCAACTTCATCACCACCGCATCCGCGACGAGCACCGCGTTCACTTCCGCGCGCCGAATCTCTTCGATGCGCAAGGTCGTCTCAGGACCGCGCTCGGCCCGCAGCCACGCGATGATCTCCTCGGCGACCTTGCCCGCCTTGCCGATGAGAATTCCCGGTCGCGCGCTCCGCACGATGACCTCGGAGCCAGCGACCGAGACCTCCGCGATGGCTCCGTTCGGATACTTCGCGCGCAGCGCGCTGAACAACGCCTCGTCACGAAGAAACACGTTCACTCCTTCTCGGAGTCGCGATCCATCAAGTGCGTGTGCGCTCCCCACGAGGACTCTTTGAGCCGCGCCGCCAACGCATGCGCGATGGCCACCGAGCGGTGCTTGCCGCCGGTACATCCAATCGCCACCGTGACGTACGACTTCCCTTCCTTCTGGTAGCGCGGCACGAGGAACTCGAGCAGCTCGAACAGTTTGTCCATGAACACCCAGGTGTCCGGACGATCGAGCACGAACGTCGCCACCTTCGGATCGCGACCGGTGAGCGCTTTCAACTCCGGCACGAAGAACGGGTTCGGCAGAAAACGCACGTCGAAGACGAGGTCGGCGTTGCTGGGCGCTCCGTATTTGAAGCCGAACGACATCACGGTGAGCGAGAGGCCCGTCTTCGCGCCCCCAAACCGCGTCGTCACTTCACGCCGCAGCTCGTGCACCGTCATCGAGCTGGTGTCGAGCACGTGCTCCGCGTGTTGGCGCAAGGCCGCGAGCGCTTCGCGTTCCTTCGCGATGCCTTCGGTGACTCCGCCCGAGCCCGCGAGGGGATGGCGGCGACGCGTCTCGGAGTAGCGCCGCGTCAACGCGTCATCGGACGAATCGAGGAAGAGCACCTCGACGTGATGGCCGGCTCTCCGCGCGTCTTCGAGAAACCGCGGAGCGTCCTTGAGGAACTGCCCCTCGCGCACGTCGATGACGAACGCGAGCTGGTCCTTCGACTCACCGAGCTCAGTCACCTTGAGCAGCAGCGGCGCCGGCAAGTTGTCGATGCAGAACCAGCCCGAGTCTTCGAGCGCGCGAATGGCGGTCGACTTGCCCGAGCCCGACATGCCGGTGATGACGAGGATGCTCTTCATGCGTGTGTGCTCGATTCAGCCCCTCCTCTCCCCGCTGGCGCAAGGAGAGGGAGTATCACTCTGACTCTTCCTCGTCGTGCCGGCGGACCCCGCTCGTTCCGATGGGGGTGCCGACGCGGCCCTCGGCGCTCGAAATCGCGCGGGTGAGCTTTTCCGCAAACTCGAGCGCGGAGTGGTGGCCTCGCAGCTTGAGCAGGTGATTGCGCGCGGCGACCTCGACGATGGTCGTCATGTTGCGGCCCGGTCGAACGGGCACGACCGAGAGCGGCGCCTCGACTCCGACGAGCGACATCGTCTTCTCATCGAGCCCGAGCCGGTCGTATTCCGCGCCGCTCGTCCACTCGACCAACTCGATGATGAGCTCAATCTTCTTCCTGTCCCGCACCGACGCGACGCCGAACAGGTCCTTGATGTTGAGGATGCCGAGGCCGCGAATCTCCATGTGGTGCTGGATGAGGTCGTTGCCGTGGCCGTACACGTCGCCCTGTTTGCGCGTGAGGTTGACGATGTCGTCAGCGACGAGCCGGTGGCCGCGCATGATGAGGTCGAGCGCAATCTCCGACTTGCCGATGCCGGATTTTCCGAGCAGCAGCACGCCGACGCCGAACACGTCGATGAGCACGCCGTGCAGCGAACCCGTCGCGGTGAGCGCCTCCTCGAGAAAGCTCTGCACTTGCGAGATGAAGGCCGAGCTCACCAGCGGCGTGCGCATCAGCGCGAGGCGCGTGCGACGACAGCCCTCGAGCAACGGGCGCGGAATCTCGAGCCCCTTCGTCACCACCACGCACGCCAGCCGCGCTTCGAACAACTTCGACAACACGTCGCGCTGCTGGTCTTCCGACAGCGTGCGCAGGTACGAAATCTCGGTGTTGCCGAAGACCTGCACGCGCTCGGGGTGGAGATGCTCGGTGAAGCCCGTCAACGCGAGGCCGGGTTTCTGAATGCGGCTGCTCGAGATGGAATGATCGAGCCCTTCCTGGCCCTCGATGAGTTCGAGCTTCAGGTCGTACTGCTCGTCAGCGAGCAGACGCGAGATGGGAATCTGCAGCGACGTGGGAGCGCTCACGACGTCACTTCATGTCACAACTTCAGAAGCTCAGTTGAAGTTGCCGGAGAGGCCGGTCGCGCCGGTGTTGCCCGGAGACGCGCCGCCCGCACCACCCGAGCCGTTGAAGTAGTTCACGTTCACGAGCGTGGGGTTGGAGCTGAACTTGTAGAGCGAGAACGAGTAGCCGCCCTGGCCGCCGCCGCCGTGACCGCCCGCGCCGCCGCTGCCGCCGTTGCCACCGTTGCCGCCGCGACCGACTTCGCCGGTGCACGCCGTCGCGCCCGATGCACCGCTGCCGCCGGGGCCTCCGCCGCCACCCGAGCCGCCGCTGCCGCCCGCGCCCGCGTTCGACGACGTCAGCGTCGAGTTCTCGATGCGCATGCCGGTGGAGTTGATGAGGAACACCGCGAACGACGAGCCACCGCCGGTGCCGCCGCGCGCGAGGCCGCCGTGGCAGCCGCCGCCACCACCGCCGCCGCCGCCGTTGCCTCCGCCGTCATCGACGCACGGGCCGCCCTGGCCACCACCGCCGCCACCGCCACCGCCGCCGTTGCCGTCAGCGCCATCCGTTCCATCCGCGCCGTCGGCCGTCACGAAGTACTGCCCGACGAGCAACGCCATGTTTCCCGCTGCGCCGTTCGAGCCTACGCCGCCGCTGCTGCCGCTCTGTCCGTTCCCTGCGCCGCCAGCGGTGCAGCCACCGCTCAAGCAGAGCGTCGAGTTCGCGTTGCACGACGGACCTGCGCCACCGCCGCCGATTCCGGAGATGCCCTGGCCGCCCGTCTGTCCGTTGTTGGAGCCTTCAGCCCCGCCGTTGCCTCCGTTGCCGCCCGTGCGTCCACACGCCGAGAAGCCGCCCGGTCCACCCGCGCCCGCCGCGCTGTCGCACGAGCCGTTGCCGCCGGGAGCTCCGTTGCCGGCGCCGATGCCCGGAGTGCCATTGCCTCCGCTCGTGCCCGCAGTCGCGGAGCCGGCGATGACGTTCACGCGCTTCAGGGTGAGCGAGTTGCACGCCACGCAGTGCACGCCGTAGGTGCTGGCGCTCGTGCCCTGTGCGTTGTTGGCGCGCACGGTGACGTAGGCCACGGTGGTGGCGGTGTTGATGTTCACTCCGAGGAGCGCCATCACGCGGCCGTTGGTGGTGATGTCCTGCTGAATGGTCGTCGTGTACAGCGGGCTGCGCGTCCAACCGGCGGTCGCGGCGTAGCCTCCGAAGATGGAGATGCCCGCGCGCAAGGTGACGGTCTCCAGGTACGTGCCTTCCGAGACGTAGACGTGCGGGCGGCTGCTGTTGGCGGCGTTCACTCCGGCCTGAATGGTGCGCTTGGGCAACGCCTTGGTGCCGGGGTTCAAGTCGAGGCCGGTGAGCGCGACGAAGATGGCGCGTGATTCGTCTCCGTCGATGCCGTCGCAGTTCTGATCCGTCCCCGTGTCGTCAGGGTCGTCAGCACCGGTCGGCGTGCAGGTGTACTCGCAGCCGTTCGAGGCGAGCCCGTCCTGGTCGAGGAAGCCGCCGGTGCACGAGAAGCCGCACGCGTTCAAGCTGCAGTAGCGCACCGAGTTGGGCCGGTTGGGGCAGATGGTGGTGCAGTTGCCGCACGCGTCGGGGTTGTTCTCGATGTTGATTTCGCAGCCGTCGCCCGCGATGGAATTGCAGTTTCTCCACGTGGCGTTGCAGCTCTGAATCTGACAGCTGCTCGCGCTGCACACTGGCGTCGCGTTGGGGAAGCTGCACAGATTTCCGCACGCGCCGCAGTTGTTGATGTTGCTGGTGGTGTTCACCTCGCAGCCGTCGTTGAACTGCAGGTTGCAGTCCACGAAGTTGGCGGCGCAGAACTGAATGCGGCAGCTGCCCGCGATGCACGCCGGCACCGAGACGTTGGGAGCCGAGCACGCGCGGCCGCACATGCCGCAGTTGTTGATGTCGGTCGAGAGGTTGAAGCCCTCGTCCACCGTGCCATCGCAGTCGTTGTCAGCGCCGTCGCACGCCTCGACACCGTTGTTGGTGACGGTGCACTGGTACTCGCAGCCGTCGAGCGCGGTGTTGTTCAAGTTGATGAAGCCCGGCAGGCACGCGCCGATGGTGCACAGCGAGTTGCTGCAGATGGGCACCGCGTTGGGGAGGTTGCACGGCGAGTTGCACGCGCCGCAGTGCGAGATGTTGTTGGTGGTGTTCACCTCACAGCCGTCGCTCTGGGTGCCGTTGCAGTTCTGGTAGTTCGCGTTGCACGACTGGATTTGGCACATGCCCGCGTTGCAGCGCGGCGTGGCGTTGGCAGGAGCGCAGGCCTGATTGCAGCCGCCGCAGTGGGCGAGCGTGTTCTGCGTGTCGACCTCACAGCCGTCGACGTACTGGCCGTTGCAGTTCGCGCGGCCCGCGTTGCACGAGACGATGCCGCAGTTCGAAGCGGTGCACGACGTGGTGGCGAACGGAGCGCTGCACGCGCGGTTGCACATGCCGCAGTGGAGCGGATTGCTGGTGAGGTCGAAGTCTTCGTCGATGCGGTTGTCGCAGTCGTTGTCGATGCGGTCACACTGCTCGACGCCGTTGTTGGTGCGGATGCACGCGTACTCGCAGCCGTTGGTGCGAATGCCGTCGGCGTCGTACCAGTTGGGCTGGCAGGTGAACGCGCACACGCTGTTGACGCACGAGTTGTTGGCGTTGGCGGCGTTGCACACCGCGTTGCACGCGCCGCAGTTGCCGACGGACGAGGTGGTGTCGACTTCGCAGCCGTCGGGAATCTGTCCGTTGCAGTTCGCGAAGCCCTGGTTGCACGTGCCGATGCGGCAGGCGCCGACGACGCACGCGGGCGTGCCGTTGGGCGTCATGCAGGCGTTCATGCACTGGCCGCAATGACTCACATCGGTGGTGACGTCGATTTCACAACCGTCGGCGTATTGCTGGTTGCAGTTCGACCGGCCCATCGCGCACGTACCGATGCCGCACACGCCACCGACGCACGCGTAGGAGCTCACCGTGTTGCCCGGGACGTTGCAGACCAGCCCGCACATGCCGCAGTTGTTCGGGTCGGTGGCGAGGTTGAAGCCCTCGTCGGTCTGGTCGTTGCAGTTGTTGTCGATGCCGTCGCAAATCTCCGGAGAGACCGACGCGTTGTCATCAATCTGCCCGTTGCAGTTGTTGTCCTTGTCGTCGCAGACCTCCATCACGGGAGTTCCGGGCACGCAGGTCTGCGCGACGCCGCCGACACAGTTCGGAGTGGTGCGCAGACACTCTCCAACACCACACGTGCTCTCTCCGAGGTCTTCGTCCGTCTGGCCGTCGCAGTCGTCGTCGAGGCCGTTGCAGGTCTCGTTGGCGGGCGTCTTCGCGTTGCAGGCGGTGAAGCCCGAGGGCGGCTCGCAAATCTTCACGCCGAGGCAACGCCCCGCGGAGTTGGTGACCTCACACGGAACCTGCTGGCCGGTCGTCGCCGCGGTGCAGGCGCAATCTCCAGTGACCGGCTGACACTGTTTGCCGACGCTCGAGCCATCGATTGCGCTGATGGAATCGGCGCAGCGGAACGTCGAGGGGCAGGAATCGTCGAAGGTGCAATCGCGACCGCAGAACTTCGCGCCGCCGAGCTGAATGCACTTGTCGGCGAGGCGCGGACAGTCGGAGTCGGCTTCACACGTCTTGCAGAGCCCGGCGCGCTCGGGGACGCAGGCGAAGCGGTCGGCGGCGAGCGTGGTGCACACGTCCGACTGACGACAGCCCGCGCTGCAGGTGCGCAGACAGACTTTCTCGCCGCCCGGTTCCGCGTCGCAGAGGCCGGTCTCGCAGCGCTCGTCTTCGGGACAGGACTGCAGCTCGGCGATGGGCGTCTCGATGGCGGCGCGGCGCTGGCACTGGCAGGCGGGCAACACCACGACGGAGGCGATCGCGAAGAGGGTCGCGAGGGCGCGGAGAGATGAGTTCATGGGGCCTGACGTGGAGCAAAGCCCTTGAGGGCGACGCCGATGGTGGGGAACAGAACAGCCCAAAGCAGAACCATGCTCTTCCCCTCGGGTCAACTCGCGGACGGCTAAGATTTGGAAGCGATGGAGCGGGTGGCACAGACCCAGAGCACTGCGTCGTCCACGACCTGCGCCGGGTGTGGCGGGACCGTCGATTCTTCGCGGTGTGGACACTGCGGCGCGTTGCATCACGCGGGGCCGTACAAGGTGCTGCGCGTCATCTCGCGCTCTCCACATGGAGCGATGTACCTGGCCGAAGACACGCACGGCGCGAAGGTGGCGCTCAAGGAGCTGGTCTTCTCTCTCGTGCCCGGCGCGGAGGAGTTGGACGCGTTCGAGCGCGAAGCGAAGTTGCTGCAGGCGCTCTCGCACCCGCGCATTCCGAAATTTCTGAAGAGCTTCACCGTGGGGCAGGGCGTGTCGACGCGGCTCTACCTCGCGCAGCAGTTCGTCACCGGGCAGTCGCTGACGCAGCGGTTGGAGCACGAGCACTTCGATGAGGCGAGCGCGACGGCGTTGGCGAAGCAGGCGCTGGAGGTGCTGGCGTATCTGCACGAGCGCAGCCCGCTGGTGGTGCACCGCGACGTGAAGCCCGACAACTTCATCTGGGGCGCGAACGGTGAGCTGTCGCTCGTCGATTTCGGAGCGGCGCGCGTGGTGCGAAGTGCGGGCACCCATCGCGCGACGCTGGTCGGCACGTTTGGGTACATGGCGCCCGAGCAGCTCGGCGGCACGGTGGATGCGCGCAGTGATTTGTATGGGCTCGGCGCGACGCTGGTGCATTTGCTTTCCCGCACTCCGCCGGAGCGGTTGATGAACTCGGGCATGCAGCTCGAGTTCGCGAAGCACCTGAACGTGTCGGTGAAGTTCGAGCGCTTCATCGCGCGGCTGGTGGCGCAGCGGCCGGAGGAGCGCTTCTCGTCAGCGCGTCAGGCGCTCGCGGCGTTGGAAGGCGCTGACGTCGGTCCGCGCGTGAAGGGCACGGTGGGGCCGATGTTCCTGGTGGCCGCGTTGTCGGTGGCGCTCATCGCGGGCGGTGTGGGGCTGTTGGCGTTCCGCTCTCCGCGCGTGGAGCAGGCGGCCGACCCTGTCGTGTTGCCGCAAGAGAAAGCGGTCGAGCCGGTGGCCGTTCCCGAGCAGCCGCTGAAGTTGGGAGAGGTGAAGAAGCCTCCCGCGGGCGAGGTGCGATTTCCGCATCAGCTCGCGTCGTGGGACTTCAAGTCGCCGGGGCATTGGATCATCGACGGCTCGGGGCACGGCAATCATGCGCTGTTGCCGACGAGCGGGTACGCGAACGACTTCTTCGGCCTGAAGTGGGACGGCACGCAGGACATCACGCTCGGGGATTCTGCTTTTCTTGCGCCGAAGGGGCCGTTCACGTTGAACGTCAGCCTGCAGATGAGCGACGTCCACGGGCAGGACGCGGTGTTGTTCAGCCGCGGAGACCCAGGCGGGGCGTACGCGATGAAGGTCGAGCTCTTCTCTGCGGGGAAGGTGCGTTTCAGCGTGCAGAACGAGAAGGGCGAGGTGTCGGCCATCGAGGGTGTGGTCACCGAGGATCAATTTGCGAATTTGCATTTCAGCTTTGATCCGAAGACGGGTGAGCAGCGGATCTACAGCGGGTGCACGCGGCTCGCGCAGACGGTCACGCTGGTGCGGCCGCGGCGTTCGTTGCCTGCTGATGCGCAGGTTCATCTCGCGAAGGGCTTCCGCGGTGTGATGCAGCAGATCGAGTTGGAGCGCGGGTTGTTCAAGGTGACGAGCAGCGGGAAGCAGAGCTGCAGCTCGACGCTCGAACGGATGGATGAGGAGTGACGAAGGCAGCGAGCCTTTGGTCGAAGTGGTTGTGGTGTGGAACGAAGTGCCGAACGGCGCGCGTGCCTCTCGACCTCGGGCGAGTTCATCTCTGTTGGGGCCGTAACCACTCATTACCGACCCTCAGGCCCCCACTCCGGATCAGGCTCCGCAACCAATGCTCCGACCATGTGAGTTCCCCCACCGGTCTCATACTCGGAGGGTCTGACAAGTCCGGCTCAGCTGAGCGGCATCGCCTTCTCACTCGGCACGGCCTGCACGCGCACTTCCATCCCGCTGCGCGCGAGCTCACCGAGCGCCGCCGAGTCGCTCTCATCGAGAAACACACTGCGCGAAATCGAGACGCGCCCGGGCCCGGCATGCACGTTCCCGACGTTGAGCGGCCCATTCGGCAACCCATGCGCGCGCGCGGCCACCGCCGACTTCACATCGCGGAACAAAATCAGCGTGCGCACCGAGTCGCGCGCCAGCGCCGGAAAATCAATCGCGTTCGGAGACCCCATCACCACCTCGACCTCCGGCGGCACCGCGAGCCCGTACGCCGCGCGAGCGAGCGGATCCTTCGAGGCCTCGTCGTCAGCCACCACCACGCGCGACACCCCGAGGTGTGGCAGCCACGCTTCGATGACCTGCCCATGAATCAAACGGCTGTCGATGCGATTCCAGGCAATCACTGATGGCGACTCCGACTCGGAACTCCGTCCTGAAGTCGCCCTCAACACCACTGCGGAAAAATCGTCAACCCACCGTCACATCGGCGCGGGAGGCACCACCGTCGGCGGCCTCGCCAGCAAGACCCGCAGCTGTTCCTGCTTCTCGGCGATTTGCTTGTCGATGGCACCGACGCGGTTGATGCCGATGATGAAGGTCACGAGCCCGACGGTGGCGAGCGCCGCGCCTGCAATGGCGACGACCAGCGTGAACGTCGTGCCCAGCCCCAGCCCGAGGAGCAGCCCGACGCCGAGCAGCGTCGTGCCGCCAGCCATCAGCGTCACCGGGAGCGCGAAATGCGGCCGGTCGCGCTTCAGCTGCGAGAGCTCGTACTCGAGCCGCGCCCGCTCCGGGTCGATGAAGGTCGCCGGAGCGGGAGCCGGTGGTGCGGGCGGCGCGCTCGGCGTCGGCGCCTCAGCCACCGGAGGCGCCTCGGCCTGCGCGAGCAACGGCGCGTCTGAGGGAACCTGCCCCAGCATCACCACCAGCGTCATCGCGAGCATGGCGCGAGCTTACTGTTTCGCTCCCCAACGCGTCGCCCCAGAGGGCTTTGCTACTTCGCCAACATCCCCGAGATGACCTGCCGCGCGATGGGATGAAACCGTGGCGCGCACTTCGCGAACAGCGACTTCGCGGTGGCCTTCGTCTCCGGCCGGGCGTGCAGCGCCGCGAAGAGCGGCTTCAAATACTTCATGCGCCCGTACTTCGAGACGAACGCCTCGACTTGCGGCACCACCGTCGTCGAGCCGCACTGCAGCGACAGCACCAACCACGCGACCAGAATCTCGGTGTTCTTCACCGCCGACAGCGAGAAGCGCGCGTCGAGCGTCGAGAGCTGATCAGCGCTCAGAGAACGTGGAGCGCGATCGAGCCACAGCTGCCACTCGCTCGGCGTCCACCCCGCGACGTCTTTCTGCTCGGGAATCGCGCCTTCGAGCTTCTTCAACGCCTCGAGCCGCGACGACTGCGCCTTCGGTGCGTCCATCGGAATGCCGGGTTGATCAATCCAGTCCTCGGCCTTCACCGTCTTCAGCAGCCCGGGCGCGTGCTTGTCCCAGTGCGCCATGAAGTCGTCGGTGGTGGCGGCTCCGAAGCGGTGCGCGGTGAGCCACGACTTGAGCACCACGTCGAACTTCTCGCGGCCCGCCGCTTCCTCGAGCGCGCGCAAGAAGAGATAGCCCTTCTCGTACGGCACCACGCTGAACGCCTCGTCGGGGTCGATGCCCGTCAACTTCGTGCGCAGCTTCGTCAGCTCCGGCGTGCCGCCCTTCGCGAAGCGCGAAATCGTCTCCTCGAGGTCGTGACGGCCGAGCGCGGCGTGCAGCTCGGACACTTCGCGGCCCTCGAGCGCTTCCAGAATTCTCCGCTCGGCGAACACCGTGAAGCCTTCGTTCAACCAGAAGTGCTCGGCGTTGGTGTTGGTGACGAGGTTGCCCGTCCACGAGTGCGCGAGCTCGTGCGCGACGACGTTCACCATGCTGCGGTCTCCCGCGAGCAGCGTCGGCGTGAGGAAGGTGAGGCGCGGGTTTTCCATGCCTCCGTAGGGGAACGACGGAGGCATCACCAACATGTCGAAGCGTTCCCAGTCGTACGGACCGAACAACTTCTCCGCGGCGCCGATGTGCTTCTCGACGTCGGCGAATTCCCACGCGGCGGACTCGAGGAGCCCCGGCTCGCTCCACACGCGCGAACGCGGAGACAGGTCTTTGCTCGCCAAATCACCGACCGCGAACGCGAGCAGATACGGCGGAATCACCTGCGGCATCTCGAACTCGAAGACACCGGGCTTCGTATTCGCGAGCGGAGCCGCGGCCATCACCGCGACGAGCCCCGCGGGCACTTCGAGCGTCGCGCGATACGAAATGCGAACACCAGGAGTGTCCTGACACGGCACCACCGAGCGCGCGTGAATCGCCTGACACTGAGAGAAGAGGTACGGCTTCTTTCCTCCGTGCGTCATCGAGGGCTCGAGCCACTGCAGCGCTGAGGCATCCGGAGCAGTGCGGTACTCGAAGCGCACGCCCTTCATTCCACGGCGCACGTGCACGCGCAGCGGCGTGCCGAGAATTGGATCAGCCGGCAGCGCTTCCCAGGTCAGCAGCTCACCATCGAGCGCGGAGACCTTGTTCACGTGCAGCGTGCGCGCATCGACGTCGAACGGGCCATCGGCCTTCGCCGCTTCGTGAAAGTGGAGCGTCGCGGTCGCGGTGATGCGCTTCGTTTCGAAGTCGACGTGCGCGGACCACTCGAGGTGCTTCGTCCGGGGCTGCGCGTCGTCGGTGACGGAGTGCGGATCGATTCGGGCCATGCCCGCTTCCTACTCCCTCACTCGCCGAGGACGAGCATCATCGGCAGCCCCTGCGCGTCGAGCGCCTTCGCGCACTCGAGCAACTTCGGCAGCGTGAGCCCCTTGAGCTCGACCGGCACTCCGCGCGCGAGATCATCGACGGGGATGTTGTTGCTCGACTCGACGAACTCCCAGGTCTCACCGTCGAACGAGAGCCCCTTCTCGTTGAGCTGCGCGCAGCCCTTCGCGGGACACGCGTTGATCAACCCGATGCGCACCGAACTCGTCGAATGAAAGAGCGGCTCGAAGAGGTCCGGCACCTTCACGTCATCGGGCGGCTTGATGCGCAACTCACCGTAGAGCTTCACCGACTTCACGTCGTTGCTCGCGAGGCGGCCGAGCGTTTCGCGCAGCGCGTCGAGCGTCACGTCGGTTTCGAGCATCAAGCTCACCTCTTCGCGGCCTCGAATCACTTCCTCGAGCGTCGGCACCGCGCCGTTCTCGTCGTGAATCGCGCTGCCGAGCGTGAATGGCGGAAACGGCATCTCATCGGGTGTCGCGCGCAGCTCGAGCAGCGGCCTGGTCAGCTGCGCGCCCTTCATCATCTTCTGTCCATCGGCGTTGGGTCTGCCGAGCGCGCGAAGACCTCCCACGCCCGCGAGCGTGACGAGCAACGCGCTGACGACTCCGGCGAGCGCGCGTGGCGTCGAGCGCAGCGTCACCAGGGCGAGCACCACGGCGACCAGCACCACGAGCATCGCTCCGAGCGCGAGCTTCTGTGACGACTGGGCGTCGGCCAGCGAGAAGATGACGATCGTCGCGCGGTCCGACGGAGCCGCGTGCGCCATCGCCTTGTACGCACCCAATTCCATCGACGTCGCGCGCTGACTCGCGAAGAGCCAGATGCTCAGACCGAAGACGCCGAGCGCGAGCACCAGTGGCGGCTTCTTCTCCGACGCGGTGAAGCCGATGAGGGCGAGCCCGACCGCGTGCAACACGAACGTGGCGGTGATGAACGAGAGCGCGAAGTGAATGGTCTGCAGCGACTCGCCAGTGGCGGCATACATGATGATGCCGCGGTCGAGCGGGTTGGCGTGCATCACCGCGGCCATCGAGCTGCTCATGCTCGACATGAAGCCCATGACGGCGACGGCCATCATCAACACCGAAATGGCCGGAGTGAGAGCCCACACCGTCTGCTTCCCGCGCGCAAAGAAGAGGAGCGAGAGCGCGCCGCCACCCATCAGGACGAACTCGAGCAGCATGATGACGTACATCCACCAACCGCCTTCGTTCCAGCCTTCGGCGACCGCTTGCATGAGCCCTTCGGCGCGTGAGCCTTCGAGACCGAAGAGGACGAAGCCGATGGGGAACGCCATCAGCGAGATGACACCGGCGGCGATGCCTGCGCCCGTTCCGGAGCTGGAGGTGTTTGGTGCGTTCATTGGTCAGTGCCCCGGAAAGGAGATGAGCGAGTGCACAGCGAGACCGCGTGCGGCGAGTTTCTGCGCGCCGCCGAGGTCGGGAAGGTCGATGACGAAGCTCGCTCCAACGGTGTGCGCGTCGAGTTTTTCCAGCAGCGCGAGGGCCGCGAGCGCGGTGCCTCCGGTCGCGATGAGGTCATCGATGACGAGCACGCGCTCTTTGGGTTGCACCGCGTCGACGTGCACCTCGAGCTCATCGGTGCCGTATTCGAGCGCGTACTGCTGGCGAATCACCTTCGCGGGGAGCTTTCCCTTCTTGCGAATGGGAACGAAGGCGAGGCCGAGCTGGGCGGCGACGGCGGCTCCGAAGATGAAGCCGCGTGACTCGAGGCCGGCGACTTTCTGTGGCTCGAGCGTGCGTGCCTGCGCGCAGAGCAGGTCGATGCTCGTGCGGAACGCGAGCGCGTGACCGAGCAGCGTCGTGACGTCGCGGAAGAGGATGCCCGGCTTCGGGTGGTCGGGGATGGAACGAATGGCGCTGCTGATCAACTCGGAGTCGGTCATGAGCGCGCGCATGCTATCCACGCTCCGGCATGGGCGCTCAATGGAAGCAGAAGGGTCGCGAGACCAACAACAAGGCGAAGGCGAAGCTCCTCTCGAAGGCGGCGAAGGAAGTGATGATTGCCGCGAAGGGCGGAGCGGACCCGTCGATGAACGCCAAGCTCCGCATCGCCATCGACTACGCGAAGAGCGTCAACATGACGAAGGACACGCTCGACCGCGTCATCAAGAAGGGCGCGGGTCTGCTCGATGAGCAGGTGAACTACGAGACGGTGACGTACGAGGGCTTTGGTCCGCACCGCGTGCCGGTCGTCGTCGAGTGTCTGACCGAGAATCGCCAGCGCACCGCGGCGAACGTGCGTGGCATTTTCCGGCTCGGCCAGCTCGCGGCCACTGGAGCGGTCACGTGGGATTTCGATCGCCTCGGCGCCATCGACGCCACCGGACCTGCGGGTGCTGATGCCGAGACCGCGGCCATCGAGGCCGGCGCTCAGGACCTGGAGCCAGGCGAGGAAGGCGTCACTCATTTCTATACGGCGCCGGCGGACCTCGACGTCGTCCGCAAGGCGCTGGAGGCGGCGGGTTGGAAGATTGCGTCCGCTGCGCTCGTGTGGCGCGCGAAGAATCCGGTCAGCGTGGCGGCGGAGCACATGAAGGACGTCGAGAAGTTCCTCGCCGAGCTCGATGAGGATGACGACGTGCACGAGATTTTCGTCGGCATGAAGTGAAGCGAGTCGACGAGCGCGAAGGGTCAGGGTGAGGGGCAGTCAGCTCAGTCCAGCGACGGCCTTGCTCAACGCCTCACTCAGCTTGACCGTCGCCAGCGCATAGTTCCGCGTGAACTGATCAGCAGTCGACTCGTGGTGATCCACCAGGTCGGTGATCGCCTTGATGATGATCAACGGCAACTTGTGGCGCTCACACACCAACGCGACAGAAGCCGCCTCCATCTCCTTCACGTGCGCGCCGCTGGCATCCATGCGCTTCAAGTCTTCCAAAGTCGCATCGAGCGAATCGCCGGTCGTGACGACGCCGACCTTCGCGCCAATCTTCGCCGCGAGCGCCGCATCACACTCGACCGGAAAGCTGCCCACGCCCATCGCCTCGAAGCCAGGCAACCCGATGCGCCGGTCGTGAAACACGACAGGCGACGAGCCGAGATACACGTCACCAATCGCACCGCCGCGTGACGCGAATCCCCCCGCAGTCCCCGCGTTGATCATCCGCCCAGGAGAGAAGCGATTGATGACCGCGTTGGTCAGCAGCGCGGCAGTCACGCTCCCAATCGCGTCGACTCCGAAGCGTGGATGCGCGCCGGGGAACGCGACGATGAGGTCTCCGCGCCGGTGGTACTGAAAGCCGAACGTGCCATCGGCCGGCAACCTGGTGAACGCACCTCCGCCGCTCTCGAGAAACGGAGTTGCCTCTCCTGCCATCGCGAACTGCACCGCAATCGTCTTGCCTGGCATCAGACCGGTCTCCGCTCACGAGGGAGCGCGTGCCACTTCTTCACGCTCGGCCGCTCCCAGTTGGCCTTCGCGTACGCGACGAGGTGCTCGGGAATCGAGTCACCGTTGTGATGCAGCCGCTGCAGCGCGAGCGCGAGGTCCACGTCTGCGATGCACCACGACTCGAACAACGTCGTCTGCCCCGGCTTGATGAGCGTCGAGGCGACGTCGGTGAGGCGCTTGCCGCTCTCCTTCGCGGCGTCGCTCAACTTCACGAGGCGCTGCTCGAACCACAGCGTGGTGGTGGGCCGTTCCTGACGCAGCGGCATCAAGTCGGTGCGCAACCAGTGCTGCACTTCACGGCACGTCGCGCGCTGCTCGAGGTTCTCCGGAAAAATGCGCGGGTGGTCCGGAAACGGAAACGACTCGGCGAGGTATTCGGCGATGGCGACCGATTCGGCGAGCCAGAAATTCCCGCGCTGCAACGCCGGGACACGCTGCGTGCGCGCCTCGTAGCCGGGAGCGAACGTCTCCTTCTTCGAGAGCGATTTGGTGGCCAGCGTGTAGGTGAGCTTCTTCTCTTCGAGTGCGACGAACGCGCACAGCGCCCACGGTGATTCGTAGTTCGCGTCGACGTACAGCGTCAGTGCATCGGTCATGAGGCGGGTTCCTACACCGTGCTTCTTCGCGCGGTGAGTACACTCCTTCGAAGATGATTCAGCTGCTCGTCTCGGTGTTGTTGGCGGTGGACGGTGGCGAAACGCCTCCAGCGTGGAACGTGCGCACCATCGAGCAGGTGCGCGTCGAATTTCCGAGCGAGTTCGTGACCGAGAACAAGTGGGACACGGGCGGGAGCACGCAGTTCACGTCGCTCATCACGGGACCGAACGAGGTGTTCATCGTCAACGTGCGCGCGGAGAAGAGCGAAGGACTCGAGGCGCTGAAGCTCGATCATCCGAGCCCGCCGTGGACGTTCTGGAAGACCGAGCAGACGACGGTGTGCGGGAAGAAGGCGCAGAAGGTCGTCGTCACGAAGGCGGCGCAAGACATTCAGTGCGTCGAGACCGTCGATGGAACCGGAGGAGGTCCGATGCACTCGCCGGCGCGGAAGTTGGTGGCGTTGATTTTTCCGCATCGCGGGCTCGTGGTGCGCGTGACGATGGAGAGCGAGTCGGACAAGCCGAACGTGCACGACGCGTTCTTCGCGCGAGTGACGAAGTCCATTCGCTGCGACTGATCAGAGGGCTCGCGGTGCGGACTCCCTCTCCCGCCCCTGCGGGAGAGGGTTGGGGTGAGGGGAAGTCGCGCAGTGCAGCCCTCGTTTTCGCGAGAGAGGATCTGCTAGTTCGCACCCGCATGAAGCGCGCCCTCCTCGCACTCACCGTCTTCGCCAGCGCATGCGGCCCACTCACGCCGCAACGAGACGGAGGCACTGGCGGAGGCGGAGGAAATCCGTTCTTCGGCGGAGGCATCGGCGGCGGCACAGGCGCAGGCACGACCGGTGGAGCAAACGGAGGCGGCGGAGGAGCGACGGGAGGCGGAGCAACAGGTGGCGGCACCACTGGAGGCGGCGGAACAGCAACCGGCGGCGGCGGTGGACTCGCCCCGCTCACCTGGGCCGCGATGGGCCTGAGCGGAGCAACCAGCACCTCGTACATCATCGGCCTGAGCGGCAGCACGAACGACCTCTGGGCGATTCAAGACACCGGTCACCTCTTTCACTCCACGGGCGGCGTCTTCACCTGGCAGTTCGCCTTCCAATACGGAGCGAAGGACCTCTACGCGTCCGGCGGAACCGTCGTGATGATTCAGACGCGCTCCATTCGCACGTGCACGAGCGGCTGCACGCAGGAAGCCGACTTCCAGACGCTCGACCTGCTCAACAGCGGCATGAACTGGAACCTCTTCGGCGAAGCGCTCTGCGGCCGCGGCCCGAACCAAATCACCGCCGTCGTCAGCGACACGCAAGACCGCGGACAGCTCTTCGAGTGGAACGGCTCGATGTGGACGCGGACGAACTCGAACTTGCCGATCGACTCTCCGCGCGCCTGTTGGTTCGACAGCAACGGCGGGCTCTACATCGCTGGAGAAGACGCGATGGTCTTCTACGACCAGGGCGCCGCCACCGCCGTTCCGCTCAGCAACAACTTCACGATTTACTACGGCGGCGCGTTCGTCGAAGGCAGCACGTACGTCGTCGGCCCGAGTGACTACGTCGCGCGCGGCACGGGCTCGAGCATCGCGCGCATCTCGATGCCCGGCGCGGGCCAGCTCTTCCACGCGGTGGGCGGTCTGCGCGGCGACGAGGTGTTCGCGGTCGGCTACTACACGTCGACCAATGGCGTCGGAAACGGCCTGCTGTGGAACGGCACGCAGTTCCGCCCGCTCGGAGACAAGTTCCCCGGCTTCGGCAGCGGCTCGACGGGTCGCGTGGTGCACGTGACCACGCCGAATGAGATTTTCATCGCGGGTGGTGACGGCGCAGGCCCGCTCATCGCGAGAGGCCGCAGATGATCAGACTGCTCATCGTCTTCATGTTCGTCGCGACCGCATGCACGCCACCGGCGAAATGCAGCGGAGCCGCGTGCACGTGCAAAGTCGCGGGTACCTCCGTCGACTCTCCGTACTACTGCGACGTGCCAGCCTGCGACCGGTGCCGTCTCAGCTGTGGAGACAACGCGCGGTGCTCGTACACCGGCGGGCATGACGCGACCGTCGACTGCGCGCAGGGGCTGAGCTGCGGCGGTGACCTCGGAGATCGCGCCACTGTCACCTGCGGCACGAACACGCCGTGCACCTTGGTCGTTGGCCACGACGCGAAGGTGACGGTCGCCTCGACGCTCGAAGGTGGGAACACCGCGCTCATCACCGCCGGTGACCGCGCCGCGCTGACGTGCGCGGCGAACGGACGGTGCATCTTCGGAGCGGGCCACGACGCGACGGTGAGCTGTGAGTCTGGCTCCGACTGCCTGGTGACCACGAAACAACGCGGCAAACTGACCTGCGCGGCGAACGCTTCGTGTTCCATCGCCTGCGAGTCGTGTCAGCTCGTGTGCGAAGCCGGCACACGCAAGTGCGAGTGCCTCAACAACAACTGCACCTGATTCGCCGTTACGGGTTTCGTCGCGCGATTTCGTGGACGTCGTGCATGGTTCTCGTGGCGCGGCTCTTCCCTTGAACGCCCGCGGCGTCTATTTCGTGCGACGCATGTCGTCTCCGACGCGTCACGCGCGCTTGATGGAGTTGTTCGACGAGGGCTGTGAGCTCCCTCGCACTCAAGCGAAGGCGTGGCTCGAGAGTCTGACCGGCTTCGACGCGGGCCTGCGGGAAGAGCTCGCCGCGATGTTGGATGTCGATGGCCGCTCCGAGGTGTTTCACACGCGCGGCGCTGCCGGGTTGCTCGCGCGCGACCTGCTCGATTCCGCGCTCGAAGGCTCGCCGAAGTTGCCGTCTGCCGCGCGCGCAGATCCAACGCAGCTCGGTGAATACGAAGTGCTCGAGAAGCTCGGCTCCGGCGGCATGGGCAGCGTGTACCGCGCCCGCCAGAAGACGCCCGACCGCGTCGTCGCGCTGAAGACGTTGCATCCGTGGCTCGTGTCTCCCGCTGCGCTCGAACGGTTCCGCTTCGAAGCCCAGGCGCTCGCGTCGCTGACCCACCCGGGAATTCCGCCCGTGTACGCGGTGGGTCAACACGAAGGCATCGTCTACTTCGCGATGGAGCTCGTCGAAGGCGAGCCGCTCACCACCTTCGCGAAGTCGCGTGCGCTCGACCTGCGCGCGCGCGTCGAGCTGCTCGCGAACGTCGCCGAAGCGGTGCACCACGCGCATCTGCGCGGCTTCGTCCACCGCGACCTGAAGCCCGACAACGTGCGCGTCACGAACGACGGCACACCCAAGGTGCTCGACTTCGGAATCGCCGCGGGTCTCGGTCAGCGACGCGCGGAAGTGGCGGGCACTCCGGCGTACATGGCGCCCGAGCAGTTCGACCCGCAGGCCGGAGTCGACGTTCGCACCGACGTCTACGCGCTCGGCGTGATGCTCTTCGAGCTGCTGACGGGCCAGAAGCCCATCGTTCCGCACGGCACGGCGCTCGAGACGTTGCGCGCGTTGAAGCAGCAGCCGTCTCCGCGCTTGGTCTCCGTCGATGGAAAATTCGGCCGCGAGCTCGATGCCATCGTCGGGCGTGCGCTCGAGGTGAGCGCAGAGAAACGGTACGCGTCGGCCGATGCGCTCGCGGACGATTTGCGTCGGTGGCTCGCGTACGAGCCCGTGCGCGCTGTCGGAGGCGGTCGTGTCTACCGAGCCGGTCGCTTCGTTCGTCGCAATCGCGGGCTCGTCGCGGCGCTCTCATTGTTGGTGCTGGCGCTCGTCGCGGGTGCGTCGGTGTCGCTGTGGTTCTTCCTCGATGCTCGCGCGGCAGCACGTACGGCGGAGCTCGAGGCGCAGCGCGCGAAGACCTCAGCGGAGTTCCTGGCGAACGTGTTCGCGGAAGCCGACTCCGACAATGCGGGCGGGCGCGGAGCGACCATCGGCGTCGCGCTCGACCACGCGGTGGAGAAGTTGGAGAAGCAGAAGATCGACCCACACGTCGAGGCGTTCCTGCGCTCGTCGCTGACCAACACGTACATGGGGCTGGGCGAGTGGCAGCACGCGAAGGTGCAGGCGCTCGCCGCGGCCGCTCTGTACGAGCGCGAGAAGATGCCCGACGACGAGGCGCTCAGTGAGCTGCTGCGCGTGTTGGCGGGGACGGAATGCGAGATGGGCGAGCTGAAGGCGGGGCTCGCCGCGGCCGAGAAGTCGCTCGCGATGGAATGGGCCTTTCACGGAAAGGGCGTGCACGAGCACACCGCGTATTCGTGGCACGTGATGGGCATCGCGCGGCGGTACGCCAATGACGTTGCGGGAGCCATCGAGGCGCACCAGAACGCCATCGCGCAGGAGCGCGCGATTCTCGCGGCGACGGGCAGCTCGTATCTCGTCGATGCGCTCGAGCAGCTCTGTCTGACGCTGGTCACGTTCGGGCGTTACGACGAGGCGCGCGTGCCGGTGAAGGAATCGCTGGCGATGAACGAGAAGCAGTTCGGGCGCGAGCATCAGGTGACGATGATTTCCGTCGCGCACGTCGGGTGGATCGAGCTCAACCAGGGCAACCTCGATGAGGCGCGCAAGTTGTTCACCGAGGTGAACGCGGTGCGGAAGAAGCTGCTCGGCACGGAGCACAGCCGGTATGGGCAAGGGCTCCACAACCTGGCGCAGGTCGAGCTCGAGGCGAGGAACTGGGACGCGGCTGAGCCGCTGCTCGAAGAGGCGCTGCGCATCGCGAAGAAGGCGTATGGCACGGACTCGGGGCACTACGCGTGGCTCGAGACGCGGAAGGTCGAGTTGTTGATTGCGCGCGGGAAGAAGGAAGAGGCGCTCGAGTTGGCGAACCGTGACCTCGCGCTGATTGAGAAGCAATACGTCGAGGACTGTGACGCCACGGTGCAGGCGCTGGTGGTGAAGGCGTGGGCCGAGCGCGCGCTGGGTCGAGACGCGAGCGCGACGGTGACGCGCGTGAAGGCGCTGGCTGCGAAGGTGTACGGCGTCGAGAAGCCATTGTTGAAACGCCAGGCCGACGCGCTGTGAGCGAAGTCCCCTCTCCCTCGGGGAGAGCGTTAGGGTGAGGGAGCGCGTGACGCTCCCAGCCACCACCGATGAGCTCGTTCCGTTGCTCTACGAAGAGCTGCGCGCACTCGCGACGAAGTACGCGCGCGGCGATGCGGTCGAAGTGAGCCCGACCAGCGTGGTGCACGAGGCGTTTCTGAAATTGCGCGGAGTGACGCCCAACGAGCTCGAGCACTTCAAGGCGCTCGCCGCGAAGGCGATGCGTCAGGTGCTCATCGATCGCGTTCGCAAGAAGGCTGCGGTGAAGCACGGCGCAGGTCTCGAGCGCGTGACGCTCTCGCTGGCGTTGGAAGAGGGGAAACACGAAGCGTGTGACGTCGAAGCGCTCGACGCGGCGCTGACCCAGCTCGAGTCGCTCGATGCGCGACAGGCTCGAATCGTCGAGCTGCGATACTTCGCGGGGCTCTCGGTCGTCGAGGTCGCGCGTGAGCTGCAGGTCTCGACGAGCACCGTCGAGAAGGAATGGCGCCGTGCGCGCGCGTGGCTCGGTGCTCAGCTCAAGGTCGGCTGAACGGCATTGGGGTCGAAGTGGTGTTGGGTGTCGAGTGCGCTGCCGAAAATCGCACGTGCCCCTCGAGCTTCCGGCGAATTTTCACCAGTTGACGAACAGAGGGCAGGGCGCGTGATGACTTTGGGTAGTTCTAACTACCCAAAATCGACCCACGCCCACCTGGATCGAGGCTGTTGTGCGTCGCCTCAGAAGATAAGCGACCGTTGAGGCTCACGCGCGGCGAGCACACGTCTCAGGTCCTCGATGCACTGGCCCGAGTTGAGCGTGGCCTGAGTCACGACGTGGTTCACCCAGCCGAGGGCGTTGAGCTTCGAGCGCTTCACGGCGTCGTCGTCGAAGGTCACTCGGCGCCAGTGGTATCGATAGCTGTCGTAGTGAACTGCGACGCGTTGGGGCACGAAAGCGATGTCGACCTCCATGACGCGTTGTCCCTCGTTGTCGTGCACGACGTGATGCACTCGGCACGGCGGAAGATTCGAGCGTCGAATGAGTCTCCACAGCCTCAACTCGTCGGGCGAGTCAGTGTGCTGCCCGGTGCGTACATCGAGGAGTCGCAGCAGCTCGTGCGCACCCGGGATGGCGCACAGGCTCTTGACCAATCTGAGTTCGGTACGGACGCGCGCATCGATTCCCGCGAAGCGTTGATTGGCCTCGTCGAGAAGTACTTCGAGCCCAAATCCGTGGAGTCGAGCTCCGCAGTCGATGATGCAGCGAGCGAGACCGGTCACGCTGAGGCCGTCGATGTTGATGGTCGGAAAAGGTCGTGTTCGGTGTGACACGACGCCCGCGAGGACGACTTGTTGCCGTCGAGGAATCGAGACGTGGATTTCGTCGCGTTCGAAGCCGTGGAAGCCGAACAACGTTGCAGCGGTTTCGTGCGACAGCGCGGCCTGGTCGCCGGCATGAAGCAGCGCCGCTTTGGCTCGTTGTTGAAACCCGATCGGCGCGCCGGCGAGTGCGTACGCCGATCCACACACGTTGATCAGCCGTCCCGTGTCGACCGCGTTCCGAAAGGCACCGCGTGACGTTCGCGCAATGACCTGCGAGCTCAACATCACGCCGCGTTGCTCAGCTGCGAGCGTTCGAATGACATTGAGCGCATCGAAGACCTTCACCATCGCCCACCCCCGAACACGCTCATACCGTGCGGGTCCGACAAGTTTGGACCCGCGGCGGGAAGTGCTCGACTTGCCTACGTTTCGTCCGAGCGTGACGCTGAGAACTGCCTTGGGGTCGAAGTGAGGGCTGGGTGGCGAACGCATTGCCGAAATTGCGCGTGCCCCTCGAGCTTCGAGCCGAATTTCCTCAGTTGATGCAGGGCGCGTGACGACTTCAGGTAGTTCTAACTACCCAAAATCGACCAACGCCCCTCCTTCGTAAAGTGCGAACAACTCGCCTGAAGCTGGAGAGGCAAGCCGGCCGTTCGACAGAGCGTTCGACACCAGCCCTCACTTCGACCCCAAGGCTGTTCTGACAGCGCTCGTCTCGCACCAGCGCGGGCGTCATCCGCAGGCTGATCAGCCCGCGTTCCACCACGTGCGCACGTCATCGAACTTCACGACGCGTCTCACCGGCGGCAGCGACTCGAAGAACTTCGCTCCGTACCTCTTCCGCAGAATCCGAACGTCGCCGAGCGCGACCACACCGCGGTCCTTCGCGGTTCGAATCAACCGACCAAAGCCCTGCCGCAACGCCAGCGCCGCCTGCGGAACCTGAAACTCATCGAACGGTCTCCCGCCCGCCTCACGCACCGCATCCATGCGCGCGGCCTGCAGCGGCTCATTCGGCGGAGCGAACGGAAGTCGATCGATGATGACCATCGACAGCGCATCACCCGGCACGTCCACGCCTTCCCAAAAACTCTGCGACGCGAACAACACACTCGGCGCTTCCAGAAACCGCTCGAGCAACGCACGCCGCGGAGCATCTCCCTGCTTCAACACCGGCACCTGCAGATGCGGAGCGACGAGCGCATGCACGGCATCCATGTGTCGCAGTGAAGTGAACAACACGAACGCGCGGCCACCGCTGAGCCGCAGCAGCTGAAACACCTCGCGCGCGAACAACAGCGTCCACTCCGGCGCCGACGGCTCGGGCAAATACCCGGGCACGTACAGCACGGCCTGCCGCGAATAATCGAACGGACTGTCGAGCTCGAGCGCGTCCCACGAACGACCGGTCAGCCCGAGGCGAGCCACCGCGTAATCGAAGCCGGTCTTCGCGGCCGAAGCGGTGCGCAGCGTCGCCGACGTGAACACCACGCTGTCCACCGAGTCGTAGAGGAACCGCGACAGCGACTCCCCGACATCGATGGGAGCCGCTCGCAGTGTCAGCGTCCGCCCGCGCGAGCTCGCCCAGTACACCTGCGTGGGGTCATTCGCCTGCACCGTGACCTCCACCGCGTTCGCGGCCTCGAGCGCGCGCCGATGAAACGCGCCCAGGTCCAAATCTTCCGGCGGACACAGCGCAGAAATCGCTCCGAGGGTGTCGAGCAACGTCGTCGCCTGCGGCCGCGCGTCCGCGAGCGTCTCGGGCAACAACCGCCGGTCGGAGAATTCGAACGCGTCCTCACTCGGCAACGTCGGCGCATCACCGTTCGCCACCGGCACCAGCGCGCTCAACACCGAAGCGAAGAACCGCTCCGTCCTGGTGCGCAGCTCGAGCGCCAACGCGGTCAACGTCGCGTGTTTGGTGCGCGAAAGAATGTCCGTCGCCAGATTCGCCAACCGACCGCTCGACGCCGTGAGCCCGAAGTACTCGGTGGCGACGTCTTCCAGCGCGTGCGCCTCATCGAACACCACCGCGTCGTACGCAGGCAGAACTCCGAGCTCGAGCTCCGATGAGCCGCGCAGCTTCAAAGCGAGGTCCGCGAAGAACAGCGCGTGATTCACGACGATGAGCTGACACTCCGTCGCCTGTCGCCGCGCGCGCGTCACGAAGCACTGCTCGTAGAACTGACAGCGCGCTCCAGTGCACGCCTCGCTCGTGGTGCTCACCTGGAACCACGTGTTCCAGTCGTCGGGCACGTTGGTCTCCGAGCGGTCGCCGCTCTCGGTCTCCATCGCCCACTCGCGGAACGTGTCCCAGTGCTCCGCGTCCTGGGGCTGAGAGAACAGTGGCTGCTGCTCGAAGCGCTCGAAGCGCGCAGCACACAGATAGTTGTTCCGACCTTTCAGCAACGCGGCGGTCACCGGCAACCCGACCTCATCGCGCAGCAACGGCAAGTCCTTGGTGAAGATTTGCTCCTGCAGCGTGCGCGTCGCGGTGGAGATGATGACGCGCTTCCCGCTCAACACCGCAGGCACGAGATACGCGAGCGTCTTCCCGGTGCCAGTGCCCGCTTCGGCGAGCAGAAACCGCCCCGCATCGAGCGCGTGCTTCACCGCGTTGGCCATCTTCAACTGCGCAGGACGATGCTCGTAGTCGTCGAGCGCGCCAGAGAGCGCTCCACCAGGACCGAGGATGTTGTCGACGGTCAGCCCGTCGGGCGGCTTCCAGCGCTCACTCACAATCGCGTGCAACAAAACACACAGAGTGAGCTAGTTCGCGCGACGTGAAGACGATTCTCATCACTGGAGCGACCAGCGGCATCGGTTACGAAGCGGCCATCGTCCTCGCGAAGGAAGGCCATCGCATCGTGATGGTCGGCCGCGACAAGGCGAAGACCGAGCGCTGCGTGACCGAGGTGCAGGCGAAGTCGGGCAACGACCGCGTCAGCTATCTCCTCGGAGATTTCGCCTCGCAGAAGTCGGTGCGTCAGCTCGCCGCTGATTTCCGCGCACAGTACGACCGCCTCGACGTGTTGGTGAACAACGCGGGCACGGTGTTCAACGAGCGCTCCGTCACGGGCGATGGAATCGAGAGCACGTTCGCTACGAATCACCTCGGCTACTTCCTGCTCACCACGCTGCTCCTCGACATCGTCATCAAGAGCGCTCCCGCGCGCATCGTCGTGGTGTCGAGCACCGGTCACTACCGCGGCACGATGGACTTCGACGACCTCGGCTTCGAGAAGGGCGGGTACGGCATCATGAAGGCGTACACGCGCAGCAAGCTCGCCAACGTGCTGATGACGCGCTCGCTGATGAAGCGGCTCGAAGGGAAGAACGTCACCGTGAACGCGCTCCACCCAGGCGCGGTGGCCACCAGCATCTGGCAGGGCGCTCCGAAGTGGACGCAGCCGATCCTGGGCGTCGTGAAGTCGCTCTTCATGATTTCGCCCGAAGAAGGAGCGCGCACCATCACGTACCTGGCGACGTCTCCTGAGGTGGAAGGGAAGACCGGCCTCTACTTCGAGAAGAACAAGCCGCGCACGCCCGCGAAGTTGGCGCGTGACGAAGCGGTCGCCGAGCAGTTGTGGACGCGGAGCGAAGAGCTCGTTCGTCCCAGCGCCTGACTCGCTACGCTGCGCGGCCGTGGAAATCCCGCCGCTCAACACCGAGTACGACGAGGGGTACTTCGACAAGGACGAGCAGGGCTGGGTGACCAACAAGACGATGGTCATCATGAACTCCGCCGGCGTCGTCAAAGTGCGCCGCTGGGGAGACGCCAACGGTCGCGACCCGTACGACACGACCACCGAGACGCGCGCGCTCGCGTATTTCCCCGAGCTGAAGCTGGTGAAGCTCGAGCGCTGGCCCTGGTACTTCGACGTCGAGAAGGACCGGCTCGTCGATGCCGACCGCTTCGATTCCCTCGTGCGCCGTCCGACGACGCGCGAGTGCGTCTCGACCGAGCGCGTGCAGGGCGCGTTGCTCTTCGCGTTTCAGCTGCTGCCGCTGCTCGGTGGTCCGCCGCTCCCGCATCCACATTTCCCGGGGTGGCCTGCGCGCGCGGCGAACGCAGGGACGTACGAGTTCACGAAGTTGGAACAGCCGCTCCCGACCGAGTGTCACCTCACGCTGAGCTGGCGGCCGGCCATCGATGCGAAGTCGACTCCGGAGCTCGGGCTGCTGCTGAAAGCACCGCGCGCGTGCGTGGGCCTCACCGTCACCGAGAAAGGCGAGCTTTGCATCTCGGCGTACGGGCCGTATGAGTTGCGGCCCGCGGCGAAGGCAGCCGCAGAAGCGTGGGACTGGTGAGCCGTGCTCAAAGTGCTCGTCACCTCTGATTGGAGACTCGACCGCTCGTTCGCGCGCTTTGGCCGCGACACGAAGCGACTGACGCAGGCGCGCCTCGATGCGCTGGAGCGCGTCTTCGCAGAAGCCGAAGCACAGGGCGTCGCCGCGGTGGTCGTCGCGGGAGACACCTTCGACTCGCCGTCTCCGTCGGAAGCGACGCGCGAGGCAATCCAGTCGGCGCTGCGCAAGCTCGAATGGAAGAATCGAACACTGCTCCTCGTGCCCGGAGACCGTGACGCGCTCGTCGACGGCTCGGTGTGGCTCGACGACGAGTTCCTCGGTGGCCTGCCGGATTTCGTGCGTGTCGCGAATGAGGAAGTGACGTCGCTGCATCTCGATGAATCGACGGTGTTGCTCGCGTTGCCGTGCACCAGTCGCGTGCGCGGGCCGGCTGCGTTTCCGGCGCGTGAAGAAGGCGACCGCCGCATTCGCATCGGAGTGACGCACGTGGTGCACGCCGCTCCGCAGGCGGACGACGTGGACCTGCTCGTGTTCGGTGGAGAGAACGCGTTTCACTTCGTCGATGCCAGCAGGAGCATGGTGTTCCCGGGCACGCACGAGCCGTTCGACTTCGTGGCCGACATGGGGCGCGTGGCGTTGATCAGCATCAACCCGCAGACGAAGAAGTCGCTCGTCGAGCCGCGGTCGGTGAACGTGTTGACCTGGGAAACGGTGAAGCTCACGTCGCTCGCCGCGCTCCGCCAGTTCGCGCAGCGGGAAGATTTGCAGACGCGCGTGGTGAAGGTGGAGGTCGCCGCGTCGCTCTCGCTGGCGGACATCGAGGTGTTCGAGCGCGAGTTGGATGAGCTCGAAGCGCGTGAAGACGTGTTCCTCGAGGTCGACGTGAGCGGGTTGACGTTGGAGCCAGCCAAGGCGAGCAGTGCGTTCGCCGCGTGGCCGCAGGTGCTGCAGAAGACGGCGAGTGAGTTGTTGGCTGAAGCCGAGAATCCGCAGCGTCGCGCCGTCGCGTTGCGCGCGCTCACACACCTCGCGCGCTCGACCCGGAGCGACGGATGAAGCTTACGCGTGCGCGGAAATTCCCTCTCCCGCCCCTGCGGGAGAGGGTCAGGGTGAGGGGAAGTCGCGCTGTTGGGGCGGTCGCTTGCGCGAGGACTCTTCGCTGATGCGTTTCGATCGTCTGGAGATCCAGAACCTGCGCGCAGTGCTCGACGCCAAGCTCGAGCTCGGCCCCGGCCTCAACGTCCTCTACGGACCGAACGACCTCGGCAAGTCCACGCTCGCCGAGGCGCTCCGCGCACTCCTCCTCTATCCAGCCACGGGCGACCGCGCCGAGAGCCTCGTCCCCTGGCAGGACAGTGAAGCCGCTCCGGAAGTGAGCCTCACCTTCCACGACGCGAGCGACAAAGTCTGGCGCGTCCTCCGGCGCTTCACGACCAACATCGCGCTGCTCGAAGAGCGCACCGCCGACGGCGCCTTCAGCAAAATCTCCGACAAGAAGGTCGACGACCGGCTGCGCGGCATCTTCGCGTGGGGCCTCTCCACCGGAACGCGCAAGCAGCGAGAGCCCGCGAGCTTCCTGACGCACGCGCTCCTCGGCCGGCAGGACGACGTCACGAAAATCCTCCACGCCAACCTCGAAGACGACGTCGAGCCGAGCGGCCAGGCGCGCATCGCGAAGGTCTTGAGCTCGCTCGCGAGAGATCCGCTCGTCATCAAGGTCCTCGCGACGGCAGAGAAAGAGGTCGCCAAGGCCTTCACGCCGCAGGGCAAACGCAAAGCGGCCCGCACGTCCGAGCTCGCGCTCGCGCTCGATGAAGTGGAACGCCTCGAGACCGAGCTCGAAGAACGCCAGAAGCTCTTCGACGACGCGCAGAAGCTCGAAAAGTCCCTCCGCGCGCTCGAAGAGAAGGCGAACGCCACGCGCACCGCCGCGGAGACCGCCGAAGAGAACGTGCGCGCGTCCGAGCGGCGCAACGCGAAGGGCGACTCCGAGGCCGCGCAGTCGGTCATCGAGGCCGCGAAGCAGCAGCTCGCCGCGCACGACGAGCTCGTCGTCCGAAAGAACGAGCTCGAAGCGCTCGTGTCGCGCGCGCAGCACGAAGTCGGAGAGAAGAGCGGCGTCTTCCAGCAGGCCGCGTCGCTCCAGCAGCAGAAATCGGCACAGGTCACCTCGCTCGAAGCGAGCGAGCGCGACGCGAAGGGCACCAAAGACGCGAGCAAGCGCGCAGTGACGAAAGCCGAGCTCGAGAGCTCGCTCGCGCAACAACAACTCGCGCTCTCCGAACTCACGCGCAAAGCAGAAGCCGCGAAGACCTCCGCCAGGGGAGCGGAAGACACCAAAGCCCTCGCCGCGCAGAAGTGGAAAGTCGGCACCGACCTCGTCGCCGCGAAGGACAAGCTCGCCAGACTGACGTCCGAGGCCGAGCTGACGACCGGAATCATCGCCTACGGCCAGTGGCGCAAGGCGCGCGACGCCCGCGGTGGAAACCACTTCGCCGAGCTGAACGACGCGCGCGCCGCGGCGACGAAGCAGCGCCAGCTCCTCGAAGCGGTGAAGCGCGAAGTCGCCGACCTGCAGACCAAAGTGAGCGAGGCGGAGACGAAGCTCCCCGACGCGAGCAAGCAGAGCTTCATCTCCGACCTGCGCCGCGAGCTCGACCTCGCCGAAGCCGCGCTCGGTGGCGGCTTCACCGTGCAGCTCAAGCCTCGCTCCGAGGGAAGACTGCGCGTCTCGCTCGACGACGGCGACTTCGAAGAGGAACGCGTCCGCGGAGAGAAGACCATCGAGGCCGACCGCCGCGCGAACATCGGTTGGGGCGACTCGCTCGACTTCGAGGTCATCGCCGGTGCTCCCGAGAAGCGCCGCGAGGTGGACCACCTCAAGAAGAAGTGGCGCGCGGAAGCCGTGCCGCTGCTCGAGCTCGCCGGGCTGCGCAGCAAGAAGGACCTCGACAGCAGCCTCGAGCAGCTCGCGTCGCAGCGTGCGCAGCTCGGCGTCGCGCGCGCCCGCGTGAAGGAACACGAATCGGAAGTCGCGCGCCTCGACGAGCGCGTGAAGAACCTCGACGAGAAGAGCCGCTCCGCGCCGAGTGAGAAGGAAATCGAAGAGCGCAAAGCGCGCATCGGTCGTCTTCCGCTTGACGTGTTGGAACAGGCTTTCACCGCGATGGGCGAGCGGTGGGAAATCGACACCAGCAGCCAACACGCGCAGACCAGCAAAACGCTCACCGAGACCACCGCGCTCGTGACGCGGCTCGAAGGAGAGCTGCAGCTGCTCGCGCATCGGCTCGATGAAGCGAACGCGAAGACGCGCACGGCTCCGACCGAGAACGAAGCAGCGCTCACGCGCGCGCAGAAGGAAGCGGAAGGCGAAATCGCGCGCATCAAGCAGCGCCTCGCCTCGCTCGACGAAGGCAAGGCCGCGCTCGACGCGTTGCCTGCACAGCTCAAGAAGGCGAAGGACGAGCTCGCGAAGGCCACCACCGCGCGCGACGCGGCGAACGCTGCATTCACCGCCGCCCAGGGCGCGCTCAAAGAGGCGCAGGGTGAATTGAAGGCAGTGACGTCGCAGGTGATGAAGTCGCCGCGCGAAAAATTCGTCGAGAAGCTCGAAGCCGCGAAGGCAAAGGCGGGTGCGTCGTCATCGAAGGAAGCGAGCGCGGAGATGAAGGCGCTCAAGAAGACGGCGACGGACGCACGCGCTGCGGCAGACCGCGCCAACGCTGCCTACGCCTCTTCCGTCGGTGCGCTCGAGCGCGTCGGTGGAGCGACCGTCCCTGACCGCCTCGACGAAACGAAATCAGCGCTCGCTCGCGCGCAACGCGTCGCCGACAAACTGAGCACCGCGGCCGATGGCTGGAAGCTGCTCCACGAGACGGCGAAGGCCGCGGAGAAGGAGCTCAGCTCGAACTTCGGCGCCGCGCTCGCCGGCCCCGTGTCGCGCTCGTTCTCCGAGCTGACGAAGGGCCGCTACGGCGCGGTGACGTTCGACTCGTCGCTGCAGGCCCAACACGTCGACGTGAACGGCAGCAAGGGTGAGCTCGAGATGCTCTCGGTCGGAACGAGAGACCAGCTCGCCACGCTCGTTCGCCTCGCGCTCGCCACGCACTTGAAGGCGCCGGTGCTGCTGGATGATCAACTCGTCCACTCCGACGCGAGCACGCTCGCCTGGTTCCGCCCGGCACTTCTCGCGGCGTCGCAGAAGACGCAGGTGTTGGTGCTGACGTGCAGGCCGCTCGACTACGTCGCGCCGACGCAGCTCCCGAAGGGCACGCCGTTCGTCGAACGCGATGGCGTGCGCGTGGTTGATCTCGAAAAAGTGATCAACCGACGCTGACGTCGAACACGAAGATTTCGCCGTTGCAACCGGCGGCGATGCGCTTCGAATCGGCGGAGAACGCGAGCGACTCAGCGGCGACCGGCACGACCTGGAGCCGCTTTCCGCTCCTCGCGTTCCACACCGAGACCTGATGTTCGTCGGTCGCGGCGAGGCGCTTTCCGTCGGGCGAGATGAGGACCTTCCACACCGTCTTGTGCTTCACCTTGAGTTGGTGACGCAGCTTTCCGCTCGGGAGCTCGTGCACCGAGACGACCGCGGAGTCGCAGCCCATCACCAGCCACGTTCCGTCAGGAGCGATGTCCATGCCCAGCGGCGGTCTGCCGGCCTGTGGAACACGGAACGCCGTCGGCTTCTTCGCGTCGAGCAGGTGAATTCGCGAGTCGCCGCATCCGCTCAGCACCTCGCCCTTTGACGTGAAGGCGCTGGCGTACACGTAGCGTTCATTTCCGAACGAGCGTGTGCGCACCAGCTTGCCCTTCGCGACGTCGTAGACCTGCAGCTCGTTCTTCGACTTCGCCACGGAGAGCCACTTCCCGTCGCGCGAAAAACCGAACATGCGACTCGAGGGCGTCATCTTCGCCGTCGAGACTCTTCCCAAGGGCAAATCCATCTTCAGGAAGGCGGTCGCCGAGCTCAGCACCAGCGTGCGCGCGTCGGAGCTGAGCGCGACTGGGACCGTTCCCTTCGGTGGCTTCATCACCACGTCGGCTTCGCCGCTCGGGAGCTTCCAGCGGCGAATGCCCTCGGCGTCTCCGCTCCACAGCGCCTGGCCGTCGGGCTCGAACGCGATGGCCCGCACGCGGCCGCGCATCGCTCCGGTGGCGCCGACTTCCTCGAGCGTCTGCGGGTCGCGGCGAACGATGGCGGCTCCGAACGCGGAGATGAGTGACGTGCCATCGCTCGAGGCCGCCCACGCGCTTCCCTCGCCGCGCTGCTTGCCCGTCGTCGGGTCGAGCAGCTTCCCGTGCAGCATCACCAGCCCGAGCGGACCGAGCACCTCGCCCTGGTAGCTCATGTCCTCGAGGGCGTGCTTCTTCGTCGAGACGACCTTCTTCTGCTTCACGTCGACGTGAATGGCCTTCGACTTGGTGATGATCAGCAGCGTCTGATCATTCAGGAACCCACAGCGCGCCGACCAGAAGGCTTCATCGACCTCGAGCGTGCCGACCTTTCGTCCCTCTTTGGTCTGGAACCGCACCACGCCGGGCGGACGACCCTTGAACTTTCCGTCAGTGCCGCGCGAGAAGACGATGGCCACCAGGCCTTTGGAGTTCACCGCGAGGTCTGTCGCTCCGGAGTTGGGTTCCCAGTACTCCGTCATCTGCTGCGTGCTCTTCCAGGTGTAGACCGAGATCGCGACTTGCGCGGTCCACGCTCCGTCGGGACACAACACGGCGCGCGGTGACGAGCCCCAACCGGTGAGCTGCGTGACGCTCCCGTCGGACGTGCGGCCGAGGAACATGCGGTCGTGTCCGCGAATGTGAATCAGCGCGATGCGGCCGTTGTCGCTGACGTGCACGCGCTTGATGCAGCGATCGAATCGGTTGATGTCGCCCGGGAGCTTGAGCTCGGAGATTTGTGCGTTCTGCGCGACGTCGAACACCCGCGCGCGGCCATTCTCGTCGCCAGTGACGATGAACGCGCCGTTGAGCGACATGCCGAGCGCGACGATGGGGGTCGGTTGCGTGAGTCCGCTGCTTCCACCGATGCGCAGCAGGTCTGTCTGAGCCATGTCAGCGCCCCGCGGGAATGGTGAGCAGCGGCACCGGCAACGCGCCACGGCCCGCCTGCATGTTGAAGAGCTGAATCAGCAACATGAACGTGCTCTTCGATTCCAAATCGTCGTCGGCGATGAAGAACCACGCGCCCCGGTGCTTCACCTTCACCGCCGCGTTCGCCGGCTCACTCTTCGAGGTGCGCACGCGGAACACGCCGTCGAGCATCAGCTGCCAGTCGTAGCGCTTGCCGCTCGCGTCGCGCGTCACGGTCACCAGGTTCTGGGCTTCGTGCTCGGGCGGAACTTCGACGCCCTGCGAGAGATAGAAGATGGCGCCGAGAATCGAGCGCATGTGCACGCGCAGCGACTCGGTGTCCTTGCGCGTGAGGTCTTCGGTGAGGCGAATGCGTGTCGAGTCGGCCTTCAAGTCGAGCAGCTCGTGCAAGGTGCGGAACGGATCTGACGTGTCGGCGTCGGGCGAGAAGTTGAGGAGCCCCGAGTCTCCCGTCGCGTCGTCACGTACCACGCTGATGGTGAGGTCTTCCTGCAGCTGCAGCGCTCGCAGAGCGCGCACCACGCTCATGAAGCGCGAAATTTCGGGCGGAAATTCGGGAGTCGGTCCCGTCGCGGTTGGCGCGTTGGTGATGCGATTCAGACGGTCCACCGTGAGCTGCAGCACGCGCGCGATGCTCCAGCCGCTGCTCGCCACCATCGCGACGGTTTGCAGCGAAATCGGCGCGACGAGTCGCTTCACGAAGTCGTCTCCGCGCACCGGAGCGAACGTCGTGGTCGGCGTGACCGACATCGTGCCGCCCAGGTTGGCTCCGGGCGTGGCGCTGACGGGCACCAGCGGCACCGAGGCGTTCAGGCCGACAGTGGAGATCATCGTCTGCTGCGTGGTGAGCGACGCGACGTCGAGGAACGCCGGCGTGTCGCGGTACCGGACGCGCACGATGTTCAGCAGGAATTGCGTGTCTTGCGTGCGCGCGAGGCTCTCGTTGTAGGCGGCCTGCACGTCGGGGAGCGTCTGCGCGCCCAGCGTGGCGCAGGCGGAAAAGGGCAGCGCAGTGAGCAGCAACAAGACCAAAGCCCCGTCGGGCGACGGCGTTGGGTGGCGAAGCGAACGCACGAGCGCGGTCTACTCCGCACAATCCGTGTTCGCTCCAAGTTCGTGTGTTCAGGGCGCTGCGTCGAGTGCGCGCGCGATGGCGGTGAGCAGCGCGAGACGTTGCTCATCGGGTGGGGCTGCCTCTCCCGGAGCAGGAGAGCGGTAGAAGACGTCGTACTTCTTCGAGCGTGCGGGTGGCTCGAACGTGCGCGCTCCGGGAGCGACGAGCTCGACGACGACGGATTCCGCTCCGCGTTCGCAGCGCACCAGCGGGCCCGGCTCGATGGACACGATGCGGAATCCCTCGAGCTCGAGACCAACGGGCAATCCAGGCACGACGGTCGTCGTGGCTGTCTCCCTCTCCCTCGGGGAGAGGGGTTGGGGTGAGGGAGCGCGGTGGTGATGCAGCGCTGTGTACTCGCGAAGCGGTGGAAGCCAGGCGACACCAACGAACACCAGCGTTGCGATGGCGAGCTTCAAGAAGTTCGGGCGCAACTCAGTCATCACTGGTCCATCAGAATCGGACGCCGGAACGAACATCGCGACGACGAGCAGCACCATCGCCTGCGGAAATGAAATCGGCGTGAGCAGCCACACGCCCGCATGGAAGAGCAGCAGCAGCACGCACGCGATGCGCCGCGCGCGAAGACCGAAGATGAGCAGCACCGCCGACGCTTGAGCGAGCAACGTGAACGCCGCCATCGCGTTCGCGACGCCTTCATGTTCGAGGACGAAGCGCGCGAGGCCGTCGGTGCTCGAGCCCCAGCGGTGCTGCGCCGCGATGGTGGAACGAAGACCTCCGTCGAAGACCCACGACCCACCTGAGGTGACGAGCTTGCTGATCAACGCTCCGAGGTAGCAGGCGGCGAGCGCACCCAGCGCGCCGGCGTCGGAGAAGCGCTCGCTGTCTTCGCGGTCTCGACCGATGTAGTGCCCCGCGAGCCAGCCGACCGTGACTGCGCCGGTGAAGAAGAGGAAGCGCATCGGTCCTTCGAGCAGCGCCGCTTGCGACTCGACGAGGAGTCCCACGCTCAGCAGCGCGAGCAATGCGCCCTGCACCGTGCGCCTGGTGAACGCAAACTGCCAGGCGCCGATGAGGGTGAGCGCTCCCAGGAAGAGCAGGACTGGTGGATGGCCGCCGATGCTGAACAGAAAATTCGGCGCGTTCGGGTGCGAGATGTCGCTCGGCGTCAGCGACCACGTGAGCGCGATGGCGATGACCGCGTCGAACACCAGCAGCACGGCAAGCACGCGCTTCAAGCGAGACGCCTCATGCTTTGGGGTGGTGTGCGGTGCGGGTGATGCGTGCCGTGCCGAAAGGCGCGCGGGCCTCTCGACCCCACGCGAATCGGTCTCAGTTCACGAAGTGAGGGGGGCGCGGGTGCGTTTTGGGTAGTTCCAACTACCCAGAGTCCACAACCGCCCGTGGTCATCGCGGCACCGCCGTGCACTTCGCCACCACGCAGTGCGCGGGTCGCGTCTTGCCGTCGAAGCCCCACACGCGGAGGACGAGCTCCACTTGCGTTCCACCGTTCGCGGGGTGCGCTCGAATGAACTGCTCCGCGTCACGCGCGAGGTACGGAATCGGCGACGCGTCGTCGCAACGCTGCGCGTCGAGCCTCGGCAATGACTCACAACTCAGCGACTGAAAGGTGTCGAGTTCGAGGTAGGCATTTTCGCGCAACACCATGACCTGCGCCGTCGAAGGGCCCGCGCTCCCCGCGTACATGGGGAACTGCGAGACCGGGTACAGGTTGCCGACTCCACGCGCCGCGGCGACGAAGCCGATGAGCACGAGCAGAGAGACAGCGGTCGTCGCGCGCATGGCGGTGGATCCATATCAAGACGACTG
>JAEUJS010000694.1 GCA_016792935.1 Archangium sp. | reverse complement strand
CGCTGCTCCCGGTGCCGGCGGAGCGCGTCGAGGACAGCGGGTCGGACTTCGTGGTGCAGCTGAGGCCACAGCCCGCGACTCCCGCGCCTGCGAGCGCGGCGCAATCGGCGACCGCGGAGTCGCCGATCGTTCCCCTGGTGCCACCAGAGCCGCCGCGACGTTCCGGAGCGCTCGCGGGCCTGGGGGTGGCAGCAGTGATCGCCGTCGTCGGAATTGCGGCGTGGTTCGTGACGAAGCCGCCGGGTGTGGAGGCGAAAGACGACGCCGGAACTGTCGCGATCATCGCGCCCCCGACCGCTGCGTCGGCGCCGGAAGACTCCGGAGGCCTCGCGATCGTTCCAGAGCTTCACGACGCGGGGATCGCCGAGTCCGCGCCGCCCGACGCTGGCGCGGTGGTCGCGAGCATGAGCTCGAAGAAGTCGAACAAGACGAAACCGAAGAACGCGAAGACCAGCGAGCCGGTCACCGCCGCGCGCACCGAAGACGCGAAGCCTGGAGTGCTCAACCTCGACACCGATCCGTGGAGCAAGGTGTACGTCGACGGTCGCTTCCTCGGCAGCACGCCCCTCTCGACGGAGATCGGCAGCGGGCCGCACGATCTCGTCCTCGTCAACGCGGAACGCGCCCTTCGCAAACGACACCACTTCACGCTCGCGGCCGGCGAGACGCTCAAGCTGAAGCTGACGCTCGATCAGCTCGGAGGCGCACCGTGAGACGAATCGCGCTCCTCGCGTCGTTGCTGCTCGCTGCATGTCAGTTCGACGGCCGACCGCACGGCATCACCAACATTCGCTGTGTCGATGACGGTCGCGATCAATGCGGGGCGCTCGGGCTGACGTGCAAGGCCGGCTTCTGTGCCGCCGACAACGCGCCGTTCGCGCTGACGCTCGACGTGGCGCAGGCGATCGTGAAACCCGAAGCGGTGGTGTTGGCCTCGGTGGGAGCCGATCGTGCGCTCGATGAGTTGGTGGTCGACGTGATCCTCCACACACCGGGCGCACCCAATCTCGTCAGCGCCACCGCGCGCTTCGATCAGCTCGACGGTGGGCTGTACTCGCTCCAACTGCCGCCGACGCTGGCCGCGGGCACGATGGAGATCACCGCGCTCGGTCGCGACGACGACGGCAACCTCGACTTCGCCACTCGCACGCTGCGCATCGACGACGTGGCGCCGCTCTCGTCGCTCTTCACCGTCGAGATCACGCCGCCTGATGCGGGGCCGTTCTCGAACCGTTTGCCGCCGCCGCAGGCCGTCACGGTCGATTCACGCGTCGAGCTCACGTGGGTGACCGCGGAGGATGCGCGCGTGGCCTCGGTGTCGCTGCTGAGCGACGGCGGCGTGGTTCCGTTGGTCATCGCGGTGACGAGCACCGCGGGCCGGCTCCACCGCGCGGAGGCGACGGTGCCGATCGAAGCGATCGCGTGGCCACAGGGCTCTCTCGACGTCGAGGTCGTCATGCGCGACGCCGCGACCAACACCGCCACGCAGATCTTCGGTGCTGCCCTCGTGCTCGACACGCTCGCGCCCGTCTCGACGGCCACGGCGAAGCTGAAGCGCTCCCTCTACACGGGTGGAACGCCCGGTCTGATCGAGCTCGCGCCGAGCGAGATCTCCGAGGCAGTGACCGTGCTCGCGTACGACGCGACGACCATCGACGTCTCGGTGCTCGCCGCGGCGCCGTACACGCCGCAAGCTGGCGCGCGCTTCGAGGTGCCCGGCCGCGTCGAGTTCGCCACCTTCGATTTCTTCGACACCGCCTGGAACAAGGCCGCCGATCGCGCGGCTGTGCGTGACGTCGAGTTGAGCGTCTCTCCGAACGCGCGACCCGATGCGGAGCAGTTTCTCGAGCGCCGGCCCAACTTCGGTACGCGTCGCATGCGTGATCTCCCGACGCGCGCTCCCGACGGCCTGGCCGACGGTGGACTCGATCTCAGCTCGTCCGGCGTGTGGCGCCCGCTCGGAGAACGCAACGCGGTCAACACCGGGAGTCTCCTCGCGTTCGATGCCGAGCGCGGTCGCGTGATGGCGTGGAGCGCGTGGGCGCGCGGGAGCACGCCGCTCGATCGCGCTGGAGAGCAACTCTCCGAGTTCCTCGGTGGTGGTTGGTGGTCGACCACCGTCGGTCCCGCGCTCGGAAATCCGGCGTCGTTCGACGTGGTGTTCGACCCTTTCGAAGATCAGCTCGTGCGCTTCGACGGCGAGACGCGCGAGACGTGGGCGTGGGCTCCGAAGATCGGCGTGTGGCAATTGCTCACGTCCGCCGCGGGCGGAGAACCGGCGCCGTCGAGCCGCGCGAGCTTCTCCCTCGCGTGGGATCGCAGTCGACAGTCGGTGGTGCTCTTCGGCGGCAACTCGACGATGGGCATGCCGACGTCGAACGCCGAGTTGTGGAGTCTCTCGCTCGGACTCTGGCGTCAGGAAGCGCTGAGCAACCCACCGCCCGCGCGCTTCGGAGCGGGCGTCGCGTGGATCAACGGCTTCGGTCTGATGGTCGTCGGCGGTCGCGGAGCGAGCGGCGCGCTCAGCGACGCGTGGGTGGTGGCGGGGACGACGTGGCAGGCCGGCCCCGTACTCCCGCGACCGATTCCGCGTCCGTTGTTGATCGCATCGCCTGACGTCGCGTGGCCAGCGTGGTGCATCGATGGCGACACGGGTGAGACCTGGCGGCTCTCGAGCACCGGCACGTGGGTGAGCGATGGCGTGACGCCGTGGCCGCGAACCAGTGACGCGATCGTCGATACGACGAACGCAGAGCTGATCGCGATCGCCGCCAATCTGAATGAGACCGCGCGTCGTCCGCTCGATGCCGGAGCGCCGTGGGTGGTGATGCGCGCGGGTCAGCCCGAAGCCGAGCTGCGCGGGCCGACGCTCGCCGTCGACTCGAGCGGAGCGACGCTGCTGCACGGCGGCCAGAGCAGCACCTTCCAGAGCACGACGTGGTGTCGCAGCGGCCGAACCGGGTGGCAGAGCGTCAGCGGTGGTCCGCCGGCGCGTGCTGACGGAGCGATGGTGGCGTTCGATGGCGGCGTGGTGCTGACCGGCGGAACGAACGGAACACCGCTCGCCGATCGTTGGCTCTTCAGTCCACAGCCGAACTGTCTGGGCACGTGGCAGGCCTCGGGCGCCTCGAACGCCGCGCGCTTCGGTCATCAGGGTGTCGCGACTCCGACCGCGGCACATTTCCTCGCCGGCACGCCGAGCGACACGATCGAGTCGTTCGTCAGCGGCACGTGGAGCACACGCGCGGTCTCGCCGCTCAACCTGCGCTGGGGCGCGGTGGGCTTCGACCCACAGAGCGGCGTGCTGCGCTCGCTCGGCAACACGAGCTTCGAGTCGACGGACGGCGCCATGTGGATGCAGTCGGCTCCCGAGCTGCGGCTGCCTCGAGAAGAGGCGCGCGCGGTGGTCGACGCACGGCTCAATCGACTGGTGGTGATCGGAGGCGAGGCGGACGGCGGCGTCGTGATGCCCGTGGCCGTCGTCGATGGCGCGCGCGTGACGTTGCCGCCGGTCGACGCCTCGGAGAAGGGCGGTCCGCGCCTCCAACTCGCACCGTCGCTCGCGTTCGATCCCGCGAGCGGCACCACGCTGGTGTGGAGCGGCGGCCAGGGCCAACGCCCGCTGTGGGAGCTTGCGCTCGCCGATCAACGCCCGGCGCTCATCTACCACCTGTCGCTCGACGAGCTGATCACCACGCCCACGCGAGTGCAGTTCCGCCGGCTGCACGTCGAGGCGAGCGCTGGTGGCTCCGGAACGGTGGATGGCGTCGAGCTGCTGCTCTTCGAGGAGGGACGCTTCGTCTCGCTGCGTGGCAACAACACGGCGCCGGCGATTCGCCCGGGTGCGGTGACGGCCGAGCTCGCCGATCCCATCGAGCTGAACTTTGCGCTCACCGGTCAGCGGTGGCTCACCGTCGCGGTGACGCCGACGGGCCGCTCGACGGTGCAGCCCGCGCGGTTGCGACTCGATCAGCTCCAGGTGTCCATCGAGTACCGGTACGTCAGATGACGGCGCTCCTGCTCTCACTCGTGTTGTGCGCGACGCCGGGCGAGCGGCTGGCCGAAGTGCGCAAGTTGTACGGCGAGCTCGACTACGGGCAGGCGTTGAAGCGAGCGCAGGCGTTGACCGCCGCGGCGGACGTGTCGGGAGACGCGTTGATCGAGGCGCTGGCGCTCGAGGGCACGCTGCTCGCGATCACCGGTGACGTCACCGACGCCGAACCTCCGTTCCGCCGACTCCTGCGGCTGGCTCCGCAGTTCGAACTTCCGCCGAAGACGGCTCCGAAGATCATCGCCGCGTTCCGCAAGGTGCAGGCCGAAGAGCGCACGCTCGCCGCGGAAGCCGAGCGCGCGCGTCGCTCTCGCGTCATGAGTCGGCTCAAGCTCGTCGATGAGCTGCCGACGCGCGGGAAGGGCGGGGTGCCGCTCGATTTTCGCGTGCGCCTCTTCGATCCCGAAGGCGCGGTGATGCGCGTCAGCGTGCCTTTCCGCCGCGAAGGCGAAGCGAGCTGGTCGGTGTTGGCGCTGCAGCGCGATGAGCTCGGACAGTGGGCGGCCGCGCTCCCAGGTGACTTCACGGCGAGCGAGCGCGGCTTCACGTTGCAGTACCGGCTGGAGACGATCGATGCCGAGGGTGCTCCACTGCTCGTGGTGGGGGATGTGGGCGCTCCGTTGACCGCGAACATCGCCGCCGGTCAGCGTCCTCGGCCGGTGCCGCGTTGGGTGCCGCTCACCGGCATCGCGGGGTCGGCGGTCAGCGCGGCAGGCTTCGCCACGTTCTTCACCGCGTTTCGCGTCAGCCAGGATCACGCGCAAGCGCAGGCGCGGATCGGGCTCGAAGACTTCCAGGCGGCGCAGCTCGCGCGGGAAGGCCAGACGTTCTCGGACTGGGCCATCGGCTTCGCGATCGCGTCGGGTGTGCTCGCGGTCGTGACGGTCGTCACCGCGCTCTTCGCCGACTGGTAGTGGGCTGCTGGCTCACAGGGTGAAGGCTGGAGCCCACACCTCGATCTCCCAAGGGCTTTGAACGCGAAATGGCATGGCGGCTGCTCCTGAAGGTTCTCGCTGTCGAACCCGAAAGGAACTGAAAAGCCATGAAGACCTCGCTCGTTGGAACTCTCGCAGTGCTGTCCCTCTCGTTGGTGGCGTGCGCTCCCTCGACCTTCGAGTCGCAGGATCCGGAAGTGGCGAGCGCCGAGGAGGAACTGCGCACCGCTCCGAACTACGAGCGCATCGAACGTGAGCGTCGCCTGCAACCGACCGATGAGGTCGATGTGGGTGCGCTGGTGTGCCGCATGGAAAACGCCGGTTGGACGCGCGCGCAGATCGCCCGCTACCTGACGGTGCACGAGCTGCGCGCCGAGCCGTGCCAGGAGCGCGTCAGCGTCGAGGCGATCGTCTGCCGCATGTTGAGCGCTGGGTACGATCGCAACGAGATCACCCGCTACCTCACGGCGCACGAGCTGCGCTTCGCCGAGCCGGTGTCGTGCGAAGCGCCCAGCTCGCGGTTGATCGATCGCGAACGCCTCGACACCGCGCGCACCCTCGACGTCTCCGCGCTGGTGTGCCGCATGGAGTTCGCCGGCTGGTCGCGCGCCGAGATCGAGCGGTACCTCGCGGCGAACCAGCTGCGCGCCGAGGCCTGCGCTGAGCGTTCGCCTGCCGAGAGCATCGTCTGCCGCATGCTCGCCGTCGGTTACGACCGCGCGGAGATCATCCGCTACCTGACGGCGCGTGGCGTGCGCGTGCCGGAGCGCGTGTTCTGCAACTGAGCTGAGCTGAGCGCGTCACTTCTCGTGGTTCACAGATCCGCAAGCACCGTCACTTCAGGCGGTGCTTGCGGATGAGTTCGTGGAGGTAGCTGCGATCGAGTGCCGCCGTGCGCGCGGCGAGG
>JAEUJS010000662.1 GCA_016792935.1 Archangium sp. | reverse complement strand
CTCGCACTCGTTGTTGCTGCGCGGGAAGGCCTCGGTGCTGATGTCGATGGGGGTGTTGTTGAAGCCGTTGAAGAAGTACGGCGCGCCGGCGAGCACCGACGGCAGCCCGTTGCCGCGGTGGATGTTGTGGATCATCGCCTTGAAGTCGAACGTGTTGCCCGACTCGGGATCGATGTCGTTGGTGTTGGTGTGGCACGTGATGCACAGGCCGATCTCGCGCCGCGCGCCGCCGTGCGCTTCGAGGCGCGTGTGGCACTGGTTGCACGCCTGCGTGGTGACGATGTCGCGCAGCTTCGTCACCGATTGGCCGTCGGGCCGGAAGTGGAAGAGGCGGTTGTCGACGTAGCGAACGCCAGCGAAGGTGCGCGTCGCGTAGAGACCGATGGTGTGCGTGAGCGCGGCGTTGGCCACGTTCACCCGCGCGCCGAACTGGTAGCGGTAGCGGCCGCCGTTGAGCGGGTCGAGCTCGGTCCACGTGCCGCCGGTGTCGGTGCCGTTCTGAACGAACGTGCCTCCGTCGAAGGTGACGTTGCGCGTGGTGAAGGCCGAGTACTGCAGCGGCAGACCGTCGCTGCGTTCCTGCAACGCCGCCACGACGAACGACACGCTGACCGCGCCTTCCGAGAACGTGCCCGTGCGATCGAGGTTGCGATCGTTCGAGTCGGTGATGAGCACGTCGACGCTCGCCACGCCCGCATCGGTCACGCCCGCGTCGAGGATGAGCACCTTGAGCCCGCCGGTCGTGAAGCGGAAGTCGCGGCCGTTGGGCCCCGCGTCACCCTGCGGCCCTTGCGGACCAGTCGGCCCCTGCGGGCCCGCGTCGCCGTTCGCGCCGTCGTTCCCGTTCATGCCGTCCATGCCGTCGTTGCCGTTCTGGCCCGGAGCTCCAGTTTCGCCTGGAGCGCCCTGCGGTCCGGCCGGCCCTTGAACGCCGGTGCACGAAAAGAGCAACCCACCGAGTGAAACGACAGACGCCAGGACGATCGAACGCACGTGACACCTCCGGAGAGAATCGAGGGGAGGAATAGCGCGAGCTGATCGCTCGGAGCACGCGCAACGTTTGCGTCGGTAAATTGACGCGAAATGTTTGCGCGCGCGCTCGGCACCCGGACCTTGGTAGCAACGCGATGTGATGCGGTGGTTGTTGATCGTCTCGGTGTTCGGGAGCTCGGCGAGCGCCGCGGAACCGGTCTGGGCCGATGCGCGCGTCGCGACCTTCGCCCAGTATTTTCAGCAAGCGCTCCTGCCAGGGCAGCCTGGCGTCGTCGGTCAGCTCGAGTCGGCGTTCCCGGTGACCTTGAACGCTTCGCTGCGCTTCGGCGGCGTCGATCTCTTCGGCGCGCCCGACGTGGTGAGCGGAGAGGTCGCAGCGTGGGGGAGCCTCGGCCCGCGCGACGGGCGCAACGTCGACGCAGACGTCACGTCAGCGTGGGCGATGTACCGGAACGGCGCGCTGCGCGTGAAGCTCGGGCGTCAGGTCGCGTTGCCGGGCGCGAGCCGCTACGTGCGCTTCGACGGAGCGTCGCTCGGCATTCGCGCGGGGCCGATCGACGTCGAGGCGTACGGCGGGTTCGTCGCGCTCCCGCGCTGGAATCAACCGCGCGGCGCGACGGTGCTCGGCTTCGTGGGTGATGGGCTCGACAACCCGCTGCTGCTCGAGGCGCAGAACCGCGCGGGCCACTTCACGCTCGGCGCTCGCGTCACGGCGACGCTGCCGCTGGAAGGGCGGCTGGCCGCAGGCTTTCACGAGCAGCACGATCAAGTCGGAGTCGCGTTTCGCGTGTTGTCGGTGGACGGCGCGCTGCGGCCAGTCCCGTGGTTGGGGCTCGGAGCGAGAGCCAGCATCGATCTCACCTCGCTCGCTCCCGCTGAAGCCCGCGCGTGGATCGACGTGACGCGGCTGACCAACGTGCCGGTGTCCGTCGACTACGTGTACCAGCGGCCGGCGCTGCTGCTCCCGCGCTCTTCGGTGCTCGCGGCGTTCGGTGGAGATCCGTGGCACGAGCTCGGCGCGGAGACGAGCGTGCGCGCGCTCGAATCGCTCACGGTGACCGGCCGCGGCGCGGTGCAGTTCTTCGACGACGCGCGGTACGGAGGCCGGGGCCAGCTCGGTTTTCGCTGGCGGCCGGTGCTCGACGGACGCGTCACGGTGCTCGGTCAGTTTGCGCGCGTGCTGGTTCCTCCCTCGGGCTACGTGCAGGGGCGACTCGGTGCGCGCTGGCTGGTGACGCCAGCGTGGACGGCGACGCTCGATGGCGCGGTCTACGTGTACGACGTGCCGGTGCGTGGCGTGCCGGTCTCGCTCACCGCGATCGGCTCGGTGGAATGGCTCGCGCGGCCGTGGCTGCGCGCGATGCTCTCGGCGACGGCGATGCGCACGCCGTGGGCGGCCTTCGAGCTGCAGGGTCTGGCGCGGATCGTCGTGGAGTTCGGCTCATGAAGCGCGCGTGGATCGCTCTGGTCGCGACGCTGGTGCTCGCTGCGTGTGCGCGCTCACTGCTGACGCGATTTCCGCATCGCCAGCACCTCGCGACGTTGGACTGCGGCACCGAAGGCAAGCCGCCGTGTCTCTCGTGCCCCAGTTGCCATCAAGCGGGTCAGGCCACGCCGAGCACGCCGACCGCTCAGAAGTGTTCGGGCTGTCACGGGGACGGAACGCAGATCTTCGCGCGGGCAGTGGGCACGCCGCGCCCGGTCGCTCCCACTGGAAAGCAGATCCTCTTCCCGCACGCTCCGCACCTCTCGCTGAGCCAGGTGAAAGGGCAGTGCGTGATGTGCCACGCCGGCGCGGTGGGCCTCGAAGGTGGAGCGCCGCTGCTCCCGCCGATGGCGACGTGTCTGGGCTGTCACGAGCACGAGCAGCAGTTCGCGCAGAACGTGTGCACCAACTGTCATCGCAAACCGGACCTCGTGAAGCTCGAGCCCGTCTCGTTCCTGCCGCACGACACCGGGTGGGGAAAACGTCACGGCTTCGCGGCGCGCATGTCTGCGGAACGCTGCGCGCTCTGCCACACGCAGACCAGCTGCGACTCGTGTCACGACACCACGCGTCCGCTCGGGCCGCAGGTCGCGAACCCCAATGCGTTGGAGCGTGAATACGTACACCGCTTCGATTTCCTCTCGCGGCACCCGATGGAAGCGGCGTCGCAGCCGGGGTTGTGCCTGACGTGTCACGTGAAGACCGAATGCGACGCGTGTCATCTCACGCGTGGCGTGTCGGCGACTCCGGGTGCCAACGGCGCGAGTCCACACCCGCTCGGGTGGGCGAGTGGCCTCGGAGCGGCCACCAATCTCCACGCGCTCGCGGCCCGTCGCGACATCGGCGCGTGCGCGTCGTGTCACGATCAAGGCCCGGCGACGAACTGCGTGCGCTGTCACAAGGTCGGCGCGCTCGGAGGGAGCCCACACCCCGTCGGCTGGCGCAGCTTCGAGCCGGTGCAGTCTCCCGCGTGCGCGGTTTGCCATGGGGGCACGCCATGACGATCAAGGTGGTGAAGGGTCCCCTCTCCCTCGGGGAGAGGGTCAGGGGGAGGGAGCACCTCTTCCTCCTCATCGCGCTCGCCTTCACCGGCTGTTTCGTCCCATACGATCGCGAGCCCGTCAGCGCCGACAAGCCGTGCACCAGTTGTCACGGTGACGCCTCACGCGAAGGCGATCGTTCAGTGCGCGCTGCTCCGCCGTTCGACGTCTTCGGAAACACCGGCGTGGAATTCCCCGGCGTCGGCGCGCACCAGCTTCACCTCACGGGCACGTCGAACTCCGCTGCGGTGCAGTGTTCGGAATGTCATCGCGTTCCGAACCGCTCGCTCGACGACGGTCACAACGATGGCGTCACCACCTTGTCGTTCGGAGCGATCGCGAGCGGCGACGCGGGCGCGAGCTACGACTTCGCCGCGCGGCGTTGCACCACCGCGTGTCATCGCGGCACGTCAGGCGTGTGGACCCGACCGCTCCCGCCCGAGCAGCGCTGCGGAACGTGTCACGCGATCGGTCCTCCCGCTCCGCACCCGCGCGCGGGCGCGTGCAGCGTCTGTCACGCCGGAGTGATCGCCGTTGACGGCGGCATCATCAACCCGCAACTGCACGTCGATGGAACGGTGCAGGTCGCGGACGTCACGTGCGACTCGTGTCACGGCGATCGCCCGAGTGGTCTGCCTCCGACGGGAGCCCACGTGGTGCACGCGCAGGGCGGTTCGTTCACGCGCCCCGTCGCGTGCGTCGAGTGTCACGTGGTGCCTGCGAAGCCGGCGACGCCCGAACATCCCAACGGTGGCAGCGCCGAGGTGCTCGCGTCGATCGGCTGGTCGCGGACCAGCGCGACGTGTCTCAATGCGTGCCACGGTTCATCTCCCTCGTGGCTCTCGGGGCAGACGCTGGGGTGTGCGGGGTGTCACGGCGCGCCGCCGCCGGCTCCGCATCCCGCGGTGCAGAACTGTGCGCTCTGTCACGCGACGGCCTCGGGCCCGCTCGGTCGCGAGTTCGCCGATCGCACACGTCATGTCGACGGTGTGCTCGACGTCAATGTCGCCGCTGCGTGCGACGCGTGTCACGGGAGCGCGGCGAACCCGGCTCCGCCGCGCGACACGAACGGCGCGACGGCGACGACGTTGCGTTCGGTCGGCGCGCACCAGGCGCACGTGGTCGGTCGCGGTCTCGCGCGCGTGGTGCAATGCAACGAGTGTCACCCCGTTCCCGCGACGACACTGAGCGCGGGCCACATCGACGGACAGCTGCAGCTCGTCTTCGGCGGAGTGGCGCTGGCCAACCTCGCTCAGCCCACCTGGAACTCGACCGCGCTGACGTGCGCGAACACCGCGTGTCACGACATCTCGAATTGGACGAGCGCTCCGGGTGGAGGCTCAGCCGTGACGCCGCGGTGGACGCTGGTCGACGGATCTCAGGCGACCTGCAGCAGCTGCCACGGTCTCCCGCCGCCGCCGCCACATCCCGTGCGGACTGACTGCGAAGGGTGTCACCTCAACGCGACCGCGCAGCGCACCTTCGTACGCCCCGACTTGCACGTGAACGGCCGCGTGGAGTTCGCGCTGCCGTGATCACTCGCAGTTGAAGAGCACCTTGCCGATGTTCTTGCGCGCCTGAACGTACGAGTGTGCTTCACCGGCCTGCTCGAGCGTGAAGACCTTGTCGACGTGCGCCTTGAGCTTTCCTTCGCCGGCCATGGTCATCACCTTGTCGAGGTGGTGCGCCATCAGCTCGGTCTCGTTCCACATGTGACCCATGTTGGTGCCCGAGAGGCCCTTGTTCACGTTCATCAGCTCCATCGGGTTGAACCTGGGCAGCTGGAAGTACTGACTGGCGACGCGGAGCAGCGAGCGCTTCTCGCCATCGACCATGTTCGCCCAGCCGAAGCAGTGCAGGTGTCCGCCCGCGCGGAGAAGTTCGAAGCCCTTCTTCCAGTCGGGTCCACCGAGCGCGTCGAGCACGCGATCGACGCCGCGATCCTTCGTGAGCTTCTTCACCTCGGCCACGTAGTCCTGCGTGCGGTAGTCGATGCAGTGATCGACTCCGGCCTTCTTCAAGAAGTCGTGCTTCGAGGCCGACGACGTTCCGATGATCGTGACGTTCGGCACCGAGCGGCACAGCTGAATCGCGAATAAGCCGACTCCACCCGCGGCCATGTGAATCAGCACCGTCATTCCCGGCTGAATCGGAGCCGTCCACATCAACATGTGAAACGCAGTGAGCGCGTTCACGGGGATCGCCGCGGCCTCATCGAAGCTGAGCGTCTCGGGGATCTTCCGCGCCTGGCCTTCGGGCATCACCACGAGCTCGGCCTGACCTCCGAAGCGGCACATGCCGACCACGCGATCGCCGATCTTGTGAGCGGTGACGGTCGCGCCGATCGCCTGCACCACACCGCTCACCTCGTAGCCCATCACCATCGGGAACTTCGGCGCGTCGGGATACAGACCAACACGCGCCGAAATGTCCGCGAAGTTGAGCCCCGCACGCTTCACGCGAATCAGCACTTCATTCGCGGCGGGCATCGGGTCGGGTCGCTGCTCGACCTTCAACACGTCGGGACCGCCCGCCTTCACATTGACCAGTGCTCGCATGCCGCCCGCGTAGCAGAGTCGCCGCATGTCCACCGCCGCCGATGTGCAACACGAACAGAAGCAGTCGTGGTTCTCGATCTCGCTCTTGATCTGCTGGCTCATCATTCCGATCAACTTCGGGATCTTCTGGATCCCCTTCAGCGGGTCGGGTCACAGCAACGACATCGCGGTCGTTCGCGCGGTGGCCTGATGCGCAGAAAGCTGTTTCCGATCCCCTTCGTGTTGTGGGCGATCGTGACCGTCGCCTGGTTCATCGGCCTCAACGGAGTCGCCTTCGTCGTGCCGAACACCGGCAAGCGCGCCGACATCGACTTCAACCGTAAATACGATCACACCGCCGTCGCGCTGACGCCGAGCGTGGTGTTGCTTGATGACGGCAGCGTCGAGACCGTGAAGCCCGCGTGGATTCCGTGGTGCTGGCTGTGCGGCGCGAACCTGAACGACGAACCGTTGATGCCTGACGCCACGCATCGGAGCGGCGCGTGGATCTACCGCGCGCCGAAAGCCGACCCGAACTTCACGGGGTGGACCAACCTGCGCGGCATCAACGCGGCGCTGACCTACGCGCTCAACCTCGACACCGGAGAACGCCTCACGGTCGAGAAGGGCAGCAGCCTCGACGTGAAGGCCGCGCGTCTCGCCGAGAAGGCGCTGGTGCTCGACGACGCACACCTGCTCGACCGCTCGAAGTTCGAGCCGGCCTCGATGCTCGCGGAAGGGTGCGCCATCGTTCAGACCGCGTTCTTCATCTTCCTCGCGGTCTGGTCGCTGGTCTTCGGCGTGCTGGCCCTGAAGCGATAGAATGAGCCTGTTTTCGAAGCGGCTGCGCGTAGCGATCAACGGCTCCCTTTTCCCGCCTCGGAGGTCTTTCGTGCGTCACATCGTCCTCGCTCTCTCGGTGTCCTTTGCGTTCGGTGCGTTCTTCGCCGCGTGCGGTGCAGCGAACAAATGCAACCAGTCCACGTGCGCCAGCGGGTGCTGCGACGCGAGTGGTGCGTGCAAGTCAGCCAACAACCTGACGTGCGGAACCGCGGGCGCGATGTGCATGGCGTGCGGGCTCGGCCAGACGTGCTTCTCCGGCTCGTGCACGGGAGGCACCGGCGGTGGGACGAGCGGCGGCGGATCGGGCGGTGGGCAGGGAGGCGGCACGACCGGCGGTGGAACGACGGGCGGTGGAACGACAGGCGGTGGAACGACAGGCGGTGGAACGACAGGCGGCGGCGGAACCACAGGTGGCGGACCGACTGGTGGAGGACCCACGGGCGGAGGACCGACGGGCGGCGGCGGCACGAGCGTCGACTGCACCCAGCAAGTGACGGAAGTGCGCGGGAGCGGTGGCTGCATTCTCACCATCGTCTCGCCTGCGAACTGCCAGACCGTGAACTTCACGCCCGGCTACATCGAGCTCGCCTGGAGCACGCTCGGGCCCAACGGCTTCACGTTCTGCGAAGGCCCGCATCACGCGGTGCTGCTCGGTCACCCGCCGTCGACCTGGGCGCAGGACAACGGCATCGACGTGCAGCTCACCTCGACCAACGGCAACTGGAGCGCGCTCGGCCCCAACGGCTCGCAGTACACGATGACTCGCGACAACGGCGGCATCGTGCGGCTGGTGCAAGCCGATCTCGCGGGCATCACCACCACGACCGGCCAGTACCACTTCACCGTGACGGGCTTCTACGACATCAACAACGGCGGCTCGCGCGCGGCTTCGATCACCTTCGTCGTGCCCTGACGTAAGGTGTGAGGCGTGAAGTCGCTCGCGCCCGGTTTCCTGATTGCGACGCCGCAATTGGCCGACAGCAATTTTCATCAGGCCGTGGTGTTGATGGTGGAGCACACCGACTCGGGCTCGATGGGGCTGGTGATCAACCGCACCGCTCCGCTGACCTTTCGCGAGCTGGGGAAGAGTCAGGAGCTCGAGGTCGCTCCGAATCGCCGCGACGATCCGCTCTTTCACGGTGGGCCGGTCGAGCCGTACCGCGGCTTCGTGCTCCACGACTCGGAAGCGATCGACGAGAAGAACGAGGTGCTGCCCGGGCTCTTCTTGAGCGTGACCAGCGACGCGCTCAACCCGTTGCTCAAAGACCCCGCGGCGAACGTGCGCTTCTGCCTGGGCTACGCGGGGTGGGGCGCGGGGCAGATCGAGTTCGAGATGAAGCAGGGCAGCTGGCTGTACACCGAGGCCAACCGCGACACCGTGCTCCACACCGAGCCCCGGAAGGTGTGGGAGACGGTCATGAAGAGCATGGGCATCGATCCTGGTTGGGTGATGCCACCGACGGGCGGAGTGAACTAGGAAGCGCGCCTCCATGCCGATTTCTCCGCAGTGGATCAAAGAGCGCATCGTGTCCGAGCTGGGCGCTGATGCAGTCGTCGAGGTCGAAGACACCACCGGCACCAACGATCACTTCGCCGCGCGCGTGGTCAGCCAGAAGTTCGTCGGGCTCTCGATGGTGAAGGCGCATCAGCTCGTCTACGCCCCGCTGAAAGACGTGTTGGCGACGGGCGAGCTGCACGCGTTGGCGTTAAAGACGTTCACTCCCGAGCAGTGGGCTCGCGCGAGCATCGAGACGCAACAAGAGGGTCCTGGAGGGGCGGGAGCCCAGAAAGTGAGTCAGTCATGAACGGTCCTCAAGTTCCCGCCGGTACGATCAGCGACGCGTTGCGCGCGCGCTTCGACGCCGAGATCAAAGCCAACCCGGTCGTCCTCTACATGAAGGGCAACCAGCTCTTTCCGAAGTGCGGCTTCTCGGCGCGCGCGCTCGAATTGCTCAAGGCGCACGGCCCGGTGTTCTCGGTCGACGTGCTCGCCGACCCGGAAGTGCGCGACGGCATCAAGGTGTACAGCAACTGGCCGACCATTCCGCAGGTGTACATCCACGGAGAGTTCGTCGGCGGCAGCGACATCGTGGGTCAGCTCGCGCAGAGCGGTGAGCTCGCGAAGTTGATCAAGAAGTAACTCGCTTGGTTTCGGCGTGGGCGAAGTAGAACCGCGGTTCGCATGAGCGCGAACCCCGCTGACGCCGCCGCGCCGTCTCCCCAGCCTCCGGAGCAGCCCAGGTCGACCAACTCAGCCGACAAGTCGGCTGGGGGAATCGCCGGACGCTTCAAGGCGTTCAAGGAAAAG
>JAEUJS010000653.1 GCA_016792935.1 Archangium sp. | reverse complement strand
CGCGATCTGGACGCAGCCGTCGATCGAGACGCTCAGCGCGCTTGTCGCCGCCGCGGCCGCGGGCTTCGAGGTCGTTCCGTTCGATCCCAAGCTCGGTCCGCTCGAGCTCAACCACGTCGCGAAAGACGCCGGTGCCACGCTCGCGCTCGCGGCCGATCCATCAGCAGTCGAAGGCCGGCTCCCGCTGCAGACGATCTCGTTTCCCGACCTCGCGCGAGGCAAGACCTCGACGCCGACGTGGCGCGCGATCGACGACCAGCCGTTGCTCGTTCTCTACACCAGCGGCACGACCGGCCTGCCGAAGGGAGCGGTGCTCACTTCACGCAACGTCTCCTTCAACCTCGACGCGCTCGCCGCAGCATGGAAGTGGACGCGCGCCGACGTGGTGGTGAACGCGCTGCCCTTGTTCCACGTGCACGGATTGGTGCTCGGTCTCTATGGCTCGGTGCGCATCGGCGGATCGCTCCATTGGTTCCCGCGCTTCGTGCCGGCGGAGATCGCGAGCGCGCTCTCGAGTGGAGCGGTCTTCTTCGCGGTGCCGACGATGTACCACCGGCTCTCCGAAGCGGCCGATGGAGACCCGTCGATCGCTCGAGGGTTGTCGAAGGCACGCCTGCTGGTGAGCGGATCCGCCGCGCTCCCCCAGCGCGATCAAGCGCGCATCGAATCGCTCAGCGGTCGTCGCGTGATCGAGCGCTACGGGCTCACCGAGACGTTGATCAACACCGCGGTACGTATCGAGTCCGCTCCGAGTCCTGGAAGTGTGGGGCCGCCGCTGGCGGGCATCGAGCTCAAGCTCGTCGATGATCAGCGCAAGACGATCGAAGCGTCCGACGACTCGACGCTCGGAGAAGTCGCCGTGCGCGGCCCGAACGTCTTCACCGGCTACTTGAATCGGCCCGACGCGACCGCCGCGGTGAAAGACGCCGACGGTTGGTTCTTCACCGGCGACATCGCAGCGCGCAAGGTCGACGGCAGCATTCGCATCGTCGGCCGGCGCGCGACGGATCTGATCAAGTGCGGCGGCTACAAGGTCGGGGCAGGGGAAGTCGAGGCGGCGCTCCTCGAACATCCACACGTGCGTGAGGCCGCGGTGGTCGGCCGCCCCGATCCCGATCTCGGAGAGAAGATCGTCGCCTTCGTCGTGGTGTCACAACCGACCGAGCCGAAGGCGCTCGAAGATTTCGTCGCTGCGCAGCTCTCTCCACACAAGCGCCCGCGCATCGTGAACGTGGTGAAGGAATTGCCGCGCAACGCGATGGGCAAGCTCGTGAAGACGAAGCTCCCGTAACCGAGCGTCGGAACCTCGCCTGACGACCGTTGTCGAGACGTCACCTCAAACCGAAGGAGACGCAATGCTCGACCTGTACAGTGAAGGCGGATGGACGATGTTCCCCACGACGTTGTTCGGCGTGTTGGCGATGGGAGCGGCGGCCTTGATCGCGCTTCGCCCTGAGCGTCGCTTCGTACCGCTCGTGATCTCTCTGAGCGTGATGACGCTGTGCACCGCGATGTTGGGCTCGGTGATCGGCGTGCTCGGTGTGGTGAAGGCGAGCGCGAACGCGGCTCCGGCTGACGTCACGACGATCGTGACGGCGTGCGCGACGCAGGCGCTGAGCAGCCTGCTGGTGGCGTTCCTCTGCCTCTCGCTCGCAGCGCTCGGCTCTGCAGCTGGAGCGTTCCGTCACGCGATGGTGAGTCGCACGACCTGAGAAATCGAGGTGGAGCGTTCGCGCCGCATGCTCGAAGCCGGACGGTGAGTGCTTTCCCGTCCGTGAGATGTCGCGCACTTCGCGTGGTCGCTGAATCGCAGAGCCGCAGCCGATGCGGCTTCACGACAAGTTCTTCCGAGCGGTGTTCTCGCAGCCGAGCGTGCTCCAGGCCCTGATCCTGGAACGTTCGCCAATCGCGCTCGCCCGTTCGCTCGATGGTCCGCCGCTGCCGATGCGGGAGAGCTTCGTCGACGGCAAGCTGCGTGAGCACATCGCGGACATCGTCGCGATGCTCCACCTTCGCGGTTCGAGGCGCATCATCGCATCGTGTCTCGTCGAACACGCGCGAGCGCCGGGGCGTTATCTCCTCATTCAATTGCTGCGGTACCAGGCACAGCTCTACGAGCGGCTGTCGGATCGATTCGCTCCCGGTCAGCTCCCGCCGATCGTCGTCTTCGTGGTGACGAATGGCCGGAGCGCGTGGCGTGGCGCGACGCGCTTCTCGGAACTTCTGGCGAGACACCGCGCAACACGTCGCCTCGCACTCGACTTCGAAGTGATCGTCGTCGACGTGGCGTCGATTGCCACGTCTGACCTCTCGCCCAGTTCTCCGATGCGTGGGGCGCTCCTGGCGCTCAAGGCTGCAACGCGCTCCGGGAGAGAACGTTCGAGACTGATCGAGGCATCCCTGCGCTCACTCGCTTCCGAGCCCGTGATCCTCTCGCAAGCGATTCAGTACCTTGCAGGCATCTCGCCAAATCAGCTGAAGTCAACCCTCAAGAAGTTGTCGAAGAGCGGAGAACAGGCCATGGAAACCTACGCCACGTTTTACGAACGCATTGGCCGCAAAAAGGGCCTCAAGGAAGGGCTTGAGCAAGGGCTCGAGCGAGGCCGCAATGAAGGCCTTCGAGTCTCCCTCGTGAAGGTGCTTCGAAAGCGGTTCAAACGCGTGCCCACTTCGATCACCAAGCGCGTCGCTGCAGCCGACGCGCGTGAACTCTCTCGCTGGTTCAACGCCGCGCTCGACGCGCGTTCGCTGAAAGCCGTCTTCCCCGACTGATCACTTCGACGCGAGGAACTCGATCAGATCGATCTTGGTGAGAATCGCGACGACCTTCTGGCCTTCGCGAACCACCGCGACGTTGTCCTGACCAAACACCTGCCGGAGCTGCGGAATCGTGGTGTCCATCGTCACCACGCCCTGCACCGGCGTGATCAACGCGTCGATGGCGTCGGTCATCTTGTAGTTGCCCGCGATCAACCCGTTCAGCAGGTCGTACTCGTGGATCATGCCGATCGCGCTGCCATCGGCCGCGAGCACCGGCATCTGCGAGATGCCGTGCTTCTTCATCTCCTCGATGACCTCGCCGATCTTCTCGCCCTTCTTGCCGGTGATGAGCTTCTGCGTGCGGCCGCGCAGCACGTCGCGCACCGTGCCCGGGCCGACGGTCTCGAGGTAGCCGAGATCCTTCATCCACTCATCGGAATAGAACTTCGACACGTACGCGTTGCCCGAGTCCGGCAGCAGCACGACGATGGTCTTGCCCTTGCCGACTTCCTTCGCGAGCTCGAGGGCGACGTGCACGGCCGCTCCTGACGACCCGCCCGCGAAGATGCCTTCCTCACGCGCGAGCCGTCGCGCCATCAAGAAGCTCTGGCGATCATCGACCTGGCGAACCTGATCGACGACCTTGAAGTCCATCGCGCCGCACACCATGTCTTCGCCGATGCCCTCGACCTTGTAGGTGTGGGCCTCTCCGACTTTTCCGGTCTTGAAGTAGCCCGTGTAGATCGACCCGATCGGATCGACACCCACGTTCTGGATCTTCGGGTTCTTCTCTTTGAAGAACTTGCCGGCGCCGCTCATCGTGCCGCCCGTGCCGAGGCCCGAGACGAAGTAGTCGAACTTGCCGTCCATCTGGTTCCACACCTCGGGGCCCGTCGAGAGGTAGTGCGCCTCGATGTTGTCGGGCGTGTGGTACTGGTTTGGGTAGAAGGCGCCCGGCGTCTCCTTTACGAGGCGCTTCGCGGTCTCGTAGTAGCTGCGCGGATCGTCGGCGGGCACGTTCGTCGGAGTCACCACCACCTGCGCGCCCATGCCCTTGAGGCGGTTCACCTTCTCGGACGACATCTTGTCCGGCATCGTGAAGATCGTCTTGTAGCCACGCACCGCGGCGATCATCGCCAGACCAAAGCCGGTGTTGCCCGACGTGTTCTCGATGATGGTGCCGCCCGGCTGCAGGCGACCGTCCTTCTCGGCCTTGTTCACGATGTGGAGCGCCATGCGATCCTTGATCGCGCCGCCCGGGTTCATGAACTCCAGCTTCACGTAGACGGTCGCGTCGTTCGGGCCCGTGAGCTTGTTGAGCCGCACGATGGGGGTGTTGCCAATGGCGTCGAGGACCGAGTCGTGAACGTTGTTCATGGCGCGGCAATACCAAACACGCGCGCCTGATCCGAGCGCCTACTGGACCTTGCGGACCTTCTGGCCCTTCATCAGCGATTCGATGCGCTCCAGCACTTCGGCCTTGTAGACGCGCGAGCCGCAGTTGGGGCAGGCGCCCTGGGGCACGTCAGTCAACACCACGACCTTGCCGTTCACCGTCAGCCGAACCTCGACGAACCGGTTGTCGTACGTCCCGCTGCACGGGCAGCGCCCGTAGTCGCGTTTGGCGTAGTCGGCCATGAAGTTGGCTACCATACTCACACCGTGACCACGCGCGTACCGCCGTCGAACAAGCCGCCATCCACTCAGGGAGCGCAGGCGCAGCGCGTTCGACGCAGCACGCGTCCGCAGGCTTCGGAAAAGCCCAAGCCGATCAATTCGAAGGCCGCCGACGTGAAGGACTCGGGAGAGTCGATGCAGTCGCCCGAGGCCGCGCTGTGGGCCGGCCAGGACATCGATCGCTCGCTCGAGATTCGCGCCGCCGACGTCGAAGGCCGCATGGCCGAGCTCGCGCAGTCGGAGAAGGCAGAGAAAGAAGAAGGCGCCGACCACCTCGGCGACGTGCACGATCAGGCCGAGAAGGAAGAGAAGGGCAAAGGCCTCCTCAAGTTGTTCAGCTGGAAGTCCGGCGGTCAGAAACCCGGCCAGCAAGATCCGAAGGCGGCGCAACTCCAGAAGCAGTTGCAGCAACAGCAGGCGCAGCAGCAGGGCGGGCCCAACAAGCTCCCCGCGTTCCGCATGGGGCAGGGCACGAGCACCGGCACCACCGGTACGCACAAGCCCGTGCAGGTGCCGCCCAAACCCAACCTCACCGGCGTGAGCGCCTCGCGCCTGCAGGCCGTCGGCTCGGTGCAGAACGCGCTCGCGGGTCAGAGTGCCAGCAACGAGCGTCCACCCGACGCCTTCGCGCTTCTCAAAGAAGCGCGCGAGAAGGGCATCCTCTTCGTCGAAGACGCGCTCAAAGAGGGCCATTCCGAAGATCAGGAAGATCCGATGCACCGCGCGGCCGTCGAAGAGTGCATTCGCGTGTGCTTCGGCCTGCGAGGCATCTTGCGCATCGGCCCGGGCCACAACGACAAGAACGAGAAGATCATCGTGGTGGCGACCACGCACGGCTTCTCCGATGCTTCTCTGGCGACGGTGCCGGAGAAGGTGCATGGTTTCCCGACGTTGATCGCCATTCCTTTCGATCTGCTCCCGCTCAAGCGAGAGCTCCCCCGCTGAGAAAAAATGTCCGGTTCACCACCCAACGCCCCAGAGGGCTTTGCCCTCGATTCGCAGCTCCGCGCTCAGGTCGAGCGCGCTTCCGGTGTGCCCACGGCCAGTGCTCCCGTGCTCAAGCTCGCGGGCCAGGCGTCGAGCCGCATGTACTTCCGCGTCGGCACTCCGCCGCAGTCGCACGTGGTGATGGTGATGCCGGTCGACGGCGCGAAGAAGAGCGACGAGGCGAGCAAGGGGCCCGCTCCGACTGAGTTGCCGTTCGTGAACGTGCACCGCTACCTCGACAAGCTCGGCGTGCGCGTGCCGAAGATCCACCACTACGACGAGCCCGCCGGAATGATGGTGATCGAGGATCTGAGCGATCAGACCTTCGAGGCCGAGCTGGCGCGCGTCGATCGCTCAAAGCTCTACACGCAGGCCGTCGAGCTGCTCGCGCACCTCCGCTACCAGGCCGAGAAGAACGCCGACGCGTCGTGCCTCGCCTTCACGCGCGCGTTCGATGAAGAGCTCTACGACTGGGAACTGCACCACTTCCGCGAGTGGGGCATGGAAGCGTGGAGCGGTCGCAAACCCGAGGGCGCTGAACGCTCCGAGCTCGACGCGCACTTCAAGAGGATCGCCGCGGAGCTCGCTGCCGCGCCGCGGGGCTTCACGCACCGCGACTACCAGTCGCGCAACATCATGGTGAAGAACGGTGAGCTGATCGTCATCGACTTCCAGGACGCGCTGCAGGGGCCGCGGCAATACGACCTCGTGGCGTTGCTGCGCGATTCGTACGTCGAGCTCCCGCGCGATTTCGTCGACGGGATGTTGGATGCATACATCGTGAAGTTCGAGCAGCTCTCCAGAGAGAAGATCGACGTGAAGTCCTTCAAGGCGTTCTTCGATCTGCTGACCGTGCAGCGAAAGATGAAGGATGCGGGGCGCTTCGAGTTCATCAACCGCGTGAAGGGCAATCCCGGGTTCCTGGTCTCGATTCCGGCTTCGCTCCGCTACGTGAAGACGGCGCTCGATGCGCAGCCGCAGTTGGGTCCGCTGCGGAAGATCGTCGCGAAGTACGTGCCCGAGCTCGCATGACTCAGCGAGTGAGCCGGTCGAGGCGCAGCCGAGAGTTCCCAACCGCGTGAGGCGAGCGAGCGCATGAGAGGCATGGTGCTTTGCGCGGGGCTTGGAACGCGCCTGCGTCCCTTGACGAATCGGTGGCCGAAGCCGGCGATGCCGCTGCTCGCGGGGCCGCTCGTTCGCTACTCCTTCGCGACGCTCGCGCGGGCCGGCATCACGGAGCTCGGCATCAACACGCACCATCTCCCCGAGGTGATGGAGCAGGTCGCGCGCGCAGAGAGCACGAAGCTCGAGGTCTCACACGAGACCGAAGAAATTCAGGGCACCGGCGGCGGCATTCGCGGGCTGAAGAAGTTCCTGCAGGACGACGACTTCGTGGTGCTCAACGGTGACGTCTTGTTCGCCATCGATCTCAAACCCGTGATCGAAGCGCACCGCGCGAGTGGATCCGCCGCCACGATGGTCCTGCTCCCGATGCCCGAGGGTGAGAAGTACAACCCGGTGGAGATCGACTCGAGCTCAGCGGTGCGTCGCGTCGCGGGGCTCGGGCTCGGTGGCGGAAAGCTGAGCGGCTGGCACTTCACGGGAGTGCACGTCATGACGCCGAGAGTCTTCGACTTCATGTCGGCCAGCGGGCCGGAAGACATCAACCGCGACGTGTACGTGAAGATGATCGAGCGCGGCCTCACCGTGCGCGGTCACGTGCTGACCGACAACCCGTATTGGTCCGATCTCGGAACGCCGCAGCGCTACCTCACCACGCACGAACATCTGCTCTTTGGTCAGGTGCCGCAGGACGTGTTCGGTGATCGTGGTCCGTTCTCCAAGCACGTGAAGCTCGACGCGCCGCTCAATGGCTGGAAGCACCCGAGCGCGAACGTGCACGACGACGTGAAGTTCGCTGGCCCGGCCTTCTTCGGCGCGAATTGTGCGGTCGAAGGTGGCGTGCGCCTCGGCGCCTCCGTCTCGATCGGCGCCGGCGCGAAAGTCGGGCAGGGCGCTCGCCTCAATCGGGTCGCGGTACTCCCCGGCGCTTCGGTCGAGAGCGGCGCGTCGCTCAGTGACGTGATCGTCTCTGCCGACGCGATCGTCCCCCGCGCGTGATCGAGCGGCTCGCGATCGCTGGGGCAGCACCGCTGATCGCAGCGTGCTTCTGGATTGTGCGGGCGCTGATCGCTTCGCTCAGCCGCGGTTGTACTGGGCCAACACGCAGGTGACGTTGTCGTTGCCGCCGTTCGCGTTGGCCGCATCGATCAACATCGCGCACGCCTTGTCGAGGTCAGGCTGGCTCTGGAGGATCTGCTCCATCTGCTTGTCGGGCACCATGCCGCTCAGGCCGTCGGAACAGAGCAGATAGATGTCTCCGTCCTTCGGCTCGACGCGGTTGATGTC
>JAEUJS010000620.1 GCA_016792935.1 Archangium sp. | reverse complement strand
CACCTGCCTGACGCGCGCTGCTTCTTCCTCACGCCACTGGGCGCCGTGTTCGACGTCGCGCGCGACACGCTCGCCGCGCACCAGCGCCCCTTCGAGCTGGAGTTCATTCCGCAGACGAAGGTCCCTCAGTTCCTCACGCTCGACGCCGCCATCATCGACGCCAGGACGAAGGACCCCGACGTCGTCTTCTTCCTCGCGCTCCATGGCGGCGATGGAGAGAACGGCGTCACCCAGAAGATCCTCGAGACGCATCGCGTGGCGTACACGTGTAGTGACTCCGCCGCGAGCGCCGCCGCCTTCGACAAGCCGCGCGCCAAAGAGCTCGCCGCCGCGAAGGGCGCGACCATCGCCGAGGCCGTCGTGTTGCCTCCGATGAGCGTCGAATCTGCTCGACGCGAGTTGACGCTCTTGCTCGAGAAGACGAAGCCCCCTGGGGCGACGGCGTCGGGTGGCGAAACGCGCTGGGTGCTCAAGCCGCGCGCCGATGGCTCGAGCCACGGGCTGATTCACCTGAAGGACCTCGGCGAAGTCGAAGCCGCCGCGCAGACGCTCGCGAAGTTGCAGCTCGCCTATCTCGCCGAGGTCTTCATCGCCGGCCGCGAGCTCACCGTGGGCGTGATGGACGAAGCGCTCGACGGAACACCGAAGGCGCTCCCGGTCTCCGAGGTCAGGCTGATTCCCGGCGGCTCGTTCGACTACCAGGGCAAGTACCTCGGCCGGGGCACTGAAGAGATTACGCCCGCCGAAATCTCCGACCTCGAGGCGCGCGCAGCGCAGTCACTCGCGGTGCTGACGCATCAAGCGGTGGGCTGCTTCGGCTACACGCGCACCGACATGATCCTCACGCCAGAAGGACGCCTCGTGTTGCTCGAAATCAACACGCTCCCCGGCATGACGAAGGCCTCGTTCATTCCGCAACAACTCGCGGTGGCGGAGCGCCCGGTGAAGGCATTCCTCGAGCAGCAGATCGAGCTGGCGCGCGCACGACATCGGAAGACTTTCGCTGTGTAATCACGCGCTCGTGGGGTCCGAACCCATCACCACCGTGAAGATGCCGATGCCGGAGCAGATCATCGCCGGCAAGTACCGCATCATCAGCCGGATCGGCAGCGGCGGCATGGGGCTCGTCTTCCTCGCGGAGCGCCTCGGCGTCGGCAACAAGGTCGCGCTCAAGTTCCTCGACCCCGAACCCAACGACGACGACACGCGCATCCAGCGTTTCCTGCGCGAGGCGAAGGTCGGGCTCGAAGTGCAACACCCCGGCGCCGCGCAGGTGCTCGATCTCGGCCGCGACGAAGAGATGCGCCTCTACCTCGCGTTCGAGTTGGTCGAAGGCGAAGACCTGCGCGAGCTGATCAAACGCGAAGGCCGGCTCCGCTTTGGTGAGGCGCGCGAAATCGCGCTGCAGGTCGCGCAGGTGCTGGCGTTCGCGCACGGCCGCGGCATCGTGCACCGCGACGTGAAGCCCGAAAACGTGCGCGTGCGTCGCGACCTCGGCGGCGTGCACGTGAAGATGCTCGACTTCGGCATCGCGCGATTGCTCAAGGACACCGGCGTGCGGCTCACCGCCGAAGGCATGCTCGCCGGCACGCCGCGCTACATGGCGCCCGAGCAGGTGAAGGACGAGCCGCTCGACGGACGAACTGATCAATACGCGCTCGGCCTGATGTTCTTCGAGATGCTGACCGGCGCGGTCGCCATCGGCGGCAAGAACGTCACGCAGATTCTGATGCACCAGATGCAGACCGTGGTGCCGCCGCTCGGCTTCGTGGACCCCGGACTGTCCAACGCGCCCATCGACGCCTTCATCGCGCGCGCGTGCGCGAAGGAACCGGCGCATCGCTTCCCGACCATGGCGGAGTTCATCACCGCGCTCAAAGCGCTGATGGTGGACGAGCGCGCATGGCCGGGGCCGAAGACGCCGCCCGCGAGCTCGGTGCACGTCGCTCCGACGAAGGAGAACAAGGGCCAGCCGCTGGCGGAACTGGTGATCAGCGACACGTTGATCCGCGTGCCGGAGCGCACGCAGCTCGAGCGCCGACTCGAAGTGCCGACCGACCCCGTGCGTGAGCCAGTGCACCGCAAGAGCTCGCCTGATGGAGCGACCGCTCCCCTGCCCGCGCACATTCCGCAGGCGCCGGTGCTCGTGCCGTTGCCGCTCGCGCTCCAGGGAAACGAGCCGTCGACCGAACATCCACTGCGCGACTACCGGCCTCCGCCGGTGATGGACCGCACCGTCAAGGAAGGCTCTGGCCGTGCGCGCGCGGCGCCGAACCTCGCGGCTGATTTGCTGACCACGCCTCCCGCTGCACCGCACGAGCTGCCTTCTGGCCCGCAGCCGCAGCCCCTGCATCAACCGCAGCCGCAGCTGCAGCCGCAACACACGCGACTGGCACCGCAACATCCGAAGGCGTCCGCACCGCTCGAGCTGCCGACCGACCCGGAGCGGCCGATGGTAGCGAGAATGGGCGCGATTCCCGATTCCGCGGCTGCGCGCCAGCAGCGGCCCACGGTGGCGTCGCAGGGCAACAATTCCGGAAACCCGGGCAGCGTGGGGGCTGAGCCGAAGGAGCGAGTGATTGGTGTTCCTGTTCCGAGCTCGCCGAGCGCGATGGAGGAACCCCTGGAACCCATTCCTCGTTCGCGTGGTGCGTGGTGGCTGCTCGGGGTGTTGCTCGGCCTGGCCAGCCTGGCCGGCGCGTGGTGGTGGTGGACCCACCGGTAGGCAATACGCGCCGCGCTGCCGCGTGGTGCAGGGCTTGCTGCTGATCCACCCGTGCTCGCGATCACGCAGCGGCCAGTGTCGGAAAATGCGCGAGGTTCCGCCGTTGAGCACGCACTTGCGCTCCTCGGTGAGACGCTTGGCGTCACGCTCGTGACGCTCGAACGCGGGTCCGTCGACGCGCGCTGGGTAGCGCGTGACCTTCCATCCATCCCACTTCCACCCATCACGGAGCTGACGCGGATTCCCAGCGCGCGACACACCCCGCACTACGCGCAGCATCCCTTGATTCACGGCGGCATCACCGCGCTCCTCGGCATTCCACTCGAGCTCCCGACGGGTCCCGCGGCGCTCTGGCTCGGTCGCGACCACGGCGTCTTCGACGAGCGCGATGAGGCCGCGCTGGTGCGCAGCGCGAGGTTGCTGGAGCGGGTCCTCGCGCAGCCCGATGGAAGAGACGAGAGCGCGGTCTATCGCCGCTTCATCGCGTTGATGGCGATGCCGGCCGTCTACATCCACGAAGAGCAGGTCTTCATCAACCGCGCGGCCGAGACGCTCACGGGCTTTCACGCCAGCGAGCTCGACTCGCTCGAGCACTGGTTCGCCGCGCTCTACGGAGAAGACGCCGCGACGATGCGCGCGATGTACGAGCTCGATCGCCAGCACTCCATCGACTTGAGCCGCATCACCACGCTCCGCCGCAAGGATGGCGTGGAGCGCATGGTCGAGCTCGCGACGCGGCGCGATGGCACGCACGAGGTGTGGCTGCTCCACGACGTCACCGAGCGCGTCAACAGCCAGGAACGGTTCCGCGTGTTGTTCGAGCAGACCGGCACCGCGCTCTCGCTGTACGACGAGTCTGGCATCATCGACTGCAACCCGGCGGCGGTGGCGTTGCTCGGCTACGCGACGCGTGGAGATCTCCTCCACAAGCGGCCCGAGACGCTGTCCGCTCCGCTGCAGCGAGATGCACGCACGTCGGCCGACGCGCTCCCGCAGATGGAAAACATCGCGCTCACGCAAGGCAGCCATCGCTTCGACTGGCTCTTCAAGACGCGGCACGGCGCTGACGTTCCGGTCGAGGTGACGCTCACGCCGCTGATGCTCGGCTCGCGACGCGTGTTGCTCGCCGAGTGGCACGACATCTCGGAACGCCTCCGCTACCAGGCCGGCCTCGAGGCCGCGCGTGATTCCGCGTTGGCGTTCGCGCGCGCGCGCAGTGACTTCCTCGCCACGATGTCGCACGAGATTCGCACTCCGATGAACGGCGTCATCGGCATGACGCGGCTCTTGAGCGAGACGACGCTCGACTCGCAGCAACGCGAGTACGTCGACACCGTGCGCGCGTGTGGCGAGGGCCTGCTCGCGCTCATCAACGACATCCTCGACTTCTCACGCCTCGAGGCGGGCAAGGTGCAGCTCGAGCGCATCCCGCTCTCGGTGCGGGAAGTGGCGGAAGACGCCATCTCGGTGCTTGGTCCGCAGGCGCACGGACGCGGGCTCGAGCTCGTGTGCCGCATCACGCCCGAAGTGCCGTCGCTGGTGTGGGGTGACCCGACGCGCCTGCGGCAGGTGTTGCTCAACCTCATCTCGAACGCGGTGAAGTTCACCACGCGCGGCACGGTGGAAGTGACGGTGCACATCGTTCCCGGCACGAACCTCTCGTCACATTCCGTTCCTGAAGACGCAGCCGCGCAGGCTGTGCTTGGTCCACGGCTGCGCGTCGAGGTGCGTGACACCGGCGTGGGCATCGCGCCAGAGGCCATCTCGCGGCTCTTCACGGCGTTCTCGCAGGAAGACAGCAGCACCACGCGCCGCTTCGGTGGCTCGGGGCTCGGTCTGGCCATCTGCAAGCGCCTCACCGAGCTGATGCGGGGTACCATCTCGGTCTCGTCGGGCCCGGGCGGTTCGCGGTTCTCGCTCTCGTTGCCCCTGGAGACGCACACCGAGCGCGTCTCGCGTCCGTCGCTCGCCGGCTTCCGCGTGGCGTTGCTCGAAGATCGCCGCGCCAGTCGTGCCGCGTTGCTCGGCCAGCTCAGCCTCACCGGCGTCGAGGTGGTGGAAGACGCGCAGCGCGCCGATCTCGTGATCGTCGAGCAGGGGCATGCGGGAGGATCTGGCATCGACATCGTCCAGTCGCTGGTGCAGAGCGGAAAACGCGCGGCGCTGTTGCGGCGGCTCGACGGCACCGTCATCGAAGAGATGGGCGCGGCGTTCGTGTTGCCCACACCGGTGCGTGAACACGCGCTGCATCAGCAGCTCGCGCGCGTGCTCCTCGCCCAGACGGAGAAGCGCAGCAGCGGCGTGGCCTACCGCTCGTTCGCGGCGCGCGTGCTGGTGGCCGAAGACAACCCGGTCAATCAACGCGTCGTCGTCGGGCTGCTCCGCAAGCTGGGGTGTGAAGTGGAGATCGCCACCGATGGCTTGAAGGCCGTCGAGGCCTGCGCGCGCGGCGGGTTCGATCTCGTCTTCATGGACTGCCAGATGCCGAACCTCGATGGCTTCGAAGCCACGCGTCGCATTCGCAGCACGCAGGCGAAACGTCTGCCCATCATCGCGCTCACCGCGGGGGTGATGGTGGAAGACCGCGAGCGTTGTCTGTCGGCCGGTATGGACGCGTTCCTCGTGAAGCCGGTGCGTCTGGAAGATCTCGATCGCACGCTCGCCGAGTTCCTGCCGACCGCCGTGCGCGGCGAGTGAACTACCGCAGCAGGAGCTCGCCCAACTTCATGGGATTGGTCCTGGCGAGCCGTGTCTTGAGGCCCAGCGCGCTCAAGTTTCCGTATTCGAAGGGCGTGGTCTCGTTCGCCGCGAGCACCGGGAGCTGAAGCGGAGGCAAGAGCTCGGCGATCGGATCCCAGAACACTTCGAGGTGCAGCTTCTCGAGCCACGGGTCGACGTCGTCCATCGCCTCCGAGCCCCACTCGCGTAGGACTTTCTCGTCGCTCCAGAGGTCCGCGAGCGTGCGCGCGCCATTGCCGAGATCAGCGCGCAGGAATGGGTGGAGATCGATGAACTGCGAGACGATTCCGCGCTGCACGACCCACACGCCGAGCGTGGTGCCCGAGATGATGGCGTGAAACGGCCCCGCGCCGTTGGTGCGACAGAACTGCTCGAGCACGTTGCGCAGCGCCTCGGGTTCGTTGGCGACGTGCAGCGCGCCCCAGCGAATCTGAGGCGCGCGTGGCGACAGCTCGAGGATGTACGCGCTCTTCATGTTGCCTGCGCGCGGGTGCCAACTTCGAGCTTCAGCGAAGCGCGGAAGCGAGCGGCGCCGGAGCGAGCTCGACGTCGGCCGAACCCTGCTCCTCGCACTGCTTGGCCCACAGGTAGAAGCACGTGAAGTACGTGATCTTCAGGTAGCCGGTGATGGCCCACGCGAGGTTGAACACGAAGAAGAAGAAGAACCCACCGAGGATGGGGTGGATGCCGCCGAGCACGCCGCCGCCCTTGTAGGCGACGAAGAAGAACACCAGGTTGATGATCCAGTTGATGATGCCGATGCCGAGCACGCCGGAGCCAACCTGCGTCGGGTCTTGCTTCATCAGCTCCTTGCTGCGACCGAACGCGGCGCCGAACGAGAGGCCTTCGAGCACCATCGCCGGCATCACCACGTAGGTCGCGGTGGTCCACACCATGTAGACGATCTGCGCGACGATCTTCCCGAGGATGGAGCGGCGGTCCGTGAAGCTGACCAGGAGGTCAAACAGAGCGGAAATCGCCGCGAACATCATGATGCCCGGGATGGCCTTCTTCGTGGTGGTGAGCGCTTCGTCCATGTTCACCTGGCCGGTGGTCACCTGCTGCGCGATGAGCGACGCGGTGAGGCCGTTGCAGAAGTAGTCGGTGAAGTAGAGCGCGGCGACGCCGACCGCGAGCACCACGAAGTCGAGCGTGTCGTTGTTGATGAGGCCGTACGCGAGCGCGAGGACCAGCGAGAGCGGCGTCGCGATGGCGAGGTTGTAGACGATGGGCTTGAGCAGCGTGGTGTTCGACTTCGCCATGCCGAGCACGTTGAAGGCGAACGTGAAGACGCCGAAGAAACGCTTCATCTGTGAGCTCCGTGTTGTGGGGCAAAGCCCCTTGGGGCGCGCCGCTGGGTGGGGAAACGAACGACCGGGACGGCCGCGGAGCGTATGCGACACTCTTTCGCATGTCCTCACTTGCCAGCGTGCAGCTCCACGCAGACTTGAAGCGGCTGGGGCGAAACACGTCGCTCTTGCATCGCAAGTGGACGCGGATGACGGCCTCTCCGTTTGCGTTTCTGCGGGGTGCGTCGGCGTTGTGGTCGGAGCTGCTCAAGCGTCAGCCGAAGTTGCTCGCGGGTCTTCCGGGGAGCGGTGTGCTGGTCGGAGACCTTCACCTCGAGAACGTCGGCACGTTTCGCACCACGAGCGGCGTGACGCTGCACGTGAACGACTTCGATGAGAGCTTCGATGGACCGTGGGCGTTCGATGTCGCGCGGCTGCTGACGTCGACGTTGCTCGCTCGCTCGGAGTTGCAGTGCACCGGGCTCGAGGTGGTGGCGCTCACCGAGGAAGTGCTCGATGGGCACGCGGCCGGCCTCGGTGGAGCGAGCGCTCGGCTTCCGGCTCCGCTGACCGGCTTGCTCGACGCGGCGGCGAAGAAGCCTGACGAGAAGTTTCTCGCGAAGCGGTTGGCGGCGCCCGGGAAGTTGGTGCGCGACGAGAAGATGCCGCCGGCGCCGACGGCGAGGTGGCCTGAGGCGAAGCGCGCGGTGCTGCACTGGGCTGAGGTGACCAAGCAGACGGAGCCGGTGACGTTGGTCGACCTCACGCGGCGCGTTGCGGGCACCGGGAGTCTCGGTGTCGAGCGGCTCGTGGCGTTGATCGACGTCG
>JAEUJS010000600.1 GCA_016792935.1 Archangium sp. | reverse complement strand
TTTCGCGCGCCGAACCAGGTTCTCGGGCGAGATGCCCGACTGCAGAAACGAGAAGTTCGAGCGGGCGTCGAGCTCGACGTACTGCGGCCCCGCGGGGGGCTTCGAGCGAATGGTGACGCTCGGCTCTTCGGTGCGGTGCAGCTCGACGACCACGCATCACCCCTCGAGCCGAGCGGCATCGCCGCGGCAGCGATACAATGCCGGCATGCGAGTCGCTCGAGGCAAAGTCGTCGGCAACACGGTCGTGCTCGAAGGCGAGCCGCTACCCGGGGGTATCGACGGCTTCGAACTCGACGAGCAAAGCCAACACACGCTGATGGAGGCTGATGCAGCCATTGACCGTGGAGAAGGCATTAGCGCCGAAGAGCTGTTCAAGCGAATCGGCCTAATCGTCTCAAACTCCTCGAGGTGAGTCTCTTCATCGAAGTACTGACGTCACATTCACTCAAGATACGCGGACCAGTGACCGATAATCGTGCTTACGGTCGGAGCGCGAGCGCTTAGAATCTTGGTCAGGGCGATGATCCAGGCGTTCGGCGCCCCACCGAGATGCTGCACTTCAAGCGCGGCAAACTCTCTGGACGCTAAAGTCTCAAAGGTCGTCAGCATTCCATCCTCCAGCCACTTATCTCGGTCCTCCTTCCAGGTTCGAATTTCCGTCGTCAGGTTCTCGAGTGTCTGGATCTCCGACGGAGAAAGAAGGAAACGCTCGACGATCGGAGTACTAACCGTCGAGGACGAGGTCTGCAGACTGTGCCAGATGGACTCCTTTGCGCAGCGCACGACCCCTTCCGACTTTCGCCCGCGACGCACGAAAGTGACCGAACACTCCGGATGAAATGACGGACGGACCGTGGCGCGAAGAGCGAAGTCTGCGCCGCTGACTTCTTTGTTGAACTTGCCAAGCCCCAGCCGCGCGCGAAGTGCCCGATCGTAGTCGTCGGATCCACCGTACACGACAGGCCGTTGAGCGAGCAGAAGCGCTGCGAGTAAGGCTGCCGTCGTCATAACCCGTGTCTCACATTCGGTGGAGTGTACTTGTTCCGAAAGCCTGGACTGGCGTGCCACGTTGGAAGGCGTCGCTGCCGCGCCAAGCGCCTGTCGTCTTCGCTGAAGTTCTTGTCGCTTGGCTGGTTGCCCTGATGCGTGTGGAACCTTCCGACATCGCGGTAGCCGCTCGGCAGTTGTTGGTGTTCACGCTGTTCGTGGTGACACCCCTGTTCGGCTCGTCGTAGGAGTAGTAGCCGCGGTCGGTACGGAAGATCGAACCGCCGTACTCGTGGCGTTGATCAGACTTATTGAGGCTGTAGTTAAGTGCATCAGCAGCTGCTTCATCGGCGCTTGAGAAGAGGTCGCCGGGATTCCAACCCGTGTAGTCGACCCACCTGAGAGGGTTGTTCAATGCGTAGCTGTAGGGCGGAAGCGAGTGCCCGCCGTACGCGTACTCGACCGGCCACCACGAGTCCTGAAGCGCCGGTTCAGGCTGGAGGTACGCGCCGGGCACGGGGTCGTAATACCTGTTCCAGTTTTCGTGGATTGAAATCTCCGCCGCGCTCTCACGCCTCCGCGCCGAAATTTCCCAGCGCGGCTCTGAGTTTCGACGCGCTCGAGCCCCGACGCGAGGTGCGGCCACGAAGTCGGAGACCCCGACGCGAGTTTTCGCGCCGAGACGCACGTCCCGGTGCGCGCTCTTCAGCGCGGACGACTTCGAGCGGAGCGTGGTGGCGGCAACCATCGGCGGCGCCGAGCGTACCGCGGTGATGATCAGCCCGCACGCAGTACTCTCGGCTCGTGGACCATTCGAAGCTGCTCGTCATCTACGAGAAACTGTGGCGCGCGACGTCGGCCGCCGGCGCGTTCGTGGTCTACCGCGGCGTGGGCGACGTCGCCGGCGAAGCGGGGTGGTTCGAGCCGCGCTTGGACGACGAGACCGGCGTGCCCGATCCCGAGGTCGCGGTGTTTCGTCGCCCGGCGCCAGACCCGAATTCGGAGCCGACCTTCGACCGAGACGGCAGCCCCGTGTCAGCGATCGAGCTGGAGACCGAGTTGCACGTGCTCGCGCACGAGGCGGGGCACTTCCATTCGTTCCGCACCCGCGGCGAGGCCTGGCGCGCGTACCACGCCGCCGCCATCGCTCGTGACCAGGTCGTCGTCGCCCCTGAGCCGGCTGCAGACTTCGCGCTGCGAGCCCGTGCCGCCCTCAGTGCGCAGCTCACTGAGAAGCAGAAGCTGCTCATCGTCAGCGAGGAGCAGCTCGCGTGGGACTTCGGCCGAGAGCTGCTGCGCGATGCCGGACTTCAGGACTTCAGCCGCTACGACGAGAGCACGCGCCGCGGCGTTCACTTCCACCGGTACCGGCTCGGGCTCGACGAGCTTTGGCCCGGTGAGGAGCTCTGAGCTCGAGGACCACCCGTCGGCGGTGCAGGGCGTGAGCAACACGAGCAGCAGGACGAGTCGTCGCAAAGTCTTCATGCGCTCGAGCTTCAGGCCGAGTGTGGACAGGCTTCGGCGCTGCGACGTCGGCCGCTCGGCAGCGGGCGGTGGACAAGCTTCGGACGGGTTCTGGTTCATGCCCGCGAGCGTCAGGCCGGAAGTGGCACGGGTCCGCGATCAGCAGCGGTCCACGTGGAATGCCTCCATTCGGCGAATGACGGCCTTCCACGGCATGCGGTGCGGAATCCCCCACTTTCCGCCACCGCAAAGCAGACGCAGCACAGGCCCTCGAGCTCGAGCGCCGAAGGCACAGGCTCGTCGCCGGTCGGGCGGCCCTTGCACTTGCTCGCCGGTCGCGCTGCGCGCGCCCGCCTCCGCAAGGGCCGCCCGCTCGGCTCCTCGACCACCAGCCGCGCGTGAGCGCGCGGCACCCGAATCTCGAGCCACGTGAGCACCGCCGCGGTCCGTTTCGCGCCCGCGGCTCATCGGCGCTGGAGCGCCTCTCGATGAGTCGAGCTCGAGAGAGGCGAGGCCGGCCCGCCTCGAGCACGGGTCGTGCCGCTCGCCCCCCCGCCACGGTTTCCCCCCCGAGGGCCCCCCCTTCCGGGCGCCCCCCACAACAAGGAATGCGTCGGGGGGGAAACCCTTCCGCGGCTGGCCCGCTTTCAAAAGCGTGCGGGCCGCCTTGGGGGGCGAGCGCGGCGGCTCACGCCGCCGCCGCTCTTCGAGTCACGCCCCGTGCACGAGGCTGGGCCTGCTGGTGCCTGCATCTCGGGCGCGCGGGGCCGCGCACCCTCTGAAGTGCGCGGGCACCGACTCGCTCTGCAAGGTCGCCGCTGCGCGGCGGCTGCGCCGCCGTGCTCGCTCGCGTGGGCATCGATGCAGCCGCTCGCGGCGATCGCCAAGACCGCCGCCGACGCGAAGGCTCACCGCTGCGCAGGCCGCGCCGCGGGCGCGGCTCGTGCTCGCTGCG
>JAEUJS010000427.1 GCA_016792935.1 Archangium sp. | reverse complement strand
ACAGCTTCGTGTAGTCGAGCGCGCGGTTCAGCTTCGTCTCGTACAGCTCGACGATGCCGGCGAAGAGACACGCCTCCGGGAGCGCGAAGAGCGTGTCGATCCACGCGTACTCCTGGTTCTTCATGCGAATGCGCTCGTTGCGGTACAGCTTCTGAATGTCCTCTTCAGGGAGCAGTTTTCGCCCGTGGTACGCGCGGCCCACGTAACCGAAGCGATCGATCTTCAGCAGGTTGCCGCTGCGCTTGTCGACGAACACGCCGCGCAACACGAAGGAGTGATCGTACGGAATCTTCCGGATGTCTTCGGGGTAGCCGTAGCGGCTCACCAGTCGATCGACCGTCAGATCGTACGAGAGCTGCTCGAGCCGGCGCAGGTGGTAGATCGCCAGCGTGTAGTCCATGTCGAAGCCGATCAGCTCGACCTTGCCCATGTGCAGGTTGCGGTTGACGAAGACCTGACGCGGAACGGGCGTCTCGTTGAGCGGCGGCTGACGGAGGATCTCCTGCAGCTGCGAGTCGGCGAGCACCTGTTCGGCGCGACCGAGGGCCTCGTGGGCCTTCTCGCGGTCGACGGGACCGATGATCGAACCGTGAATCGACGATGGGCTCGAAGCCCTCGGGGGCGACGGCGATGGGGGTGGACCGGTGAACGCCAAGTTTTTCCTTTCGCTGACAGCGCGTGCGATCGTTCTAGTCACGATGGCGAGCCGTCGCAGCAACGACGAGAGCCGTGACCTGCGCCTGCGCGTAGTGGAACTGGAATCGCGCGTGCGGTGGCTCGAACGCCGCCTCAAGAAGGTCGCTGCGGCGGCGAAGTTGAAAGAGCCGAAGCAGAAGTCCAGCAACCGCCCTCGCTGTCCGGGCTGCTTCGCCGAGGTGCCGCGCGGAAAGCGGTACAAGAACTGCGTGTATTGCGGCTTCAGCTTCGAAGCGGTGAAGCCACTCAAGCCGCGCAGGGTGAGACGTTCGGGCTAACGTCCCCGAACGTGTATCGGCTGATCGGGCGCATCGAGCAGGGCCAACTCGCCGACTTGTTCCGTGGCGAGCGCGTCGAGGCCGGCACGAAGCCCCCTGGGGCGACGACGTCGGGTGGCGAAACAGTCGTGGTGAAGCTCTTCCACTTGAAGACGAGTGATGCTGGCTACGCGAAGGTGATCGCCGACGTCGCGCGGCAGCTGCAGAGCGTCTCGCATCCTGGCGTCGCGCGCGTGTTGGATGTCGGACTCATCAACGGTCAGCTCGCGGTCGTTCGGCAGGACACCGGGAAGTACTCGCTGGGCCTCGCGCTCCAACGGCTCAATACCCGCGAAGTGTTTCTGCCGCCCGCGCTCGCATTGACGCTGTCGCTCGAGCTGCTCGACGTCGTCGGCGCCGCGCACGCTGCAGGAGTCGTTCACGGCGCGCTGACTCCCGGCAACATCCTGCTCGCGACGGACGGTCGCATCTCGGTGGCGGACTTTGGAGCGTTGACGGCGCTGCAGAGCTCTCCGTCGCTCAAGAAGGCATTCGCGGGCCGCGGACGTGGCAGCTACCGCGCTCCGGAGCTCGGTTCGCAGGACAGCGCGACGGTCGCGTCCGATCTCTACACGCTCGGAGCCATCGTCTACGAAGTGCTCACGCTGCGTGAGGCGTCCACCGGCTCGTCGAACCTGAGCACTCGCTCGGAGAGACTGCCTCCACCGTCACGTCTCGTTCGTCGCCTGCACTCCCGCATCGATCCGGTGATCATGCGCACGCTCGAGAACGCGGCGGGGCGTCGCCCGAAGTCGACCACCGAGTTCGCTGAAGGCATTCGCGACTTCCTCGTGTCGCAGGGTGGAATTCCACCGCGCGAAGATCTGCAGAAGTTCGTCGGAGAGTTGTTTCCCAACGAAGTGCAGATGTCGGCGCTGGGTCCCGTGCCGTTCGACAAGCCGTTCGATCTCACCGACATCAGCGGAGTCGGGTCCATCGAAGCCGAAGACGTCGCCGTCGAGGAGCGCAAGTCGTACTCCGGTGGCATCGTCGATGAGCGCACGCCGACCAGTGATGGGTTGCCGGTCTTCACCGAGGCGATGGTCGCGCAGCTCACCGCTGAAGCCGCGGCGAACTCGAAGACCGACGTGTCGCTGCCGATGCCTCCACCCATCGCCGCGCCTGCACCGAAGCCGCAGCCCGATCTGTCGATGAACGTGACGATGCCGCTCGAACCACCGCCGCCTCCCGCAGAGCCGGCGAAGCGCGCGGTGAGCGATTGGGAAGCGCCTCCGGCTGCGATGCCGGTGCCTGCCGCTGCGGGGCCGACGGCGGGACAATCAGGCCCGACGCCACAGGATCCGTTGAAGGGCCGCGTCCGTGTCGTCGAAGACTTCGCGGCGCTCGAGGGTCAGCCGAAGCCCGAGCAGAAACCGATGACGCGGCGGCAGAAGGTCGCCAAGACGATCATGACCTTCGCGGTGCCGTTCAAGCGCGAGGGCGATCCGTCGATTCCGTCGTACGAGGAAATGCATCGTCGCGGCGCGCGCCAGGTGCGCATCGTGAGCTTCCTCGCGACCATGACGCTCTTCGGGGTGCTCGCCGGTTCGATCTACGCCTTCACGCAGAGCACCAACGACGTGAAGGGCACGCTCGTCGGGTATCTCCCGGTGCCGATTCAGCGCGAGATCATGAAGGGAGAACGGCCGCCGCCACCTCCGCCTCCAAAGGGAGTCCCGCCGCTCAAGCTCGCTGACTTCGACAAGCTGCACCCCGACAAGGCGTTCAACCCCGACGGTGATCAGCCGAAGAAAGTGCCCGCGGTGATCGAGGCGCCGCCGACTCCGGTGGTGGTTCCCAGGAAGAACAACCCTCCGCAGAACGCGCCTGATTGTTACGACCCGCCGGAGAAGGGGAAGACGGCGTTTCTCACCGTGGAGTCGAGCGTCACCGTGCGCGTGGAGATCGACGGACGAAAGGTCTGCACCAAAGCGACGAAGGTGCCGGTGACGGCGGGCTCGCACAAAGTCGTGATCGTGGAGCCGAAGACGAAGCAGGAGTACGCATCGACCAACCGTTTCGAAGCGGGGAAGGTGGTCAAACTCATGCCGGTGTTCCAGAAGCGATGAGCGACGCGACCAGCGGTACACCGGCGAAGACGCGGGTCTTCGTCGTCGAAGATCAGCCGCAGCTCTTGAAGAACGTGCTGAAGGTGCTGGCGCTCTTCGAGGAGATCGAGGTCGTCGGCAGCGCGCAAGAAGGTGAAGACGGCGTCGAGCAGATGGTGAAGCTCGTGCCTGATCTGGTGCTGCTCGATCTCGAGCTGCCGGGCATCGATGGCATCGAGGTCACCAAGCGGCTCAAGAAGCGCGTGCCGAGCGTCGAGGTGTTGATCCTCACGTCGTTCGATGACGAGCAGAAGGTCTACGAGGCGATGCAGGCCGGAGCGTCTGGCTATCTGGTGAAGCGCGTCGGCCCCGACAAGATCCGCTCGGGAATTCGCGAAGTGATGGCGGGTGGCACGGTGCTCGAGGCGCTCATCGCGCGACGCTTCTGGAACTACTTCCAGTCAGTGCAGGCGAAGAAGACGCAGCCCGAGAATCCGTGGAACTTGTCGGAGCTGGAGTTCGAGGTGCTCAAGTTCGTCGCCAAGGGCCTCTCGAACGCGGAAGTTGGTCGCGTGATGGAACTCGAGCGCCGCACGGTGCGCACGCACTTGAGTCACATCTACAAGAAGATGGGCGTGAACTCGCACGTCGACGCGGTGGTGCTCGCGCTCAAGGCGGGGATCGTCGAGCTGTAGCGAGCTCGATCGCAGGCGGCTCCGACGGTGATGTGTCGTTCGGTTCGTTGTCCCACGCCCAACGTTGGTGGCGGAAGTTCGGCTCGACCAGGGCGGCGTGAAGCAGCCGCGCGACGACCAGCACGTCCGAGGGCGTCGCGTGCGAGTGCTTCAGACCGCCGAAGAATCCGTGGTCCTCCTCGGGCGCGACGAGGCCGTAGCGAATGTCATCGAGCGCCGCGCCGAGCATGATCTCCAGACGCGTTTCGCCACGGCTTGCGACGAAGAACCACGAGCCGTATCTGACGTCGAGCTCCCCCGACGTCCAGCCGGCGTCGGTGAGCGTGCGCTTCAGGAACTCCGCGGTCGCGAGACCGCGCGTGGGCTCGTCCGGGTCGTCGTCGCCGACGATGCTCGCGCGGAAGACGACGGTGAGCGATCTGTGCGGCGTTGTCTGCATCGGCGCGGCAGAGTACTTCGTCGCCGCGAATGCACGCATTGGCACTCATCGCTTCGCTCGCGCTCGCAGCGACCGACGTCCATGTCGCGCATCGCAAGGTGGTGGCGGCTGATGGCGCGGCGCTCGCGCTGTACGCGTTCGGAGAGCGCAACGAGCGCAGCTCCGTGCTCATCATCGGAGACGTCGGCTTCGGCCGAACGCTCTACGAGCCGCTCGCGCGATACCTGGTCGAGACGACCGGTCGCCGCGTCTTCATCGCCGAGCTGCGGGGGCAGGGCGCGGCCGAAGCGTCGCACTCGCTGCGCACCACGTTCGCGTTGGACTTCCCGGCGATCGCCTGGGCTGTGCGGCTCGAGACGAAGGACAAGCCGGTCGATCTGATCGCCCACGGGTACCTCGGCACGCTCGCGCTCGCCGCGACGACGAATGGCTTGAGCGTGAACAAGGTCGTCGCGCTCAACACGCCGGCACTCGCGGAGCCGCCGACCAAATTGCTCGCCGATTTTCTGACGCACGGTGGACGGTTCTCGACGCTGAGCGCTTCCCCCGAAGGCTTCTCGACGTTCATTCACCTCTTTGCGCTCGGCTCTCGGGCGGATCGACGCGAGCTCTCGAGCGCGCTCAACAACGGCCCGCGCGATCTCGGTCTGCCCGTCAGCGAAGAGCTCCTCGCGTGGATGAACGCTGGAGATCTCCCGCTCGATGACGGCACGACGGTCGTCGGTCGGCTGCGTGAGTTCGATCGTCCGACGTTGTTGCTCCTCGGGCTCGCCGACACGTTCGCTCCGACTGAGAGCTGCGCGCCGCTGCGCGATCTGGCGACGAAGGCGAACGTCAAGGTGCGCCTCTTCTCGCGCGTGGTGCAGGGCGACGACTACGCACACGCGTCGTTCTTCGTCGGTGCGCGCGCACGCAATCAGGTTTTCTCGGAGATCGAGGAATTCCTCCGATGAAGTACGCGCTCCTCTTCGCAGCGCTCGCGGGCTGCGCGCACTTCCCGATGCACCCCAACGCGGAAGTGCACCGCGCGAAGACCGCCGACGGCTGGGAGCTCGCGCTCACGCACTACAACCCCATCGGTCCCGCGAAGGGGCGCCCGATTCTGCTCGTGCACGGCATCAGCGCGAACGAGCGCAACATGGATCTCGAGCAGGTCTCGATGGCGCGCTGGTTCGCCGAACACGGTCGAGACGCGTGGACGCTCTCGCTGCGTGGAACCGGAAACAGCGACTCGATTGCCCCAGCCGGCTCGCCGGCTGATCTGGCCGACAAGGCCAAAGGCCGTCCGGGGCCGATTCGGTTCGACGACTACTGGAAGCAGGATCTCCCCGCCGCGATTGCGTACATCCAGACGCGCAGCAACGCCGACGGCATCGACTACGCGGGCCACTCGATGGGCGGCATGGTGCTCTACGCGTACCTCTCGCAAGGCGGGAAGGGTGTGCATGCGGCAGCGACGCTGGGCTCTCCGACGCGGCTCAACTGGGGCACCACGCTCGAGAGGTTGATGCTTGGCATGAGCCCGATGATCGGAGAGGGCTGGATGATCCCCAGCGATCTCGGCGCGAAGCTCGCGGCTCCGTTTCAAGGGGTGGTCGACGACGGTCCGTTCCAGCGCTTCTTCTACGTGCCCGGCACGACCGATCTCGAAGTGTGGCGCCAGTTGATGGTGCACGGCACGGCGCCCGTCAGCGGAGGCACCGCGCTGCAGTTGATGGACATGATGCAGAACGGCCGCTTCCTCTCGGCTGACAAGCAGACCGATCTCAAAGCAGACATGTCGAAGATCACCACGCCGATCCTCGTCGTCGCGGGACGACTCGATCGCATCGCGGCGGCTCCAGCGGTGAAGGACGGCTACCGATCGCTCGGTGGCCCGAAGGAATGGCTGCTCGTCACCGAAGGCAACGGAGCGCACGGCGAGTACGGGCACATGGATCTGGTGATCGGCAAATACGCCGGTGACGACGTGTGGGCGCCGATCCTCGAGTTCCTCGACGCGCACTGAGGGCTGACGCGGCTCACGTCATCAGCCCGTCGGCGCAAGGCGTCGCCTCGGCCAGCGGCAGCGGCTGCATCGGCACGGCCACAGTGTACCGAGCCGCTCAGGCTGGCTCGGCCGAACTCAACACGCCCGAGAGCGTCAGCTCGAAGCCGTCGAGCAGATCCGACTTGAGGCGCGCGAATGAATCGGGGCCCACGTCGAGCTCACGTTGCAGCTCGTCAGTCATGCGCTCGAGCACCTTCTGCCGCGCGTCGTTGATCCACCGCGTCGCCGTCGCACGATGCACGCGGTACATCTGCGCCAGCTTCTGCGCCGGCACGCCTTCGAGCAGGTGCAGCTTGAGCAGCGCACGCTCGCGTGGGCTGAGCACTTCGGCCGCGCGTCGCAGGGCCGCCTTCACCCGCGGACGAAGCTCAGCAGCACCGAGGAGCGTCTCGGCCGACCGCACCTCGTCCGTGAGATCGAGCGCCAGCTCGAGCGCGTGCCCCGGCGCGACGCTGCGCACGCGATCGGCTCCCAATCGCATTGCCACCACCATCGCGAACGCGGCCAGCGGCCCGGTCGCCTGGTACAGCTCGAGGCCGGGTTTCCGATCGCCTTCGCCGAGGAGCAGACGTGTGCGCGTGGCGTTGGCGGTCTCGTCGACGAACGCCGGGGAGGAATCGATGCCACGCACCGCGCGCCGAACCTGCGGCATCACGTCGCGTTCGAAGATCTCCAACGCCGCCGGTTGTCGAACCAGACATGCCCACGCCAGCAGCAGATCGCTCGCGCGCAACGCCGTGATCGCCGACGCTGCTGCGCCTTCCAATCGCAGCGCGACGAACGCCGCGAGGCTCTCCAGATCCCACACGAGCGAAGGGTGCGCAGCGCGCATCCGCTGCTCGAGCGACGCCAGCGCTGGGGCGTCCGCGGTGTGGCCCAGCGCCTGCTGCACTGCTTCGACGAACCCCATCGCCGTGAAGACGCTACCATCAGCCCGTTGATCGACGCCGACCAGAGAGCACGGGCCTTCGTTGCCGGAGAGCTGAGCGGTGCAGAGCTCGAAGCCTTCGAGCGCGAGCTCGACGTCGATTCGAAGCTACGGCGCCTCGTCGCGGCGCTCTCGGCTGATCTCACCGCTGACGGCGGAGGCACGGTGCGCAGCGCACGGCCTCCGGTGCCTTCGCCCGCCCTCGAACGTGGGCTCGAGCTCGGCACGCTGCTCGGTCGCGGTGGCATGGCGCACGTGCACGCCGCGGTGCAGCGCCACCTCGGTCGCGAAGTCGCGGTGAAGTCGCTGCGGCCCGGCGCGGTCGGCTGGGCACGCGACAAGCTGATTCAAGAGGCGCGCATCACCGGCTTCCTCGAGCATCCGGGCATCGTGCCGGTGCACGATCTCCTCGAGGCGCCCGACGGAGAAGTGCAGGTCGTGCTCAAGCGCGTCGAGGGCAAGAGCTGGGCGCAGCTGATGTTGGTGCCGATGGAGATCGCCGAGCGCTTCGGGGGCGATCCCATCGATTGGCACGTCAACGTCGCCATCTCGGTGTCGCGCTCGCTCCACTTCGCGCATCAGCGCGGCGTGCTGCACCGCGATCTCAAGCCCGCCAACGTGATGATCGGCCGGCTCGACGAGGTCTATCTGCTCGACTGGGGCGTGGCCGGCACGTTCGGCGCGCACGACAACGCCGCGCTCCCGGCGGTTCGCGATCTGCCGTTCGCGGGCACGCCGATGCACATGGCGCCGGAGCAGCTCCTCAGTCAGGTCGATCGCCTGACGCCCGCGACCGACACCTTTCTCCTCGCCACGTGTCTCTACCAGGCCGTCTACGGCAAGCCGCCGTTCGCAGGTCGTCGCCTCGCCGAGCGCATCGAGCACCCCGAAGTGCCGCCAGAATTCCCTGCGGGGGCCGACGCTCCGGAAGAGCTCGTCGAGCTGTTGCAGCGCGCGCTCCAGCTCGAGCCCGCAGCGCGCTTTCAAGACGCCGACGCGTTTCGGCTCGCGCTCGAGGGCTACGCGCGGAACCGTGACGCCCGCAAGCTCGGCCGTCGGGCGTTGGAACACGCCGTCGCCGCGCGCGCTGCGTGGGAGCGTGGAGATCGCGTGGTCGCCGAAGCGGCCGCGGCAGACGCAGAGTTCGGTTTCCGCGCGGCGCTCGAGCTCAACCCCGGCGATGTGCAGACGCGCGAGCGCCGTGACGCGCTGGCTTCCGACCGCGTGCGTTTCGCGGCGGCGCATGATCCACGCGCGGCGTCGTGGTTGTTGGACACGTTGAGCGCGCCTCCCACGCAGCTGGTGCAGCAGGTCGATCGCGCGCTGCAGACCGAACGCGGCGAACGCGCCCGCCTCGAGGAGATCGCGAAGGGAGCGGATCGCCGCATCGGGCTGGGAACCAAACAGATCATGCTCGGCGCGTTCGGCGCGATCTGGGCAGGCGCCTTCGTCTTCTTCACGATCTTCCCACCGGAGCACGCGACGACCGTGGGCGCGTTTCTCGTCGGCTACCTCGGGCTCGGCGTCGCCGGCACCGTTCGCGGGCGAGCGCAGCTGCTTCAACATCGCCTCAACCGCGAGATGATGTTCGTTCATCTGTCGTGGCTCTCGACGAGCGCGCTCTTGAGCTTTCTCGCGCCGTCACTCGGGCTGCAGTTCCCGACGTTGTGGGTGCCGTTGATGTTGTTGTTCGCGCTCGGCATGGCCGCCATCGCCGTGATCGTCGAGGTCAGCTCGATGGTGCCCGCGATCGTGTGGGGCCTTGCAGCGCTGATCGGTGCGCTCTTCCCAGAGACGCTGCGCTGGGCCGTCTTGCTCGGCGCGCTCCTCCACGGCTTCTGGCCGCTGTTGGTGAGTCTTCGTTTTGCTCGAAAAACAGAAGCAAATTCAGTGTCTTAGGTGTCTTCCGGCTTTCGGTGCGACAAGTCGAAGGCTCGGTCCGTCGTTCGCCCAAACGACGCTGTTCCTTTGGAGATCACCATGGGGTTGACGGGCATCAGCAACGACACTTCGACCAGGACGAGCACGCGCACCACCGAATCGGTGACGCCGACGAAGACGACGCCGAGCGCGCCGGAGAAGCCGCTGTCGGAGCGATCGAAGCAGGATCTCGGCTCGCTCGGAGGTGTCAGCGCGTTCGACAAGGCGACGCCCGCGGGTCCGCAGCGGCCGGTGAGCGAGACCGAGTTGGTCGATCGCCTGAGCCTCACGACGGTGGACGTCTCGCGCGCGACCGAAGTGCTCGAGGCCGCGAACGAGGTCGTCAAGCAGCGTGAGGAGACGCTCGCCAAAGAGCTGGCGCACCTCGCGCCGTCGCTGAGCACCGAAGAGCTGCAGGCGTACGCCGACAGCTATCGCGCCGATCACGCAGAGGACTATTCCGCAGCGGAGCAGGCGGCCGCGCAGCTGAGCACCGTGTTGCGCGACAAGGTGCCCGGTGCACTCGAGGCGGCCGCGGGGAGTCCGAGCCTGCGTGCGGGGTGGGCCAACAGCTACCTCGTGGATCGGGTGAGCGACGCGACGGCTGCGCTCCAACAGTACGTCTCGCAGTCGCCGACCGGTGACGATGCGTTGCAGCGCTCGCTGACGCAGACCGTCGATCGCCTCGGGCTCGTCTCGACCGTGGCTGGCGGCGTGAGCACCGGGCTCGAAGGTGTCTCGCACCTGACGTCGACCTTGAGCGAGTTGGCGAGCGGCGCCGGCAACGCGTTCGGCATCGTCGGCAGCGCGGCGTCACTGGCCAGCACGGGCAAGCGGATCCTCGATGGCAACGGGCGCGCGGAGCACTACGTCGGAGCGGCCGTGTCGGTCGCGGAGATCGGCGTCGGCGTGGCGGCGGTGGCGGGTGTCACCGTCGGCCTCCCCGTCACCGCGACGCTGGCCGCGGTCGGCTTCGTCGCCAACGGCATTTCGAATGCGCGTGATCGCGCGGAGCTCGAGAGCTCGGTGACGTCGCGGCTGCTCGAGCTGGGCTATTCCGAACAGACCGCCGAGGGACTCGCGCAGCTCGGGCCGAAGGCTGGCGCGCAGCTGCGAGACGCTGGCTATTCGGTCGAAGACATCCGCTCGCTGGTGATGCTCGCGCCCGATCTGGTGGAGTCCGGAGAGCTCGGCCGTTTGGCCAGTGTGACGAAGGGGCTCGAGCTCGAGGGCGACCAGATGATGGAGCTCATCGAGAGCCTCGGCCCCCAGGCGACCGACACCGTCATGGGAATGCTCAACCTGTCCATCGAAGGCCAGACGATGGGCGTGACGCTCGATCGCCAGACGATGATCGGCTTGCTGCGCCGCGACGGGCTCGATGCCGCGGCTGCGTTCCTCGAGCGCCTGCCTGACTGAGCGCAGATTCTGCAGTGCATTGGGCGGGCGGTGAGTACGTTACGCCCACCAATGCCCAGCCCCACGAAGTCGAAGTCCTCGGCGAAGAAGAGCCCGATTCCCCAGCTGCCTCCCGCGCTTCAGGCGATCGCCGACTCGGTGATCGAAGCGAAGCTGCCCAACGGTCTGCAGATTCGCCTGCTGCCGAGCGACGCGGTGCCGACGTGCAGTTTCTATACGTTCTTCCGGGTCGGAGCGCGCAACGAGCGCCCCGGCATCACCGGCATCAGCCACCTCTTCGAGCACATGATGTTCAACGGCGCGAAGAAGTACGGCCCGGGTCAGTTCGACAAGGTGCTCGAGTCGAACGGCGGCACGTCGAACGCGTACACGTCGAACGATCTCACCGTCTATTACGAAGACTTCATGAGCGAGGCGCTCGAGAAGGTGATCGATCTCGAGAGTGATCGCATGAAGTCGCTGCAGGTCACTCCGAAGATGTTGGAGAGCGAGCGCAAGGTGGTGATGGAAGAGCGCCGCCTGCGCGTCGACAACGAGATCGGCGGCCTGATGGATGAGGAGCTGTCCACGCTGGTGTGGAAGGCGCATCCCTACCGCTGGCCGGTGATCGGCTGGATGAAGGACATCGAGAACATCAAGCGTGAGGACTGCCTCGATTACTTCCGCACGTTCTATGCGCCGAACAACGCGACGGTGTTCGTGAGCGGCGACTTCGACCCCAGACAGGCGATGGCGCTGATCAAGAAGTACTACGGCAGCATCAAGCCCGGGCCTGCGGTGCCGATGGTGCAAGACAGCGAGCCCGAGCAGAAGGGTGAGCGTCGCGCGGAAGTGCGGCACCCGGCGCAGGCTCCGTCGTTGATGATCGCGTGGCGTGGTCCGCAGGGAGACGATCCCGACACGTTGGTGCTCGACGTTCTGCAGTACGCGCTCTCGGTCGGTCAGTCGTCGCGGCTCACCAGGGCGCTGGTCTTCGAGCAGGAACTCGCGGTCGGCGTTTCCGTCGATTGGACGTGGCGCTTCGACCCCGGCGCGTTCACGGTGGTGATGGAACTCAAGCCCGACGGAGATCCGAAGATCGCCGAGGCTGCGCTCTACGCGCAGCTGCAGAAGGTCGCTGATCACGGCCTCGAACCGCGCGAGCTCGAAAAGGCGAAGAACAACCTCGCGGCGCATCTGCTGCGGGAACTCGCCACCAACAACGGCCGCGCACACGCGCTGGGCACGTACGAGCTGATGCTCGGAGACTGGCGCCAGGGCCTCGCGTTGCCCTCTCGCTACGAGTCGATCACCGCTGAGCAGGTGCAGGCCGCGGCGAAGAAGTACCTCGCGCCCGAGCGCCGCAGTGTCGTCACGCTGGTGCCCACCGAAGAGAAAGAGACGCCCGAGGTGGCGGCGTGAGCGCGCGTGGTTCGGAAGGCCTTCGCCCGCTGAAGTTGCCGAAGCACGAAGTGCGCGTGTTGCCCAACGGGCTCACGGTGCACCTCGTTCCGCGCGGGCCGTTGCCGCTCGTCGCGGTGCGGCTCGTGATTCGTGGCGGGAGCGTCAACGATCCGCTCGGGAAGCTCGGGGTCGGCGATTTTGCGGCGCGTCTGTTTCGTCGCGGCGCGAGCGGCATGACGGCCGATCAGATCAGCGACACCGTGGAGTTCGTCGGCGCGAGCGTCGGCGGGTTCTCGAACGAGGAGAACGTGATCGTCTCGCTCTCGACGCCGAGCAAGCACCTCGGGCCGATGTTCGAGGTGATGTCGAAGCTGGTGCTCGAGCCCGACTTCCCGGAGAGCGAGGTCGAGCTCTCGCGCCGTCGCACGCTGGCGGCGTTGACCAACGATCTCGATGATCCCGGCTCGCTCGCCGATCGTGCGCTCGTTCGCGCCACGTGGGGATCTCATCCCTACGCGCACGAGGCGATCGCGGGGAAGAGCGACATCTCGGCGTACACCCGCGACGATCTGAAGCGCTTCCACGAGGATCGCATCGGTCCGAAGGTCGCGCACCTCTACGTCGTCGGCGCGTTCGAGACCGACGAGGTGATGAGCACCATCGAGCGCACGCTCGGCAAATGGAGCGGAGGCCCCGACGCCCCGAGCGAAATCCCCGCGTGGAACGGCATCGCGAAGCCCGGTGAGGTGTTGATCGTCGACAAGCCCGAGCAGACGCAGGTGCAGATGCGCATCGGCGCGCGCGGCGTGAAGCGTGGTCACGATGATCACTTTCCGCTGATCACCATGAACACCGTGCTCGGCGGCGGCTTCACTTCGCGACTGGTCACCGAGATCCGCGTGAAGCGTGGCCTCTCGTACGGCGCCGGCAGCTCGTTCGACATGATGAGCGTGGCGGGCACGTTCACCGTCTCGTCGTTCACGCGCACGGAGAGCATCAACACGCTGATCGACGTCGCGCTCGGTGAGGTGAAGAAGATGCGCGAGAAGGGCCCGAGCAAGAAGGAGCTCGAGACCGTGCAGCGCTACATCAGCGGGCTGTACCCGGGGCGTCTCGAGACCAACGAGGCCATCTCCGGAGCGATCGCCGACGTGGTGCACTACCGGCTGCCCGAGTCGTGGATCTCCGACTACCGCGAGCGGATCAGCGCGGTGACCGTGCCGCAGGCCGCCGCGGCCGCGCAGAAGCACTTGTTCGGAGACGAGCGATCGATCGTGCTGGTGGGCAACGCCGAACAGTTGAAGCCGATGGTCGAGAGGTACGGCGCGGTCACGGTGATCAAGCCCGAATCGTTCGAGTGACGCTTTCCATTCTTGGTGAGCGCGAGGGGCTGGTGGCGATCGACAAGCCGCCTGGCCTCCTCGTCATTCCGGGGCGAGATCAGAGCGAGCCGTGCGCGCGCGTGATGCTCGAGGCCCAGCTCGGGAAGAAGATCTGGGTCTGCCACCGCATCGATCGCGACACGTCGGGGATCGTGATCTTTGCGACCGATGCCGCCGCTCATCGCAAGGCGTCGATGGCCTTCGAGGCAGGCGAAGTGAAGAAGACCTACCTCGCGATCGTGGAAGGCGTGCTCTCCGCGCCGATGGAAATCGACCTGCCGATCACCGAGGGCCGCAAGGGCAAGATGCGCATTCCGTTTCCGGGCGAGGAAGGCAAGCCGTCGAAGACCCTCGCTCGTCCCTTGCAGGCGCTGCGGGGCGCGACGCTCGTCGAATGTGAGCCGCTCACCGGACGACAGCATCAGATCCGCGTGCACTTGAAGGCGAAGGGTCACCCGCTGCTGTTCGATCACCAATATGGCCGCAAAGAGCCGCTGGTGATCGCCGGCGTGACGTTGGAGCGAACACCGCTGCACGCCGCGCGGTTGGAATTGCTCGGGTGGAAGGTCGAGTCACCGCTCGCACCAGATCTCGCCGCGCTGCTCACCGCGCTGGCCTGAGCTCGTACGCGCGCAGCGCGGTGACGAAGGCGAGCGTCTGGGCGGCGGTGTCGGCGTACAGGCGCTCGGGCCCTCCGAGAAACGGCGGTGGTACGTTGAAGAGATAGGTCAGGGTGAGCGCGGTGATGCGGGTTTGTTGCGCGGAGATCGCCTCGTGGAACGTCCACGTCGCGCTCCACGCCGCGGTGCGCCAGCCGAGCACGCGCGCGAAGTCGACGTTTTCCTGCACCACGACCAGATTGCCGTGGGCGAGCCCGGCGACGCCTTTCGTGAAGTCGGGCTCGAGATGCACATCGACCGAGAGCGAATTCGCCGGGCTCCGGGCGATGTGAAACCCGCCGTCGGGACGCGACGTGAGCTCGAGCTGCGGCGCCAGCGCCTGCATGTACTTCGCGTCGAGCAGGCGGTCGCGCGTGAAGAACGAGACCGCTTTGTCCACCACGTACGAGACCCGGCTCGTCGTCACGTGCACCGGCTCTCGCAGCGCGCTCAGGCGATCGGATCGGTCGAGCGTGAGGAAGGGTCCGAGCTCTGCGCGGTGGGTTTCCCCCGGGCGGGCGTCGACGAGGGTGAAAAAGAGCTGCACGCCTCCGTCGGCCTGGAACGCCGGGTCGATCACGAAGTCAGCGCGCGTTTCCCGGCGCAGGTCGGCCGCCGAACAGATCTGCACCGCCAGTCCGGTCAGGGCCCCGATCAGTCTCATTTGACGAACCATGGACCAACCTAATACAAACATTGTACGTCGTTTTCCAGCGCGAGGGGCTCATGCCGGACGTCAACGTGCTCGAAGGGTTCGCCATGGTGTGGGCGTCGTTGGCGCTGGGCGTCACGCTGACCGCGTTGGTGCGGCGAAGACGGCCCGCGCGCTCGACGGGAGTGGACCTGACGGGCACCGTGGTGCTCAGGCCGATCGACTCGCCGACCCAGCAGGAGTTGCTCAATCTCGCCGAACCAGTCCCCGCGGGCGTGCGGCAGATCGTGCTCTGTCCGTTTCGGCCACGCCTGGCTGCGGGGGTGGAATGGCTCGCGTCCGACCCTCCGGTCGCGAACCGCAAGCTCGGTCACCTGCAGTACGCGTTCGCGGCATTGAGGTTGCCGTTCGAGCGCGTGGTGATCGTCGATGGCGACGTTCGAATCGACGAGGCGCTGTTGACGAATCTGGTGGGGGGGCTCGATGAGGGGGCGGCTGCGGCTTGGGCTGCGCCACGACCCGAGGCTGGAGGTCTCGCGCGCGGTGTGCTCGTGCAGTCACTGCATTCGTTCGACGTGCTGGCCGCCATCGGCCCGGCGCCACAGGCGATGTGTGGCAAGGCGGTGGCCCTCGGTGCCGACGCGGTCGAGGTGCTGCGCACGATGCCCGCGTGTGCGGGGGAAGATCTCGAACTCTCGTCACGGCTCCACGCGCGGGGACTGCCAATAAAGCTCGCCGGTCAGGCACGAATTCCGGGGCGCGCAGCGGGACAGCTGCAGCGCTTCACCCGGTGGATGCAGGTGTTGCGCGCGCATCGCCCGGGGCTCTTCCCGGCCGTGCCGGTGTTCTTCGCTTGCACGCCCCTGTTGCTCCCGCTCGCGGCGGTGAGCGGGGACGTGCTGACGGCGTCGATCGTCGCCGCGGTGTTGGTGGCGCGCACCGTCGTCGCGGCGCTCGCCGAGCGCACGGAAGCGAGCCCCCAGGCGCCGTGGTGGTGGCTCGCCGGAGAGGTGGTGTTGCTCGTGGCGTGGGTCGGCGCGCTGCTGCGCGGTGGACGCGTGGTGTGGCGCGGGAGAACGCTCGAGCTCGGGCCGGGCGGCTCGATCAGCACGCCGGTGCTTCGCCCGACGGCGCCATGATTCGTGACGCGCGGCACCCGGTCTGGACGAAGGCGTGGTCGGCGTACGTGCGCTGGAAGTTTCAGCGCGCGTTTCGTGGGTTGTGGATGCGTGGAGCGCTGCCCGCCGACGAGCCGGTGGTGCTCTACGCCAACCACACCAACTTCTGGGACGGCTTCGTGGCGCACCTCGTGGTGCAGGGCGCTGCGCGCGAGGGCTACGTGATGATGGAAGAGCGAAACCTCGAGCGTTTTCGTTTTCTCCGCAGGCTGGGGGCGTTCTCGGTGCGACGCGGCTCGCCGGCCTCGGCGCGCGAGTCGTTGCGGCACGCCGCTGGGCTGCTCGAGCGACCGCGTTCCACCGTGCTCGTCTTCCCGCAGGGAAAGCTCGAGCCGTACCGGGCAGCGTTGCACTGCGAGCGCGGCGCAGAGCTGCTTGCGCGGTGGGCGCGGGTGCGCTGCGTGCCCATGGTGATCCGTTACGAGGTGTTCGAACACGAGTTCCCCGACGTGTTGGTCGCGGTCGGGGCACCGCACGAGCCCTGCGGTCCGATCGAGCTCGCTGCTCGGCTGTCAGATCTCAGGAGCGTCGTCGATTCGATCGAAGCCCCGGAAGGCCTGCCGCGACTGGTCGTGGGGCGACGCTCGGTCGCTGAGTAGGGGGCTTGCGCCATCACGCAGTCTGGTTATTCGTGCCGCCATGTCGTCGAGATCCACGGACGCCATCAGGAAGCTGGTTGAACTGTCGAGCCTGCGCGAACGGGCCCTGGCCTTGACGCGGTCCGCCAGTTTTCAGAACACCTTCGTGAGTTCGGCCGATCGCCACGCGATCCCCGGGGTGGAACAGGCGCTCGACGAGGAGCTGGAAGACGCGTGGCTCGAGGTGGTCGCGGCGCTCGAGCACGACGGGTTCCCGGCCGAGGCGCTCTCGATGTCACAGTCGCAGGCTGACGCGGCCGGGCAGAGCGGGCGACAACTCGCGGCCCAGGCGCAGGCCGATTCTTCGGGGAGGCGCGTTCGCTACGGCTCATCGGTCGCGATGCCTTCCCGCCAACGGGTTGAACGCAGTGACGAGCCACAGGGGTGAACCGATGCCGACCTATGCCTACGGGTGTCGCCAGTGCGGCGCCGAACTCGAAGCGAAACAGCGAATCACCGACGCGCCTTTGACGCGGTGCGAGTCGTGCGGTGATGAGTCGCTCGAACGAAAGCTCTTCGCGACCGGCTTCGTGCTCAAAGGTGGCGGTTGGTACGCCGACGGCTACGCCTCGAAGCGCGATTCGGCCTCGGCGCACGCCGGCGCGAAACAGGTTTGAGCGGCAGACGTACCTCCGCACGGAGGCGCGTCATGACCGGGACTTTCACCTTCGAAGAGCGCAACCAGACTGTTGGGCCCATCGACGCCGCGTCGGTGCCGACGTTGTCGGAACACGAGTTGGATTCGTTGCCGTTCGGCGTCATCTGTCTCGACCGCGACGGCAAGGTGCTCCGCTACAACCTCGCCGAGTCGCGCCTCGCGCGTCTCGATCGCGCCCAGGTGCTGGGGAAGAACTTCTTCCGGCGAGTGGCGCCGTGCACCGCGACGCCGGAGTTCGAGGGGCGGGTGCGTGCCTTCTTCCTCGGGCAGTCGGCGATGGAGCGCTTCCCCTATCTCTTCGACTTCAAGTTCGGAGCGCAGCGCGTCGAGGTCGAGCTGGTGCGGGGCGCCAACGAGACCGTCTATCTCCTGATCAATCGGCAGAGCTTCGCCGGCGCTCGTGAAGGGTTGCCCGACGGCTTCGCCGCTCCGCTGCAGGCCGAGCTCGCACCCAACGAGTCGGACCTCGGGGTGCTCCGCGACGACGTCGCGCGGCGCATGTTGTACCTCGACACCGCCTTCGTCACCGCGCTGCACCAGACGTGGCTCAAGGTCGCTCCGCGCGCCTGGCCGGGCTTCAACCGCGAATGGGGCTGGCAGTGGGGGCGCCACTGCGTGGTCGATCTCGAGGCCCAGCTCCTCGAGACGCGCAACACGACGCTGCGCGAGCTGCCCATGCGCGAGGCGATGGAACAGATCAGCGCCTGGGCAACCGAGCGCGGCCTGGGCACCCTGCGCTTCGACTTCACGCCGGCACGCCACGGTGTGTTCGGCGTGACGCTGCAGCGCAGCGCCCTGGGGGAAGCGGTGGGGCCCAGCGAAGCGCCGCGCTGCCAGTTGATCGAAGGGCTCCTCGAGGCAGTCTGCGAACACCTCTCGCAGCGTCTCCTCGTGGCCCGCGAAGCACGCTGCTGTTCGATGGGCTTCGACTCGTGTGTCTTCGTCGTGGCAGCGACGAAGCGCAAGGGCGTGGTCGAAGCGGCGATCAAGGGCGGCGCTGAGACGCTCGAGCAGGTGGTGGAGGCGCTGCGTGCCAACGCCTGAGCCCATCGTCGTCGGTGTGGTCGACGACACCGAGCGCGTCGCTGAGTTCTTCGAGCGCTTCGCGTGGGACGGCGAGCAACCTGACGCCACCACCATGTCAGCCGAGGATTTTCTCGCGGCGCTCGAGTCGTGAAACACCAGCGCAGTCTCAGCCCTTGATGCGCGCGAGGTGACGGCCGTACCACTCGTCCCACCGCTTGAGCGCGGCGGTCGCGCGGGTGGTCAGACGTGGCACGAGCGCGATCACCGGCGGGCTGTCTGCGGGCAGCTCGGAGACGGCCTCGAGCAGACCAGTCGTCGCCGCGAGCTCGTCGAGCAGATCGGGCGGAGCGAGCGCGACCACCCCCAATTCGAGGGCGGTGCGCGCGCTCCGCCTGAGATGCAGAAGATCGAGAGTCGAGCTCAAGACAACTCCGCCTCACCGCGCGTGCTCATCAGGTCCAGGTTCATGTTCATGTGCATCCGGTTCGCCTCGGTGGGCTCTTCAACGGCGGGCACGAAGATGACGCCGGCCGTGCCACACCCGCGGCATTGCGCGGGCGGGCGGGGCCGTTGGACGTTCTGACCGCACTCGCTGCATTCCCACCATCTGGGTGCAGCCATGGTGTCAGCCCTTGACCGTGACGTTGATGGTGCGCGGCCTGGCCTCTTCGCGCCGCGGCACGGTGATGGTCAGCACGCCGTGCTCGCTCTTCGCCTCGCACTTCGTGGCGTCGACGGTGGGCGGGAGCACGAACGATCGAGCGATGCTCCCGAAGGTGCGTTCCTGGCGCAGCCAGGTGCCGCTCGCCGGGGCTTCACGCTCGGCGCGCACGGTCAGCACGTCGCCTTCCACTTGCAAGTCGAGCGCCTTCGGGTCGTAGCCCGGCAGATCCATCGTCAACACCAGCGCGTCCTGGGTCTCCACGAGATCGACGGGCGGCACGCCGAGGCTCGAGCCCGCCCATTGAAAGGGCATGGTCGGCAGCGCCGCGTCGAGGAGCCGATTGAGCTCTGCCATGCTGGTGAAGTGGAACCCGTTCCGAACCCCTGAAGATCGCATCGCACGCTCTCAGCTCGGTGTCTCCTTTCGTTTCGCGGGCCCGATGCCCGCGCGCCTTTTCGGTAACGCAGGGCTCCGGAGCGTCAAGGGCAGGACCGGGACGGCGCCGATCATCTGGGCGTCCACCTGCACCGAGTCAGTCGCTTGCTTGTGAGCTGCCGATCGCCGAGGTCTTCCGCGATCCACTCGCGACGTTCAGGACTGAGCGGGTTCGTCGGCCGCGCCAGGTTCGGGAACTCCAGCTGGACCGACCACAGGTGCAGGTTGAGTCGCCGGCGCCGCGACCGGAGCCGGACCCTTGCCGTGCACCAGGACCTTGTCTTCCTGCTTGAAGCCGACCTCGATCTTGTCACCGCGCACCGAGCGCACGAGCCCGAGACCGAACGTCGGGTGATCGACGACGTCGTCGACCTTGAACGTCTCCTTCGGCGAGTACTTCTTCGCCTTCGTGAGATCCTTGCCCTTGAACTGCTCGTCCCAGGAGATGGTCACCACCGCGGACTTGGGAGTCTTCGCCTTGGCCCCGCTCGCGCTCGAGCTCGAAGAGGACTTCTTGGGAGCCGCGAACGAGGTCGCCTTCACCAACGGCTGCTGGCCCCGGTACTGGTGATCGGACCCGCAGGTGTTGCACTTCACCTTGATCACCTTCGGGCCGACCATCGCGATGATGGTGTGCGCGAGATTCAGCTCGCACTTGCCGCAGAAGGCGTCGATCTCTCCGCCGGTTCGAATCGAGTTCGGCACGGTCATGACGTCGCTCGAATAACAGAATCTCGGGGCGGGGGAAGGCTTCGTGCAAACGAGCTGAAGAGGGAGCTATACGCTGCCCACCGATGTCGTCGGAGACGCCCGCCTCGAAGCCGATGCTGTACACCGCGATCGAAGGCATCGGCATCGGTCTCACCAAGTTCATCGAAGAGCTCGGTGGCCTCGCGTCACTCCTGATTGACGTGATCCGCTGGGCAGTGCGACCCCCGTTTCGCGTTCAGAATCTGTTCGCGCAGCTCGACTTCGTGGGCGTCGGCTCGATCTTCATCGTCGGTCTCACCGGCATCTTCTCGGGCATGGTGTTCGCCCATCAGAGCTGGCGCGCGTTCGATCTCTTCAACGCCGAGTCACTCGTCGGCCCGACCGTCTCGCTGACCATCACG
>JAEUJS010000566.1 GCA_016792935.1 Archangium sp. | reverse complement strand
CGACGTCGCGTTGCTTCGTGGTGGAAGCCGATGCGGTCGGTCGCACGGCGCGGCTGAACGTGTATGCGGTCGGAGAGATGCGCGGCCCGATGTCGAGCGCGGCCGCTGCTGAGCAGGGTCTCGCGACGGCGGATCATCTCTGCACGCCTCCGAAGTCTGCGGCGGTGAAGCCGTGAGCGCGTTGATTCGGCTCCCCTTCTGCTCTCCGCGGGAGGCGGCGCCGTGAGCAAGTCACTGCTGTGTCCATGCGAAGACGTCACGGCCAGTGAGGTCGATCACTGCATCGACAAGGGCTACCGCGACATCGAGTCGGTGAAGCGCTTCACCGGTTTCGGCACCGGGATGTGTCAGGGCAAGCAGTGCCTGACCGCGGTCGCGCGTCATCTCGAGCTGCGGACCAAGAATGCGCCCGAGCAGATCGTGCCGTTCACTCCGCGGCCGCCGTTGTTTCCGACGGAGTTGAGCTACTGGGCGAGCGCGTCGTTCGATCCCGCCAAGGCGCCAGCCGGTGGAGTGCCGCTTCCCTACCCCACGGCGTCGCCCCAGGGGGCTTTGCCATCGATGGGCTTCACGGTGCCCGCGCTCAAACCGAAGACGCAGGTCCCCGAGCGCGCGAAGATCGTGATCATCGGCGGCGGCATCATGGGCCTCTCGCTCGCGTGGAATCTCACCGAGCAGGGAGAGCGCGACGTCGTGGTGATCGACAAGGGCTACCTCTGCGCCGGAGCGTCAGGCCGCAACGGCGGTGGCATTCGCGCGCAGTGGGGAACGCCGACGCTCATCTCACTCGCACAGCGGAGCATCGAACTCATGAAGCGCTTCGCGCGCGACATGGGCATCAACGTGTGGTTCCGCCAGGGCGGCTACCTCTTCCTCGCGAAGAGTGAAGAGGTCGTGAAGCGCATCGAGAAGAGCGCGGCGCTCCACAACAAACACGGTGTGCCGACGCAGATCCTCACTCCGGATGCGGCGCGCGAGATCGTTCCGCAGCTGACGATGAAGGGCATCAAGGCCGCCGCGTGGAACCCGAAGGACGCGGTGATCTTCCCGTGGCCGTTCGTGTGGGGCTACGCGCAGCAGGTCGAGAAGCGCGGCGTGAAGGTCGAGACGTTCACCAGGGTGGAAGGCTTCGAGCTCGGCGGCGGTCCGGGAGCCAGGCGCGTCACCAGGGTGATCACCGATCGCGGAGACATCGCGTGCGACACCGTGGTGCTCGCGGCCGGTGCGTGGAGTCCGCAGATCGCGAAGCTCGCGGGCGTGCATCTGCCGAATCAGCCGCACCGTCATGAGATCTGCAGCAGCGAGCCGCTCAAGCCCTTCCTCGGTCCGCTCGTGTCGGTGCTCGACACGGGCCTCTACTTCTCTCAGTCGATGCGCGGAGAGATCGTCGGCGGCATGGGCGATCACCACGAGCCCGCGGGGATGAATCTCGGATCGACCGAGCGCTTCCTCACCCGGTACGCGCAGGCGTTGACCGAGCAGATTCCGCAGCTCGGACATCTCAAAGTCCTGCGGCAGTGGGCCGGCCCCTACGACGTCACGCCCGACAACTCACCGATCCTGGGTCGCACTTCGGAATTGCAGAACCTGATCCAGATGAGCGGCTTCGTCGGGCACGGCTTCATGATGGCGCCGGCGGTTGCCGAGCGGATGGCGAAGTGGATGGCGAGCGGTGAGTCCGATGAGCTGTTCGAGCGCTTCACGCTTTCTCGCTTCGCGGAAGGCCGCATGGAGCGAGAGGACATGATCATCGGATGAGCGCTCCTGCACTCGAGCTCAAGAACGTCACCAAGCGCTTCGGCGAGAAGGTGGCGGTGGATGATCTCTCGTTGTCGATCGAGCCCGGCACCTTCCTCGGTTTTCTCGGGCGCAACGGAGCCGGCAAGTCCACCACGCTGAAGATGGCGACCGCGCTGGTCGAGCCGACGAGCGGAACGATCACCGTGCTCGGTCACGATCTGAAGCATTCCTCGCTCGAGGCGCGCCGCTTGATGGGCGTGATGCCCGAAGACATGGCGCTGCTCGAGCTGCTCACCGGCGCGCAGTACCTGCGTTTCGTCGGCCGCATGTACGGGCTCGATGACGCGCAGATCGACAAGCGCGGCGCGGAGCTGTTCGACACCCTGGATCTCCGAGCAGGAACACGAACGCTGGTCGCGGACTACAGCTTCGGCATGAAGAAGAAGCTCGCGCTGTGTGCCGCATTGATTCACGGCCCGCGGATTCTGTTTCTCGACGAGCCGTTCGAAGGCATCGACGCGATCACCAATCGCACCATCAAGGACATCCTCCTCACGCTGCAGAGCAAGGGCGTCACGCTGGTGCTGACCAGTCACATCCTCGAGGTCGTCGAGAAGCTGTGCCCGCTGATCGCGATCATCGACGAAGGGAAGTTGAAGGGCTTCGGCACGCTCGACCAGTTGAAGCAGGGCGCTGACTCGCTCGAGTCGTTGTTCGTGAGCCTGGTCGGCGGCACTCCGCGTGGAGCGCTCTCGTGGCTGTGAGCCCCCTCTCTGCTGCGGGCGCCGGTGGGCTGAAGCCCTTCGCTGCCCTCGCCGTCGCGCACGCACAGAGCACGTGGAATCGGCTGCGCAAGCAGATGGGCACCGCCGCGCTGTGGGTCTTCATCGGCGTGCTCGCGTTTCTGTTCATCACCGTGGTGTTGCCGATTCTCGGCTCGTTCGCGGTGCTGGGCTGGGCGGTCGGCGCAGGACTGACGGGAAACGAGAATGCACGTGCGCTCGCGTTCGGCTCGGTGGGCTTCACCGCGGTCACGCTGTTGCTCGGCGTCATCGGCGGCATCTCGAGCGGCTCGCGCCAACTGCCGTGGGAGACGTTGCGCGGCTTTCCCGTGCGCTCGTTCACGCTCTTCGCCGCAGAGTGTTTCGCCGGCGCGCTGGAGGCGATCACGTTCTTCGAGTTGCTCGCGCTGATGATGGTGAGCATCGGAGCGTCGATCGGGTTGCCGCGGGCGACTCCGCTCTTCGCGGTGCTCTTCGTCACGCACGCGCTGGCCTTGCTGGCGCTGCAGCAACTGTTCGGGAGCTTCGCGCAGCGCGTCTCGCGTCAGCTGCGCGCGATGCTGATCGTGTTGCCGATCCTCGCGGTGTCGATCTCGTACTGGCTGCCGAAGCTCGCGGAGCGCATCAGCGGCAACGAGTACCTGACGTGGGGAGAGCGGATCAAGGACACCTGGCGCTGGCTGCCAGCGGGCTGGGTGTTCCGCGCTGCGCAGGAACCGAACGCCACGACGATCGCGCTCGCCGTCGGATTTCCGATCGTCGTGTGTGCCGTGCTGGTGATCGCCGCGTGGCAGATCGTCGCGCGCGAGAAGCCGCTGGCGATCGACTCGGACCCGTCCAAGCCCGTGCGGCTGTGGAGCTTCACCTCGCAGATGATCGGCGTCGCGCGGCTCCAGTTCGAGTCGCTCTCGCGCAGCCTGCCCGGGCGCTTCGGGTTGATCATGCCGCTGTTGACGCTGGTGCTGATCCGCGGGCCGCTGGCGCAGATCATTCCCGGTCGTGGTTGGACCGCGCCGATCGCGTTCGGGTACGCGTCGCTCGCGAGCACGAACTTGCTGTTCAACCAGTTCGGTCTCGATCGCCACGGCGTGAAGGTGCTGTTCCTGCTGCCGGTGGAGCCGATCTCGCTGCTGCGCGGAAAGCTGCTCGGCTTCGCGGTGTGGCAGTCGTTGCAGGCTGCGTTGCTCACCGTGCTGCTCACGCTCACGGGCAAAGGCGAGCCGCTCGAGTTGTTGATCGGCGTGCTGCTCTACGCGTGCGTGTTCTTGATCATCG
>JAEUJS010000524.1 GCA_016792935.1 Archangium sp. | reverse complement strand
GCTTGAGCGTGAAGCGCAGCGCCACGTCGGTCGCGCGCTGGGGGCGGTTCCGCGGGTCCTTCGACAGACACTGCGAGATGAGCCGGCGCACCGGACGCGGCGCGGAGTCGTTCTCCAATTCCACCGGCCGCATGAACAACCGCGCGCGCGCAATCTCGTCGTCGGTCGAGCCGGGGAAGGGCAGCTTTCTGGTCAGCGCTTCGTAAATCAGCACGCCAAGCGCGAAGACGTCGGCGCGGAGGTCGATGGCCTTTCGCTCGACCTGCTCGGGCGCCATGTACCAGGGGCTGCCACCGAGCGCGGTCTCCCTCTGGAGCGCCGCGAGCCCGAAATCCGTCACCACCACCCGGTCTTCTTCGAGCACCACGTTCGACGGCTTGATGTCGAGGTGCACCAGGTCGCGACCATGCAGCTCCGACAGGCCCGCGCAGATTTGCTCCACGATGGGCGCGAGCTCTTGCTGCGTGAGCGGGCGCTTCAGCTCCTCGAGGTGCTGGGCGAGCGTCGGGCCGCGCAGCAGCTCCATGGTGATGAAGTGGATGCCTTGATCAGACCCGAAGTCGTAGAGGCGGCAGAGGTTTCGGTGCGCGACTGAACGGCCGACCCGCAGTTCCTGCTTCAGCCACTCGAGCGCTTCGGAGCGTTCCACTCCTTCACTGGGCTTCGTGCGCAGCGTCTTGAGCGCGATGCGAACGCGGAGGTCTTCGTCGAAGGCCTCGTACACCTCGCCCATGCCGCCGCGGCCGAGCAGGCGAATGAGGCGGTAGCGGTTGGACAGCACCGTGCCTTCGGCGTGGCTGCCGATCCGACGTGGTGTCGTCGGGCCGGTGCTGCCGGAGTTCGAAGAATCGTCATCGCGAGCGGTGCCACCCACGGCGCGCGGGACTCTAGCGCCTGCTGCCGGCCAGTCCGTGTGTCGATCGTCCACGGGTCTCAGCGGTTGCGCAGCCATGAGCGGCGCACCTCGACGAGCACTCGCACCCCGCCCTCGAAGCCACTGCCTTCTTCGAGCGCCTCCCCCAGGGACACGAGCAGCTCGACGCACGCTCCGCGCAGCGCGCCTTCCTTCACGGCGCGAATCCACTCGCGCGCAATCGAGTTGTCCTTCGATTCCGGAGTGAGGGCCGCGAGGTCCTGCACCGCGACGTATTCGCGCGTCGTCAGCCGGCGGCGCAGCAATCGCTCACACAAGCGCACCAGCCCTTCGCTGTGACTGACGTCTTCGGAGAGCAGCGTGCGCGTCCACGCGACGAACTCGGCGACGCGCAGCTCCGGTGAACGGCGTTCGGGAAGCGGTGTGTCGATTCGCGTTTCCAGCATGGACGGATGGCACAGCAACCGTCGTGCCCCGAGGGCTGATCAGCGAAGGGGCGAATTCGCCATGCGTGCGCGGAGGCCCACACCACTCGCTTTCGCAGGACGTCTCGGGACAAGTCTGGGACCTGTGCTCCCTCACCCTGACCCTGTCCCCGAGGGAGAGGGGATTTGTCGCGCGAGGCACGCGCGTTGCTGAGCTAGAAGACACCCATGTCTGGAACTCTGCGCGACACGTCGGATCGCCGCTCGCCGCACCTCAAGCCCGTGATGATTCACGTCATGGGCTACGAGGACTTGCTCGCCGCTCCACAAGGCCTGCGCCCCATCGAAGGTGTGCTCGTCATCGGCCGCCGTGAAGAAGGCCGCCGCGACGGAGGCATGTGGCTCGACGACAAACGCGTCTCGAGCCGTCACGTCGAGGTCGAGAAGAAGGCCGCCGGCGTGTTCATCACCGACCTGGGCTCGAGCAACGGCACCATCGTCAACGGCAAGCCCATCAACGGACTGACGCGGCTCACCGACGGCGACCTCATCGAAGTGGGCCGCACGCTGCTCTGCTACCGCGAGTTGCCCGAGGGCGAAGTGCCCGCCAACGGCTGGAGCTGGGGCGGTGGCCGTACCTTCAACGCGGAACTGGGGCAGCTCGGCAATCAGCTCGATCGCATGGCGAAGAGCGCGGAACCGGTGCTGCTGCTCGGCGAGACCGGAGCGGGAAAAGAAATCGCCGCGCGGCGGGTGCATGAATTGAGCGGGCGCACCGGGCCGATGGTGAGCATCGACTGCGGCGCGATGCCCGAGACGCTGTTCGAGTCGACGCTCTTCGGCCACGAGAAGGGCGCGTTCACTGGAGCGACCGAGCCGCGCGTCGGCGACATCGCGCGCGCGCACAAGGGCACGCTGTTCCTCGACGAGGTGGGCAATCTTCCGCTCGCCACGCAGGCGAAGTTACTGCGCGTGCTCGAGACACGCTCAGTGCGGCCGGTCGGTGGTCGTGAGCCGGTGGAGATCGACGTGCGCTGGGTCGCGGCGACCAACGCGTCGTTGAGCGATGAGCAGAGCTTCCGTTCTGACCTGCGCTTCCGCCTCGCGGGCTTCGTGGCGCGGTTGCCGCCGCTGCGTCGGCGTCGTGAAGATTTGGGGTTGCTCATCGGTGCGCTGCTCAAGGAAGCGGGCGTGAAGAAGGCGAGCCTCACGCGGTCCGCTGCTTCACGACTGCTCACGCACCCGTTGCCCGGCAACGTGCGGCAGCTGCGCCAGGTGTTGCGCGCGGCGGCGTTCCTCGCGACGGATGGAGAGCTCACCATCGATCTCGACTCGCTCGACGAGATGGAAGACCTGGGCTCGCAGGCTCCGGCGGAGGATGAGAACACGCCGTTGCCGGTGACTCCGGTGAAGAACCTGGCGGACTCGATTCCGGCGGCGCGCATGTCGGCACCGGAGCGCAGCGTGCTCGAAGCAGCGCTCACCGCGGCACAGGGTCGCGTGTCGGCCGCTGCTCGTGCGCTCAACACGTCTCCGCGTCAGCTCTACCGCTGGCTCGAGCGTGAAGGCCTCGACCCAGACGCGTTCCGCAAGTTGCGCTGATCATTTCGGTCGAATTTCGCCCGGAATTCCGCACCTACATCAGTCGATCCAACGCGTTACGGCGCTGCCCGGATTTCTCCGGCCGTTGTCTAAGAACGCATGCCTCCGCTGCCGCCGGTGAAGGTGCTGTTCAGTCAATACGGAGGCATGGTGCTGCGCCGCGCTCGGGCGCTTCTGGGTGACGAGCAGCTCGCGCGGGACGCCGCGCAGGAAGTCTTCCTGCAGGTGCTCCGCGCGGAGGATCAATTCCGCAGCGAAGCCTCGCCGGTGACGTGGCTGTACCGCATTACGACCAACGTCAGCCTCAACCTGCTCAAGGGCCACTCGCGACGCCGCGAGGAGCTGGGCGAGCCACCGGAACAACACCGCGAAGAGCGCGTCTCCGTCGACGAGCGCCTCTCGATTCACGCGGTGCTCGCGCGGGTGCCTGAACCGCTGCGCGAAATCGCGACCTACTACTACCTCGATCAAATGAGCCACGACGAGATCGCGCGGCTCTGCAACGTGTCTCGCAGGACGGTCGGCAATCGCCTGGTGGAATTCCACGCCGCGGCCAGCCTCCTCGCCGAGCCGCCCCTCAAGAAAGTCGTGTCATGACCGCCCTGCTCGCTCGCCGTGATGATCGCTGTCTGTCGGACCTCACGATGGACCGTTTTCTCCTCGGAGAAACGAGTGACTCCGATGAAGGCCGCATGCTCGAGCGGCACCTCGCGTGGTGTTCCGCGTGCCTCGCGCGCGTGCAATCACTGCGCACGCTCTACGCGCACGCTGACATGCCTGAGGTGACGAGCGAGCCCGCGCCCGTTCCTGGTCCACTCGCAGCGCAGCGACCTGATCGCGTCACCGGCGTGCTCGAGTTGATTCTGATGCGCGACGGCCTGCTCATCGGCACCGAGGTCTTCACGCCCGGCAGCTGGATTCTCGGGAGCGGTCCGCGCGCGGCGCTCAAGCTCGACGCGAAGGGTGTTGCTCCGGAGCACGCGAAGCTCACCTTCCGCAACGACTCGGTGGTCGTCGAGCGCGCGCAGGGCTCGGTGCTGGTGAACGGCTTTCGCGTCGAGCGCAGTGAGGTGCGGCCCATCGACGAGCTCATCGTGGGGCCGTTCGTGTTGCGAGCGCGCGTCATCACGCGGTGGAGTGAAGAGCCGGCCTCGAAGTCCGCGACGACGCGTCGCGTGCGTGCGTTGACTCCGCCGGAAACGCAGTCGGTCGAGGTGGAAGACGAGACGCAGTTGATCACCGTGCCGGTCGCGCGCCAGGTCCACGCGATGGCCGAGCAACTCTCGGCACCGCGTTCCCCTCTCCTTCGGGGAGAGGGTCAGGGTGAGGGAGCACGTCCGCCAAACGTGCACACCGCGCACGACGCCAACGCTCAGAACAACCGCGCGCAGCAGATCACCCTGCCCGCAAACAACGCGCGCGCTGCAGCGAAGGTGCCCTCCCTCACCCCCACCCCTCTCCCCGAGGGAGAGGGGGCTCGCACTGCGCTGCGACTCGACCTCTTCTGGGGCGACGCGCTCCAGGCGTCCGAGCTCGTCGCTGGAGAAGTTCCGTCGTCCGCGTTCCCTGCGTTCGCTCCGGGCCGCGAGCCTTCCGCGTCGGCCATCGCCAACGGCTACCGTCTCTGCATCCCGGGCGCGAAGCTCGAGGTCTACCAGGGCGGCAACTGGGTCCGCGCCGGTGACGAGCTCACGCTGACCGCCGACACCCGCGCGCGCGTCATCGACGGAGCGCTCCGCCTCGAAGCGCGGCTGCAGCACGCGCCGATGCAGGTCGCTCCCGCGCCGAAGACCGCGTGGCTGAAGGGCGCGTTCGTCCCCGTCCTCTCGTTCTTGATGCTCGGCCTCATCGTCTTCGCCGGAGTCGCGAGCACCTTCGCCGGCGAAGAAGACGAGTTCGCACCGCGCGTGATGCCGAAGCTCTCGGTGTCGCTGATTCCGCCGAAGCCGAAGACGCCCGAAGTGCGCACGTCACCCGACACCGAAACGACGACGGTCGCGCAGAATGAGCCACCGAAGCAGCCCACGCCTCCGCGCCCTCCGCCGCCCGCGCCTGCGTCGCGCCGTCCGCCGCCGCACCTCACCGGCTTGTCCGGCATGAACAAGGTGCTCGAGCTGGCGAACAAGATGACCAGGCTCCCGCTCCCGACGATGGCGCCTGGAAAAGGCCAGCGTCAGGGCGACCTGTTCGCGGGCCTCGGCAAGGTCGGAAAAGAAGGCGGCAAGAACGGCATCGGCATCGGCATCGGCCCCAACGACGCGGTCGGCATCGGAGCGATTGGCGCGAAGAACTCCGGCCAGATGCGCAGCGGCCGCATCGGCAAGGGCGGAGTCGCCGGCCAGGTCCTCGGCCCCGTCGCGCGTGACCTCGCCGCGCCGGTGGGTTCGATCGATCGCGACGCGGTGCTGAAGGTCATCAACTCGCACCTCGCGGAAGTGTCGAGCTGCTACGAGCGCGCGCTCCTCACCAACCCGAACATCAGCGGCAAGCTCACCTTCGAGTGGGGCATCGGCACCGACGGCAAGGTGACCGTCATCAAGCTCAAGAGCGCCACCATGAAGGACGCCAACGTGCCCGCGTGCATCAGCAACAGCATGAAGAAGTGGACCTTCCCGAAGCCGCGCGGAGGCACGGTCACGGTGAGCTTCCCGTTCATGTTCCAACCGACAGGTTTCTGAGCCACCTCTGTCGCACGAATTGGACTGAGTGCTACGACGGCGCACGATGAACTTCGTGCGCTCCGTTTTGTTGATGTCGTCGGTGGCGATGCTCGCGGCGTGTGGCGGCATCGGTTTCCCCGACAAGGAATGCAACCCGACCACGTGCCCGAGCGGCTGCTGCGACTCCGACGGAGAGTGTCGCGACGGAACGTTGCCTGAGGCGTGCGGCGTCAACGGCCAGCAGTGCCTCGGCTGCGCGAATGATCAGCTCTGCTCGTTCGGCATCTGCTTCGGCGGCCAGTCGGGCGGCGGCGGTGGAGCGAGCGGCGGTGGGACCGGTGGCGGCGCGACGGGCGGTGGCGGCGCGACGGGTGGAGGCACCGGCGGTGGCTCAGGCGGCGGACTCACCGGCGGCTCAGGCGGCGGGCTCACCGGCGGCTCAGGCGGCGGAGCGACGGGCGGAGGAAGCGGCGGCGGACCCACGGGCGGCGGACCCACTGGTGGCGGAACGACGGGCGGCGGCGGAGCAACGGGCGGCGGTGGGGGCGTTCCCTCGTGCACCAACATCACTGGAGATCGCCGCACGCAGGTCTGTCTGCGATGGAACTGCGACCGCGCAGACCTCGCCGAGGGCTCGTGGTTCGGCAGCGTCCCTGCGTGTATGCCCGGAGACCTCGACGCGACGGGCCGCGCCAACGCGCTCAAGCTGCTCAACACCTACCGCTTTCTCGCCGACCTGCCCGCGGTGACGACCAACCCGATGCGCGACGCGTACGCGCAAGACTGCGCCCTGATGATGGACGCAGCGAACATGCTCTCGCACACGCCGTCGGCCGACGCGGGGTGGCCCTGCTACACGCCGAACGGCGCCAACGCCGCGGGCAACAGCAACATCTCGAGCGGCCGCGCGGTCGAGTCCATCGACATGTACATGAGCGACTTCGGCGCCAACAACGCAGCCACCATGGGCCACCGCCGCTGGTTCCTTTCGAATCAGCTCGGCCCCGTCGGCATCGGCGGCACGTCTGACTCGAGCTGCCACTGGGTCATCGGTGGAACGGGCATGGGCGGCAAGCGCTTCGCGGCGTGGCCTCCGCCGGGACCGGTGCCGCTGGGCGGAATCAACATTCCGCTCGTCGGCGCGAACAACTCGGTCGACCGCACGGGGTGGACGGTGCAGACCTACGCGACCGGCGACAACCTGAGCGGAGCGACCATCACCGTCACCGACCTCACCACCGACGCCGGCCTGCCCGTCACCACCAACCTGCTCGGCGCGAACTACGGCTCGCGCTCGGCGATGCGCTTCGTGCCGATGGGGTGGACGAGCCAGGTCGGGCACAACTACGCGGTGAGCGTGACGAGCCCGACGCTCGCCGTGCCCATCAACTACGTGGTCGAAGTCGTCTCCTGCCCGTAGACGAAAGAGGGTGAGGGAGCGCTCACTTCATCCGGCGACCGGCGCGCCGACCTTCTTCTCGACGAACGCGAGCACCTCGGCGGCGTTGGCGACAATCATCGTGTTGATGAGCACGCGCTTGTCTCCGAAGTGAAGTCCGCCCACACCGCCCACGCGTGCGCCCGCGGCCGTCATCGTGGTGCGCTCGACGTTGGTGAGCTCCGACCACGAGAACTTGCGACCGCTCACCGTGGTGACGCCTTCGTCGGTCGCTTCGTCGATCCACATCGTGCGCATCCACACCCAGATGAGCGCGCCGAAGCCGCACGTGAAGCCGACCAGCAGCACGATGAGAATCCAGAAGCCGACGCCGTATTGCGCTTTGACCATGTGCGGTTTCTCCTTCGTGATTCGTGAATGACTACGCGTCGCACTCCGAGCGTTCGTCGGTCAGCTCTCCGAGCACGGCGAACACGAGGTGCCCTTCGGCGGTGAGCCTGCCCTCGAGCTGGCTCTTTCCCTCGAACGCCTTGTTGAAGATGAGCGTCACCGTGCCGTCGCTGGGCAACACCGTGAAGCTGCCGGTGTGCTTCACCACGCTGACCTCACCCGTCGCGTCGTTCATCACCTTGCGCGAGAGCGTGAAGGTGTTCCCGGTGAGCTTGAGCTCCGCCATGTTGCCGTACACCCCGACCGATGGAGCGAACCACGTCACGCCCGTCACGAACGCGCGCGCGTCGCTCACCTTCGCCGGGTCCTTGCCGAGCAGACGCAGGTAGCGAACCGTGTCGCGAATCGAATCGAAGTCGCCGTCCTTCTGCATGCGTTTGCGGCGGCCTTCGTCGAGCTTCACGGCAACCTCGAGATGCTCGAGCACCGCGCTCTGGTACGCGTCGAACTCGCACACCTTGCCCTGCTTGCGCAGCAGCCCGAGCGTCGCGGCGTAGTTGTAGTGAGACAGCGCGTGCTTCTCGTCGGCTGTAAAGCCCTGCTTGAAGAGCGCGAGCGCGTCGGCGTACTTCTTGGCCTGGTACGCGCGGAACCCGTCGGTGTTGAACTTCGCCGCGGGAGAGACCGGAGCGGCCGGCGCTCCACCAAGCAGGAGAACGAGCACGAGCGCGTTCAAGGCGTGCCCCTCCTCACGTCGGCTTCACGCGCTCCAGAATCTGGTCCACCAACTTCACGCTGGTGAGCCCTTCGCTCTCCGCCGTGAAGTTCGGCAACACGCGGTGCCGCAGCACCGGCCGCGCGAGCGCACGCACGTCGTCGACCGTCGCCGCGAAACGTCCCGCCAGCACCGCGCGCGCCTTGGCGCCCACCACCAGGTACTGCGACGCGCGAGGTCCCGCTCCCCAGCTGACGTTCTTCGCCACGAAGTCGAGCGCGCCTGCTTCTTTCGGCCGCGTCGCGCGCGCGAGGTCGACCGCGTACTTCACGACGTGGTCGGGCACCGGCACGCGGCGCACGAGGTCTTGCAGCGCGAGAATCTGCTCCGGAGCGAGCACCTTGCTCAACGGCGCGCTCGGCCCACCGGTCGTCTGCTTGACGATCTGCACTTCCTCTTCCGCGCTCGGGTAGCCGACGTCGACGAGGAACATGAAGCGGTCGAGCTGCGCTTCGGGCAGCGGATACGTGCCTTCCTGCTCGATGGGGTTCTGCGTGGCGAAGACGAGGAACGGCGGCTCGAGCGGCCACGTGCGACCAGAAGCCGTCACGCGCTGTTCCTGCATCGCCTGCAGCAGCGCGGCCTGCGTCTTGGGCGGAGTGCGATTCACCTCGTCGGCGAGCACGATGTTGGCGAACAGCGGCCCCTTCAAGAAGCGCAGCTCGCGCCGGCCGGTCGAGCGGTCTTCCTCGAGGATGTCCGTGCCCGTGATGTCCGAGGGCATCAGGTCGGGCGTGAACTGAATGCGGTTGAACGAGAGGTTGAGCACCTCGGCCAGCGTGCTGATGAGCAGCGTCTTGGCGAGCCCCGGCACGCCGACGAACAAGCAGTGACCGCGCGAGAAGAGCGAGATGAGCAGGTGGTCGACCACCTCGCGCTGACCCACGACGCGCTTCTCGATTTGCTCCACCACCTGCGAGCGCGCTTTGGCGAGCGCTTCGACGGCCTTGAGGTCTTCTCCCTGCACGGCAACTGCTTCGGTCATGGGCGCGGTGTTAGCGCCTCACGGGTCGAACTGCACCACCACCGGACTGAACGTCGAGGTGGTGTTCCCCGTCACCTCGCGCGTCAGCGTCACGCGGTCGTTGCCGTTGAACTCGACCGTCGCGTGGAAGGCCGCCGTGTCGTCGCCGTCTTGCCCCGCGGTGGTGAGGTTTGATTCTCCCGACGCCTGCCCGCCCGGGCCCTGCGTCTGGAGAAACGTGATGCTCCGGTGGGGCGCGATGGCGGTGAACGTGCCGCTGTTCGCCGTCGCGTTGCTGGTGTTGTTGAAGGTCACGTCGACCTGCTGCACCGACACCGTGGTTCCCAGGTTCACGCGCTGCGAGACGAACGCCGTCACGGTGGACTGTGCGTCGACACATGCGGGTGGCTGCGTCGCCGTCGCGCGGTGCATGGTGAAGGTGGTGGCTCCCGTGACGCGCGTATTGAAGCGCCGTCGGCACATCGTCTCCGGGTTGGTGCCATCGATGACCTGCGCCATCGCCAGCACGAAGCTCTGGTTGGTCGGGGTCGACGCCGTGGTCACCGTGTAGTTGTTCTGCGCTCCGCCGGTCATCGGGTTCGGGGTGGTGGTGTGAATGACGCTCGCTGACGCGAGGCCGAGCGTCACCACCTGGAACGAGACGGTGCGCGCGGTGGGCGTGGCGGTGTTGGAGACGATGTCGATGCTGTTCACCGACGCGCCCGGGCTGCTGAAGCGCACCAGCGGGAAGCCTTCGCCGTTGTTGAGCGCCTCGTTCATCGTGCCCGACGTGAGAATGAACGAGCGGCTGGTGTCGACCGGCGTGGTGAAGGTCTGCGTGGTGGTCGCCATGGTGGTGCTGGTGGCGACCGCCGGCGGGTGCTGCACGGTGATGCCGAACGTCGACGCCGCGTCACGCCCGAACGACACCACCTGGTAGTTGATTTGAACCGGGTTGGTGCTCCCGCTGCCCGTCGCGCGCGTGCAGACCACGTCGGCCGTCGTCATCGGCGCCTCGAGGTGGCATTCCACGTTCTGGTCGCCCGCGGTGATGGAGTTCGGGCTCGAGGTCTGCGGGCGCCCCGTCGAGGTGAAGACGAGGAAGCTGCGCGTCAAGACTGCGCCGGGAATCGGCGGCGAGAGCGTGCAGCGCGCGAGCGTGTTGCCAGCGGTGAGGTCGCAGTCGCCGCGACGCACCAGCGGGTAGACCTTCAGGGTCGACGTGCCGTCGTTCGAGCCGGTGCCCTGCGCGGTGAAGGTGACGTCGTTCGGCGTCGCGCCGGTGCTGGCCGAGCGCCCGCGCGCGTAGATGACGAAGTTGTCGGAGCCGTGGTTGATGGCGCGCGCGAACGACGCCTGCCCTGTACCCGTGCAGTCGCTCGCGGTGTGCAGCGTGATGCCCTGACTGGCCGGCACGGACATCGTGAGGTTGGTGGTGCCCGTGGTGAACGGCGTCATCGAGCCGTCTCGGCGCGTCACGGTCAGCGCCACGCACGCGCCGGCCTCGACGTCGGGGTTCGCCGGAGTCACCGCGAACGAGCCGGTGTTCGTTCCCGGGTTCACGTTGCGGGAAGGCGTCGTCATGAAGCCCGTCGCGGTGCCGGTGAGGTCAGCCGAGCCGCCCGTCGTGAAGAGGTAGAAGGGCACCGTTTCGTTCGTGCCCATCAACACCTGCGTGCTGGTGACCGGCGTCATGCAGTTGCTGTCGCTGAAGAACGTGGTCGCGGTGTTGGTGCTCACCAGGTTCACCGTGAGATTGGCGCCCGTCACGTTCGAGAGGTTGCCGCTCGAGTCGCGCGTCTCGATGACGCCGGCCGGCACGCACGTGAAGCGCGCGGGCGTCGCGGGAGGGTTGGTGCGCCACGCCAGCACCGACGGCGTGCCGGGATTCACGTTGATGGTCGTCATCGCGGACAGCGCCGGCGTGGTGGTCGACGCGGTGATGGTGTTGGTGCCCGAGGTGATGGGGCTGAAGACGAAGTTGGCGGTCGGCGCGGCGCTGGTCACCTGCACCGCCGAGTTGTTGCAGGTGCTCGGGCCGAACGCAGTGGCCACCGGCATCGACCCCAGCGCCACCGTGACGGGCGAGGCGGGCCGCACGAGGTTGTTGTACTGGTCACGCAGCTCGACCTGGAACGCGGCGCTGCAGATGCCCGCCGTCGCGCTCGGAGGCACCGTGGGGAACAGAATCTGCGTCGCCGTCGCCGCGTTGACGATGCCGCTGACCATGCCGCTCACCGAGCCCGAGGTGGCGGTGATGCTCGTCATCGCCGGAGCCGTCGCCACCGTCGTCGTCACGTAGAAGGGCGTGGTCGAGACCGCGCTCCCGTTGGGGATGTTGATGTTGTACGGGCCCGCGGCCGCGCCTGCGCACGTCGTCGCCGTGCCCGAGAAGTTGAAGCCCGGTGACGTCATCGCCACCATCGTCGCGGGGTCGTTGACGATGTCGTTGGTGAAGTTGTCGCGGCGGCGCACCTGCAACGCGCCACTGCACGCGCCGGCGGTGAACGGCGAGACGAAGCCCTCGATGATGAGGAAGGTGAGCGGACCGGGAGAGACGGTGAGCGCCAACGGCAGCGTCTGGCCGGCGAGCGTGACCGAGGTCGCCGGGCTGCCCGCGATGGTGAGGCGCACGCTGAACGTCTTCTGCGACGAGCCGGCGGTGATGGGCACCGCGGTGATGCCGCTCATCGCTGGCACCTGCGCCAACACGCTGGTCCCGCAGTTCGAGGAATCGTAGACCGCCATCGCGTTCGAGCCGGTGACGGTGAGCGAGGTGGTGCCGCCGGGCACGGGCACGAGGTTGCCGAAGCTGTCGCGCCGCTCGACGCTGACGGTGACGCACGCCATGTTGGCCGTGACGTTCGCCATGCCGCCGCTCGGAGCAGTCATCGCCAGTGTCGCCGCGGCCGGACTGACCGAGAGCGTCAGCGTCGCCGTCTGCGAAGCGAGAATGGCCTGCACGCTCTGCATCGCGGTTCCACCCGGCGCAGGAGCCGACACCGTGGCCCGCACGTGGAAGGTGGCGCGCACGTCAGCCGCGGTGAGCGCGATGCTCGAGATGCCATTGCTACACGCCGCGTCGCTGTACACGGTGGTGCCTGCAGGCAGGTTGAAGGTGAGGTTCTGCGCCGAGCCCAGCGGCACGTCGTTGTAGAAGGGGTCTTTTCGCGCCACGGTGACCGGCGTGCAGCCGCCCGCGGTCTGCGAGGCCGAGGCCGTGCCCATTCCGGGCATTCCAGTGTTGGGTTGCTCGAAGACGAGCGTCGGCATTCCCGGGTTCACGGTGAAGTTGATGCTCGCCATCGTGCCCGCCACGGACGCCTGCACCATGTGCATGCCCGAGGTGCGCGGCCGCAGCGAGAAGCTGGTGGTGTGCGTGGAGTTCATCGTCACCGTGCCGCCCGCCGCGCCCGAGCAGTTGGCGCCGAGGTACACGTCCCAGTTGGTGCTGGGCGGGAAGTTGAGCGTGACGTTGTTGTTGCCGCTGGTGGGCGCGTTGTTCATGAAGCCGTCGCGCCGCGTGAGCGTGACGTTCTGACAATTCCCGGCGGTCATCGTCGTCGTGCCGTTGAGCGGGTTGTCGACCTGCAGCACGGGGTTGCCCGGCGTGACGTTGAAGGTGGCCGGCATCGCGGTGCTGAAGCCGGCGACGGTGGCCGTCAGTTGATACGGCGTCATCGGCGTGGTCACCGTGTGCCGCGTGGTGAAGTTCGCCGTCTGCATGCCGGCCGCGAGGTTGACGGAGTTACCGACGCTGCACATGCCGGCGGGGCCAATCGTCACGCCCGCCGGGTTCGAGGTGACCGTCACGGTCTGCGTGGCGTTGAACGAGGTCGGGTTGTCGAAGGTATCGAGCACGTTCACCACGTAGGGCGACGCCGAGCAGTTGCCCGCCTGCGCGGTCTGCGACGTCGGGGCGCCGAAGGTGAGCTTCCCGGGAACGTTGGCGACGATGGAATGGCCCGGCGACTGCGTGGGGGGCAGCATGAGCGCGCCCGACGCGCGAATCTCGAACGAGGACACCGCGCGGTTGCCGCGGAAGTAGATGGTGGTCGACAGCTGCCCGGCGGGAATGACGGCGCTGAAGTTGATGTCGTTGACGCAGCCGGCGCCTGAATAGAAGTGGAAGCTCGGGTCGAGCGCCGGCACGGTGCTGAGCAGGAAGCCCTGACTGGTCATCGAGGCCGCGGGCGAATCGGTGCTGTCCCGCAGCTGAATGGTGAGCGGCGCAGCGCTGCACACGCCGGCCTGGGCCGTCTGCGGCTGCCCCAACCACGTGAAGCGCGACGCCTGACCCGCGGTGATGACGACGTCCTGCATGTCGCCGGCGATGGGCGGCACCATCACGGCCGAGCTGGCGTTGATGGTGTTGGTGCCGACCTGCGACGAGCCGACGTTGAGTCGCAGCTCCGAGGTGTTGGCCGGAATCTCGTGCATCATGATGGCGCCCATCGCGCAGTTGGTGTCGGTCGCGGCGAAGAACGAGACGCTCGAGGGGCCCGACACGCTCAGGTTCAGCGGCAGCGCGGTGGGCAGCGTCGAGGGATTTCCAAACTCGTCCTCCAACTGAAGGATGATCGGCGACTGCGAACACGGGTTGGTGGCGATGAGCGCCAGCGGCATGTTCGCGAACGACAGCTGCGTCGGGGTGCTCGCGTTGACGATGAGGTTCTGCATGTCGCTGGTGCCCACCGACGGGGCCGCCACGAGGTTGAAGGTGGCCGCGCGCTGCACCTGCACGTAGACGTTCGCCGTGCCGCGCCCGGGCATCAGCATCACCGTCGGCGACGGCGTGAGGCACGTCGCGTCGGAGAAGAAGATGTTGCGGTTCATCACGTCGTTGGGCGTCGAGCTCAAGTTGATGGTGCTCGGCGCGTCGACGTCGGTCGGACGGTTCTGCGAATCGAAGAACTGCAGCGTGAGCGGCATCGCTGAACAGCCGCCGGCGCCGATGGTGAGCGGTGTGTTGGTGAAGCGCAGCGCGGCGACGGCGCGTGGGTGCACCTCGACCATGAGGCTGCCGGGCATGGCGACCTGCGCCGCGGTGGCGGTGAAGTTGTTGGTGCCGAACGCCTGCTCGTCGGCCTTCAGGTAGACCTCGACGAACGTGGTGTCGAAGAGGATGGGGAGCGAGGTGATGGGCATGTCGTTGCACGTCGCGGTGGCGTGCGTGGTCATGCCGGTGATGCTCGAGGTGAAGGTGACGGGCGTATCGCGCACGGCGGTGCGGGGGCCGGTGGCGCTGCGCAGCTCGACGCGAATCGGCCCGAAGCAATCACCGCGCAACATGGTCGGCGTCAGCTGCGTGGTGAGCACCACGCGGTCGGCTTGATCTGCACAGAAGATGTCGGAGCTGCAGCCCGGGTCATCGCAGCTGACCGAGCCGTTGCAGTCGGTGTCGACGGTGCTGGTGCAGAGCTGGCGCCCGCCCGGGAAGATCGTGGAGTCGTTGTCGGCGCAGTCAGGCCCTCCGCGCATCGCGCCCACGAAGCCATCGCGGTCGGCGTCGAGCGTGGAATTGGGCGGCTCGAGCTCGAGGTCGAAAGACGCCACGCCCGATTCGGGGAACTGCGTCGCCTGAGGCATGCCCTGCGCGTTGAGGCGCAGCGACGACTCATCCATGCAGTCACCGAGGAGCCCGCTCACCTGCAGGTTGACGTTCTTCGGCAGGTCGGTGCCGCGGAGCACGGCGAACACCATCACGTCGTCGGTCTGGCGGCGGATGACGACGGACTTCTTCTCGACATCACCATCGAGCACCGCGAGCTTCACGCAATCGGCGCGCACCTTGTTGGTGCCCTGCGCCTTGAGCGTAACGGTCACTTTGAGCGCTGCGTCGGGGGGTCGGCAGCCGAGCGCTCCGAACACACCGAGTGAGGCGAGGGTCAACCAGCGAATTCGTCGCATGCCGAAGCCACCTGGAAAATGGGCGCTCGTTGTGGGCCCTGCTTCGTTCGAGCGCGGATGGTCAAACTGTAGCCCACCCCGTGCACCCTTGCTGTGATGCGTTGCGTGTTCTTCTTCCTCTCGAAAGTGCTCGACGTCGCGGTCGATCCATTCTGGTGGAGCTTCGTGTCCATGCTCTCTGGAGTGGCGCTGCTGACCCGAGTTGATCCCGCGCATGCCGTGCGACGACGCCGTGCATTGCGGCTGCTGGCATTTGGACTCGCGTGCCTCTTCATTTTTTCACTCCCCGCAGTCTCGAACCGGCTGTGGCGCTCGCTCGAGTCCGGCGTCGAGTCGTCGATGCGGCCGGACGTGACCTACGACGCGGTGGTGTTGCTCGGTGGAACCGTGTCTCCGGGTGGCTCGTTGCCCGACGAGCCGGCGTGGAACGACAACGTCGAGCGTCTGCTGACGGTGCAGTCACTCCTCGCGAGCGGCAAGGCGAAGGTGGCCATCGTGTCGGGCGGCGTGTTGTCGCAAGGGCTGCCGACCGAGGCCGAATTCCTCTCGAGGGAGCTCCGCGCGCTGGGGATTCCGGCGGAAGCGGTGCTGGTCGAAGACAAGGCGCTCAACACGCGCGAGAACGCGACCGAGAGCAAACGCCTGCTCGAGCAGCTCGGCGCGAAGAACGTGTTGCTCGTCACCAGCGCGTTTCACGTGCCGCGCGCGGTCGGTTGTTTTCGCGCGGTGGGCATCGAGGCCGACGTTCGCGCGGTCGACTACCGGCTGCGCGACCTCTCGAGTGACCCGCACCTCGCTCCGCGCGCCGAGTACTTGAGTCAGAGCGCGCGGGCGATTCGGGAATGGCTGGGCCGCGCGGTGTACTCGGTGCTCGGCTACACGAAGTCGAAGTCAGCCTGAGAGCACCGCGCGCGCGCGTGCGTCGAACTGCGCGAGCACGGTGTCGGAACGCAGCTCGAGCCACGGCCGCAGCAACACGAGCAGCGGGAGCCGGCTGAAGAGCGCTTCCAGCTTCGCGCGCCAATTCCTGATTTCCAGGTCGAAGAGCAGGCGCTGTTGCGCGGTCATGCGCGCGCGTTCTTCACGCAGACGCGAGACGCCGTAGGCCACGTGCCGTGCTTCGTCACGCTGGAGCCATTCCATCGCCATGGCGAGCTCTCCGAGCGTGCAGCGCGTCGAGACCGAGAAGAAGCGGTTGTCGCACTGCGACGAGAAGAGCGAGCCGGCGGCGGTGAAGAGCGCGGCGCCGAGCGTCTCGATGACGAGGTGCGTGCCGATGAGCAACGACGGGAGTTGATCAGCGCTGCTCGCCTCGCGGAGCAGCTCGCGCAGGTGCGGATTGACGGGTCGCTCGATGCTGAGGCGGCGGCGCGCGTCGACGAAGTAGCTGACGTGACGTTGTTGATCTCGCAGCTGTTGGTCGGCGATTTGACGGCCGGTGTTCGTCGTCTCGAGGAAGTAGGCGCGGCGGGCGGCTCCGAGCACGGCGCGTTCGCCTTCGAGCACCTGCGCGACGACATCAGCGACGATGAAGCGCAGCCAGGCAGGGAGCGACTCGAGTCCGGGAGTGGTGATGAGCTCTTCTTCGAGGTCGAGGGTCATGCCGTGTGGGCGTGCAACACCGGCGCTCATGGAGATCCGCGGCCATGCCGTGCGCTGGCTGTGCAGCACCGTGCGCACCGTGCAACGCTCCGCACATGCGCCGCCGCCCAGGGATGTCAGTGCTCGCCAGTAGAAGGTCGTCTCCACGCAGTCATGCAAGGAGACGAAATGTGGCGAGAGTGAAGGGGCGGGATGTGGTGATTGACTTGATGGAGACCGTTGAGGCGCTCGAGGCGACCTCGAAGAAGCACACCGAGCAACTCGAGGAGTTGGCGAAAATCTCCATGCAAAGCGTCGCTGATGTTGCGGCGCTCAAGACGGACATGGTGACCATGCAGCAGAGCATCTCCGGGCTCCAGCAGAGCCAGGGGTCTGCGCTCCAACGCATCGGCGCGCTCGAGTCGGACATGCGGCGGCTGAGCGAAGGGTTTCTCCTCGCGGCAGCGACGTCTCGGACGCACGCGCAACAGCTGGGCCGACTCGGGACCCTGATGGGCGAACTCGCCGATGG
>JAEUJS010000494.1 GCA_016792935.1 Archangium sp. | reverse complement strand
TGCGCGGCGTTCAGCTCCGCGAGCGCCTGCTGGTACTCGGGCGATTCCCACGCCTCGAGGCGCGAACCGTTCACCAGCTCGTCAGCGAGTTGATCAGCGCGCTGACTCAACAACCGGTCCTTGTCCTGCTCCGCGGTCACCAGCGTCTTCACGTCTTCGTCGGTCAGCTTGTCGTGCGTCACGCGGAAGATGGCTTCCATGATGCCGGTCTCGAGATCGAGCCCCGACGAGTCGTACGCGGGGATGAGAATCAGCACGCCCGAGAACGTGGCGTTGAAGGTGGGCACCACCGAGATGGAATACGCGCTCCCGCTCTGACGCAGCGTGCGCAGCAGCTCTTCCTGCAGCAGCCGCGCGACGACGCGCATGCCGGCGACCTGCGTCGCGTCGAGCGGAGGCAAGGGGTAACCGAGCACGTGCACGTTTCGCGAGCTGGGCACCTTCACGCTCACGTCGGTGGCCCACGGATTCACTGGGCGTTCGCGACGGGTCCCTCCAACGAGCTTGAGCGCCGGCACTTTGGAACGGTCGATGCCAATCAACGTCACCGTGGTGTTCGCCGGACTGAAGTACTCGCTGATGTGCTGCCGAATTCGCGAGGGCGGGTGCCACACCAGCTGCCCGACTTGAACGCGCCTGGCTTCCTTGAGGAGCACCGGCTCGAGCATCTGCGCGAGGAACTCGGCCTCGTTCGCGAGCGGTCCCTGCGGAGAGCCGCGCTGTGAGAGCGCGACGACGCTCGAGTCGTCGACCTTCGGCTGAAACAAACCCGCCGCCAGCGACTGCGCGGCCAGCGTCACGCCCTGCTGCGAGCCGGTGAGCACGAAGTTGCAGCGTTGCCGGCTGACCGACAGCTCGAGGGTCACGCCGTTGGCGAAGAGCTGTTCCTGAAACTTCGCCAGCCGCGGGTTGGCATGGAGCAACGCCTGCTGGGTCTGCGCGGTGAGACCAAACAAGCCCGTGTCGTCGGCGTAGCCCGCACGCACCGTGAAGATGGCCGCGGCGCGTTCACCCGTCGTGTCGACCGCCCCAGCCGACCCGTCGGCTGATCTGATCACGAAGACTTCGGGGTGACCGTCCTGGGCCGGTTGGTGTTCCCACGCGCCCAACGCGCCCGACACGACCACCAACAGAGCGAGTGTCATCTCCTGGGCTCCAGGGTGCCCTCGGCGTTGAGCTTGAGTCCGGCGAGGTCGGCGCGGTGAAGCAGCAACACCTGCAGCGAATCGTCGCCTTTCTTCGCCTCGAGGCGCACTTCGGCGTGACGAATTCTCCACGACGAGAGCGTCTGGCCGGCGAACAGCTCGTCCACCGAGACCTCGCGCTCCGACCCGGTGTCGGCGACCACGCCCGCATCGACGCCCTTCGGCTCATTCCACACCTCGACGGGACGCCCCGCCTGGTCGTAGCGCGTCCACTTTCCAGACTTCGCGTCGCGCGCGTAGCTGCCCGAGAGCAACACCTTGCCGGCCGAGAAGCTCTTGAACTGGCCGTGCTTCACGTCGTCGGCCCAATCTTGTTCTTCGACCACGCCGCCATCGAGCGTGTAGCGGTGCGCGCGGCCGTTGCGTTTGCCTTCCACGTACGTCTCGTCGCTCTCGAGCACGTCGTTGCGCAGCGTGCGCCACACGCCCGAAGGAACGCCCGCGACGTAGCCGCCTTCGATGCGCACGTCGGGGGACGGCATGCGCACCATGTGGCCTTCCAACTTTCCGTTCGAGACCTGCGCGCGCTCGATGACGCGCGTGCCAGAGAGCGTCCACCGGGTGGTGGTGAGCTGGTCGACGCAATCCCATTGCTCTTCACCGGGCTTCGGGTTGACCGACACCCGCTTCAGCTCGGCGGCGCAGGTCACGGCTTCGGGGCGCGGCGTGGTGCCCGTGCCGAACACCACGCCGACGACGCCGAGCGTTCCGAGCAACGCGACACCCGCGAGCGCGGGCACGAGCTTCGAGGTGGGCTTCTGCGCGTTGCGAACCGACGCGCTGCGCACCGAGCCGCTCGAGAGCGCCGCCGCGGGAGGAGGAGGAACACCGGGCACGACTCCAGGCGCGGCAGCAGGAGCGCCCCCGGGAGGCGGCGGCAGCTGCGGCAGCTCGGGCAACGGCTCGAGCGCGTCGAAGCGGGGCAGCGCTGGGGGCGCTGGCTCGGGAGCGCGCTCTTCGAACACGCGCGGGTCTCCCTGGCGCGCGCGCGCGAACGCGTCTTGCGCACCTTCGAAGTCGTTGAGCCGGTTCTGGTACAGCTCGCCGAGCTCTTTGTAGACGCGCGCCTTCGCCGTCTCGTCGGTGAGCGCCTTGAGCTCACGGTCGAACCAGTCGAGGGCCGACTGGGGGTCGACCAGCGTGGCCGCGCGCCGCGCTCCGGTGAGGGCCGTCAGGTCGTTCGGCGCGAACTTGCTGGCCGCGGTGAAGGCCCGCAACGCTTCGGCGGCGTTGCCTTCCGCGAGATGCGCCTCAGCCAGCTGCTTCACGAGCTCGAAGCGACGCGCTGGATCCGTCGCGGCTGCGAATTCCGTTTTGAGTCTTTCGACGTCGCCCATCCCACACGCAGCATAGCGCGCCACGTGAAATCCAACGTTCGATGACCCTAGAATGCTGATGTGAGCCAAGCTGCGACGTGGTGGTGGAGGTTGATCAACAACCGGGCCCTCCTGGCCGTCCTCGTGGGCGCCTTCGTCATCGTCGCGGTGGGCACCATCACGATGTCCGTCCGGCGCTCGAGGGCGCTCGATGCCCAGCTCGAAGAGTGCGACCGCTGCCTGGCGCGCACCGACGTGGCGTGTGCGCAAGCCGCGCTGACGAAGCTCGGAACGACTGCACCCGAGCGCACCGAGATTCTCGCGCTCGACCTCCGCGCCATCACCGAGGGCTTCAACGCCACCTCGAACGAGCGGCTCCTGGCGCTGGTGAACACGCTCTCGCCGACGAGTGAGGCGTATTCCGAGGCGCAGTTCGCGCTCGGCGACCTCGAGTTGGCGCGCAACAACCGCGACGAGGCGCAGCGTCGGTGGAAGGCCGCGACGGGCTCGACGGCGGCGGCGTTGCTCTCACCGCGCATGCAGCGGCTCGAGGCGCTCATCGACGACGAGCGGAGGCGCGCGGAAGCCGACCAGGCGGCGAAGGAAGAAGCCGACCGCCTCGCTGAAGAGGCGCGCCTCGAGCGCGAGAACAAAAACACCGAGCAGGGAGACGTCATGCTCGACACGGTGCTCGCGCGGCTGCAGGGCGATTTCGAGAAGGCCGTGCTCGCCATCGACGAAGGCCGCGCGGGCTCCGAGGTGCAGATTCGCGTGCAGCTCGTGGCGCGGCAGACGGGCACCTTCATCGGAGAGACGCGCACCCGCTTCGACGCCGCCATTCAGGCGCTCTCGCAGGCCGGGTACCTCAACGATCAAATCCGCACGTGGCAGGGCTACCTGACGCAGAAGTCGCCGTGGAACCCGGACGAATTCAAGAAGAAGATCGCCGAGGCCGAACAGACGCGTGATGGCCACGTCGACTTCGCCATCGAGCAGTTCAAGCTCGCCCTCTCGTTCGCGCGCCAGGCGCCGGTCGTCCGCGCGGGCCAACCCCCGGTGTACATCGACCCGGGACGCCGCCCGTGACCTGCCGGCAGTGCGGTGGCGAGCTCCTTCCCGGTCTCGGTCTCTGCCTCAAGTGCGCCACGCCGACCGACGCGCGCGCGGGCAGCGGAGAGCTCGAAGTGTCGCTCGGACCGGTCGGTGCTCCCGCACGAAACAGCGCGCTGACGCTCCTGGGCGCCGTCGTCGGCCCGCTCGACATCGCTGACCACGAGCGGGCGTTGCTCATCGCCGGGCCCGATGACGCATCACTCGACTTGCTCGGGCGGTGGCTGACCACGCGTGGCGCTGCGGTGCGCCTGCGCCCGCCCGGTGAATCGCCGCGCTGGCACGTCGGCTTCGAACCCACGCCGCTCGCGCCCGGCCTCGTGCTGGTGCCCGTGCTCACCGCTGCCGTCGTCACCTTCGCCGCGGCCGCGACCACCGTCGCCTGGGCTGGAGTGGCCGTCACCGCGCTCCTGCTCCTCCACGTCTTCGGCCCGCGCCCGGCGTCGCGGCGGCTGGCCGTCGGCACCATTCCCGGGCTCGAGACCATCGACGCGCCGCTCGCGGAACACTTGCGCCTGGTGCGCGCCAGCCTGACCGACCCCGAGGCCATCG
>JAEUJS010000489.1 GCA_016792935.1 Archangium sp. | reverse complement strand
AGCTTCGTCTCGCCGGGTCCTCCGACCATCGTGGGCGGTTACCGGCCGGCGTCGAACATCGTCGAGGCGTGGCGCTACCGCTCGGGCACCGCGTGGACGGGCTACTTCGCCGGCTTCTACGCGTGCTTGTTCGACTCGGTGGATTGCCCCGCGAACCAGAACAACTCCGTCAACTCGGCGGGCACGTTCACCAACTACATCGAGCCCACCACCGTCGACAACTCGTTCGGCATCATGTGGAACTTCGGCTCGTCGGCCGGCACGCACTCCAGCGTCAACGACCTCACGTTCTATTCGTTCCAGCCGCAGCTCTCGAAGCGCTTCGGCGCCACGGTGCTCGTCGTTCCCGCGACCACCACGCTCACCTTCACCATCGACAACGTGCCCGGCGCGCTGCCGCAGACCAACCTCGCGTTCACCGACACGTTGCCGAGCGGGCTGACCATCGCGAACGGCACGGTGATGAACACGTGTGGTGGGTCGGTCACCACCGCGGCCGGCGGCGCGCTCGGAGCAGGCAGCACCTCGGTGCGACTCGCGGGCGGCGGCTTCGCGATGGGCGTCTCGCGTTGCACCATCGTGGTCAACGTCACGTCGTCCACCGCGGGCGCGTACGTGAACGGCCGCACCAACATCTCGGGCATCTCGGTGCTCGACAACCAGGTGACTGATCAGACCATCTCGGTCGTCGTCGGCGCGCCCATCGTTCGGCTCGATCCCGTCGGCACCATCAACGCCGGCAACGTCACCGCGTATCGCGTGAGCGGCACCTGCCAGGACACCAACGGGCTCGTCACGGTGCGGGTCGGGTCGGTGATGACCACCACGCCGTGCAGCAGCAACGCGTTCACCACCACGCTCTCGGTGAGCGCGCTGCCCGACGGCCCGTCGATTTCGGTGAGCGCTTCTCAGACGAATGGAGCGGGCACTGGCACCGATTCCGCCACCACCTCGAAGGACACCTCGTTGCCCGGCGTGCCCGCGTTCGTGACGCCCAACGGCGGCTCGTTCGTGAACGATGCAACGCCGACCATCACCGGCACCGGAGAAGTCGGCACCACGGTGCGCGTGTACTCGGGCACCACCGAGGTCTGCAGCGCGGTCGTCAGCGCATCGGGCACGTGGAGCTGCGTGGCCAACATGATTCCCGACGGCACCATCTCGCTCACCGCGCGCGCGACCGACCCCGCGGGCAACGCCGGCACCACGTCACCGGGTCGCACCATCACCATCGACACCATGCCGCCCGCGGCGCCGGTCATCACCAACCCGGCGGCGGCGGCGACGGTCGCTCCGAATCCCTCGGTGAGCGGAACGTCGGAAGCGCTCGCCACGGTGCTGGTGTTCGAAGGCACGACGCAGCTGTGCAGCACGCCCGCCGACGCGAGCGGCCAGTGGAGCTGCCCGACGACGCTCGGCACCGGAGCGCACACCATCTTCGCGCGGCAGATCGATCGCGCGACGAACAGCGGGCCCAACTCGCCGGGCCGCAGCTTCACCATCGCCAACGTGCCGACGGTGACGCTCGACACGCCGACGCCCATCAACGCGGCCAACGTCACGTCGTTCACGGTCGCGGGAAACTGCACCACGGCCGCGGGAACGGTGACGGTGCGCGTCGGGACGGTGATGGCGACCACCTCATGCACCGCGGGCCGCTTCTCCACTTCCGTGAACGCGACGATGCTCACCGACGGTCCGCAGATCTCGATCATCGCGTCGCAGACCAACGTGACGGGCACGGGCTCGGACACGCGCAACACCGTGAAGGACACGGTGGCGCCGACGACGCCGACCATCTCCGCGCCGGTGGAGATGGCGTTCATCAACACCACCACGCCGACCTTCACTGGAACCGGAGAGCCCGGCAGCACCGTGCGCGTCTCGCGCATGGGCGTGGAGCTGTGCTCGACGGTCGTTCCTCCGAGCGGAATGTGGGCGTGCACGTCGACCGTGTTGTTGCCCGGCACCGTCATCGTCACCGCGCGCGCGACTGACGCCGCGGACAACACGTCGGGCATTTCTCCGCAGCGCACGTTCACCATCGACACGCAGGTGCCGGTGCCGCCCATCATCTCGACGCCGACGACGAATGCCTCGGTCGCTCCGATGCCGATGATCACCGGCACCGCGGAGCCGCTCGCCACGGTGAGCGTGTTCGAAGGCAGCGCTTTGGTGTGCTCGGTCATCGCGAGCGCGGCGGGGTCGTGGTCGTGCTCCACCGTGTTGGGAACCGGGCCGCACACCATCGTCGCGCGGCAGATCGACCAGGCCGGCAACGTGTCGCCTGACTCTCCGCCGCGCTCGTTCACGGTCGACGGCTTGCCCAACGTGTTGCTCAACACGCCGTCCGACATCAACTCGGGGAACGCGGGCGCGTACGTGGTGAGCGGTGTGTGCAGCACCGGCGCGGGTGACGTGTCGGTGAACATCATGGGGCTCGCTCCGGTGAACGTGCAGTGCGCCAACGGCATGTTCTCCGCCACCGTCGACGTGCGCGCGCTGCCTGACTCGGCGTCGGTGACGGTGCGCGCGTCGCAGACCACGGCGGCGGGCACGGGCCAGGACACGCGCGTGGTGCGCAAAGACGCGACGGCGCCGACCGGTCCGACCATCACCGATCCCACGAGCGGTGAAGTCACCACCAGCAACACGCCGCCCATCACGGGCACCGCCGAGCCGGGCGCGACGGTGACCATCTACGTGAACAACAACCCGGTCGGCACGACGACTGCGAACTCGATGGTCGAGTGGAGCGTCACGCCGCCCACTCCACTCGCTGATGGCTCGTACGTGGTGACGGCGTCAGCGCGTGATTCGTCGGGCAATTCCGGGCCGCAGGGAATGGGCGTGGCGTTCAGCATCGACAGCCGCGCGCCGAACGCGCCGAACATCATCACGCCCGCGGGAGAGTCGACGCACGACGACGATCGCCCGCTCGACGTGACGGGCTTCGCGGAGCCGGGCTCGACGGTGACCATCTACATCGACGGCAAGGCAGTCGGCACCACGACGGCCGACGTCGCTGGCCGGTTCACGTTCTCGCTCGATCCGCACACGCTCGGGACCGGTGCGTTCGTGGTCGAGGCCGATGCGCGCGACGCGGCGGGCAATGTGAGCCCGAAGTCTGCTCCGACGCGCTTCAACCTTCGCACCGTCGATGAGCGCTTCGGCGGCGCCGGCATCATCGGCTGCAACGCGTTCGGAGTGAGCGGCGTGTGGATCGCGCTCGCGTTGTTGCTGCGCAGGAGAAGACAATGACCCCCTCTCCCTCGGGGAGAGGGCTGGGGGTGAGGGAGTTCATCCTTCTTCTCACGCTCGCTCCGACTCTCGCGTTCGCGCAGCAACAAGCTGGACCGCAACAGCTCCCGCAGTTCTCCCTCTCGCGCTTCACGCTGCAAGACGGAGGACTCGCCGGAATGGGCGCGGCGAGTGGGGACACGCTCCCGCGCTACCGCTTCCGCGCGACGCTCGGGCTGCACTACGAGAACAACCCGCTCGTCTATTTCAGAGATCAAAGCCGCATCGGCTCGCTCATCGCGCACCGGGTGCAGCTGCACCTGGGCCTGGGCTTCGGCATCACGTCGTGGCTGCAGGTGACCGGAGAGCTGCCCCTGGTCGTCGCGCAGACCGGAGACGATCTGTCGCAAGCGGCGAACACGCTCTCGCCTGACACCGTCGGTCTCGGCTCCGCACGCGTCGCGGCACGACTGGGAATTCTGTCGCACGGCGGCAGCGGCCTGGTGAAGTCGATGCCGTTCGATCTCGCGTTTCAGCTCGGCATCGCGATTCCCGCGGGAGTCGGCAACGCGCTCAACACCGAGAGCGGCTTCAATCTGACGCCGCAGCTGTCGGCCGGGCGTGACGTCGGGCCCGTGCGAGTGGGTGGAGAGATCAGCGCGGTGATTCGCGAGTCTCGGGCGCTGACGCAAGGCACGCTGCGCGACACGGTCGGCTCGGCGCTGGGCATTCGGCTGCTCGTCTCGAGCACGGGAGAAGGGGCGCGCTTCGAAGGCAGCTTCCACTCGACCATCGCGCTCGAAGGAGAATCACCTCCGGGCTTCGAGCTGCTCGGCGGTGTTCGCGTGCCGCTGGGTCCCATCGAGTTGTTCGCGCTCGGTGGTCCGGGGTTCGGAAATCTGCCCGGCACACCGACGGTGCGTTTGTTCGCGGGCATCGGGCTCAAGCCGCAAGTGGACAAGTGCGAGAAGGG
>JAEUJS010000438.1 GCA_016792935.1 Archangium sp. | reverse complement strand
GTTCGCGGCGTCGACGAACACGCTCCAGTCGTGCGGAGGGCTCGCGCTCTCGAGCAGCAGGCCGACCTTCCACGCCACGCGCGCGACGCCGGCTTCGTTCACGTACACACCGCGCGTCGCAGTCGGCTCGGCGTCGAGCTCGGAGCTCGCGGCGTTCACCAACACCAGCGCGCGCTCGACTGCCCCGTTCATGCCGAGATCGCCTTCGTGCTTCACGGTCTTCGCGCTCTCGAAGTGCTCGAGGTTGAGCGCCCGCACCACGCGCTTCGCTCCGAAGTCGGTCACCAACACGATGACCTCTCCGCCGAACACCGGGAGCCGCTCGCCGTTGACGACCTGCCACTGGCCGAAGCGCAGGTACTCGCCCGCGAGGCCGGTGCGCGTGGTGGTCAGCTCGAGCGAGAAGCCTTCGCCGGTGAGCTGAAACTCTTCCGAGCGGCTCTGCAGGAACGCGCGCGCCACTGACTCGGCGTCACCGTCACCCGAGAAGAGCTCACCCGAGAGCAGCTGCGGCCGCCCTTTCGCTTCGTTCCACAACGCAGACGTCGTCGAGACGGGAGCAGTTGGTGGCGACGCGACTTCGCAACCAAAGCCCGCCACCGAGAGAACCACCGCGCAACACGACAACAGAACGATGTGACGGAGCTGACGACGCATGTGACACCCGCCTTGGAGGCCTGCCAGGAACGGGGCGCGTTGTAGCGGCTTTCAGACTGATCAGCGACGGCGCCTGCGCGCAAATGCGACGAGCGCGAAAGCCATCACCACCGGCATCGCCTGCGCGCTCGTGCAGCCGCACGCTGGAATTTCGAACTGCACGTCGGGCGGAAGATCGGTTCCCGCGTCGTCGGTTCCCGCGTCATCTCCGGCATCGCTCGACGCGCCGGCGTCGGTCGTCGGAGTCACGCTCGCGTCGATTGCGCCGCCGTCGATGTCGACGCTCGCGTCCTTGTCTCCTCCGTCCGGGCGACCAGCGTCGGTCGTGGGCCCGATGCCGCCACCGGTGCCGCTGCCGCCGCCGCGCGCAGTGCCGCCACCCACATTCACGCCACCGCCAGACCCGCCTCCGCCGCCGACGCTCACCGCGCCGCCGCCTCCGCCGCCGGTGTTCACCGCTCCCCCGCCTCCGCCGCCGGTGTTCACCGCGCCACCGCCTCCGCCACCGCTTCCTCCGCTGCCGCCGCTTCCTCCGCTGCCGCCACGTCCTCCGCTGCCGCCACTTCCTCCGCTGCCGCCACTTCCTCCGCTGCCGCCGCTTCCTCCGCCACCCGACATGGAACCGCCGCCCATCGCAGAGCCGCCGCCGATCGTGAAGCCGCCGCCGCCGCCCATGCCAGTTCCGCCTCCGATCGGGAAGCCACCACCGGTCCCCATTCCACCGCCCATGCCGGTTCCGCCGCCCATCCCCGAGCCGCCATCCATGCCCGTCGTGCAGAAGGGAACGCACGCCACTCCGCCGACGCACGCCGCGCAGGGCCCGCAGGTCGCACCGGAGCACAGGGTGACCGACGCGTCGGTGATGGGCGAAGCCGTGATGTCGCTCACGTACACCGCACCGCCACCGTCACCGTATTCAGGAGCGCCGACCAACAGCTGCGTTCCGTTGGGCAACACCGCCACCGCGTACCCGAACTCCGAACCAACGCGTGGAGGTGGAGGGAGCGGGAAGATGGTGTCGATGCCGGAGTCTCCGAGGAAGAGGTACACGCGTTCGGTACCGGGCGAGCCCACTGCGACGGCATCGACGGTCGTAATTCCCACCTGGACCCAGGCCGGGCGCGTGGCGAGCGAGAAGGCGAAGCCGGGCTCAGCGGAGAGGCCGACCGTCATGCGGTGGGCGAGCGAAAATGCGTCGTAGACGAGGTACTGGCCGGACGCGCCGATCGCGACCTCGCGTTCCATGTTGCCGGGCATGAACTCACCGAAGGCGAGCGAACGCCCGAACTCGGGAAGCGACGAGTTGGCGATGGCGGTGGCGCTGCACGACCAATTGCCGAGCATGCTCTTGGTCGCGCGCACCACACGGCGGTTGTTGGGATCGCCGATGAGGTATTCGTCACTGCCCACGACAGCCGTCTCGAGGCGCACCATCGCGCGAGCGCGCGTTCCCGTCGGCAAGCCGCAGAAGTCGATGACCGTGCCCGTCGCGGGGTCGATCTCCCGCAGGAAGAAGGAATCGAGCACCACCAGCGTCCCATCCGGCGTGCCGGTGAACACGTAGTCGAGGTTGGTGAACGTGCCCATGCGCACCAGCCCGCTGCCGGTGCTCTGCTTGAAGAGGCCTCCGTCGCCGACCGTATAGCCAATGGAACCGCCATCGGGCCCCACGAGACACGCCACCGAGCCGCCCACGCGATCGTTGATCGACGGAGAGAGCTGCGAGGTCGGCGCATACGGAGACGCCCAGAACTTCGAAGAGCCCGGGCTGCCGACGAAGAAGTCGTCCGTGCCGCAGATCGCAACGGCCGCTCCCATGCGCTCGGGGACGAACCCGGTGTTGGCGAGGAGCGCCTGCTGCGAAACACCCGTCGGCTCGTCACGGTCGGTGAACTCACATGACGCGAGGAGCACCGCGCACAACACGAAGTTGCTGGAACGCACGGTCGTGAAGCGTACTCCCGAGCGGGCGCACGTCACGAGAGGCTGATCCGCCGTTCGCCCTCGGGCAGTGGGGGCAGGAGCTTGCGCGCGCTCGACATCTCACCTTTCAGCGTAGCGAGCAGGTCGAGCGTGACGTCGTCGATGGCCGCTCGTTCGTGCCTTTCCATGAACGAGAGCATCGCGCTGAGGGTCAGTTCCTTGAGGTACGCGAACGTGAAGCCGTGCGTGCCTTCCACCAGGTGCGTCAACACGCCCTCGCTGATGCGCAGCGCAGGCTCGACGCTGGAACGCCACTTCTCGAGGAACTTCTTCCGCTCGGCAGGCGCGGGTAGAGCGAAGTTGAGCTTGCGATCGAAGCGGCTGGGTCTGTCGAGCAGCGAGCGGTCGAGCTTCTCGGGGTGGTTGGTGGACGCGAGCACCAGGATGCCTTCGTTCTCAGCGAAGCCGTCGAGCTCGTTGAGCAGCACGCTGCGGTTGTTCTCGTCGATCAAACAATCGAGATCTTCGAGCACCACCACACACGGAGCCGCACGCCGCGCGCGCGCGAACACCCGACCGATGCCTTCCGACAAGTCGCTGTGCCGCCCCTGGAACGCCTTCACGTACAGCACTGGCCACTTCGTCTCTGCGATGAGCGCGCGCAGCATGTGCGTCTTCCCGTTGCCCGGAGGACCGATGAGCAACAGGCCGCGCTTCCACGCCACCTTGTGCTTCGCGTACAGCTCGCGCCCGTTGATGAAGCGGTGCACGTCGTCGCGCAAGCTCGCTCGCAGCTCATCGGGCAACACCAGGTCGTCGAGCGACGTCTTCTCGATCGCTTCCTGCAGCGTGGTGCTGCGCGAGAAGTGGCCATCGGCGTAGACGAGCACCGCGCCGCGCGTCGTCGCGCACCAGTCACACACCGCGAGGAAGAACTTCCGGGTCTGCGCGACGGTGTCTCCAACGATGAACGTGTTGCGGTGCGTGTTGCCTTCAGCGCGCAGGGTGATGGTGATGACCTCGAAGCGCTGCTCGTTCCACGTCACGGTGTCCCAGCGGTGCACCAGGTCTCGCGTGATGTCGGAGCAGTCGTCGTTGGGCCAGTCCTCGACGAGCGCTCCGTGTTCGGCGCGCGTGACGAGCGTGGCCTGCTTCTCGTGCACGAACTGCAGGTGCCGGAAGAGGTCGGAATACGTGTGCAGCACATGACGGTTCGGGTGGAGCGCCTCGAGCCGCTTCTGGGCCTCGAAGAGCACCACCTGTTCGTGAAGTGCGAGGAGTTCGTCGAAGAATTTCACCCGCTCGCTGACTGCCGCCGCATGTCTGATCTGACGCTCCGTACACGTGGGTTCAGGTACGACCTCGGGTGGCGAGCCGTTTCCGAGTGGTCGAGGCTCTCTTCTTCAGCGCCATGGAAGTCCGTAACCCCAAGCCAGCATTGAGACTCGTGGACGA